>NZ_JBFTPP010000002.1:0-477115 GCF_056398545.1 Terrabacter sp. 01T434
GCAGGACTGTGATGAGACACATCCGGCGCCTCTAACGCCAGATGGTCAAGCTCCTGATCAGGCCAGCTCCTCCAACCGGGCCGGGGCCGGTGACCACGAGCGGACAAGTCGCAACAAAGGCACGAAGCCAGTCATTCCGGGGGTCACACTCGCGGTCACCAACCACAGCCCAGCACCATCAGGCTGCCTTGGCGATCCTCACAGTCCTTTCGCCGCCTGACGGCGCATACGTTTCACCCACATGCAGCCGATAAGCGGACGTGTGTAGGCCTCTCGTGGCGTTCACCCGGGCTGGGTGAGGCGGTCGTCCGGTTGGGTGGTGAAGTCTTGAGGTCGGGTCTTGCGTTGGGTGACACGGCGCGCTGACCGTGGAACAGCACCGGAGGTAGCAGATGGCCGAGGTCGCACCGCCCCACGAGGGAATTCTGCTCACACACTTCATCGTGTCGGGCGATGTCGAGCGCTCTCGTCGCTTCTACACCGAAGTCCTTGGGGGGCGGGTCGCCTTTTCCGGCCCCGGAGGGCCGACCAACGTCGCACTGTCCAATAGCTGGATCGTCATCAACACCGGCGGAGGCCCCACCGACGACAAGCCGGAGGTCACCCTGGCAACGCCTGGCGATCCGAATCGGGTGAGCAGCTTTGTCAACATCCGGGTCAAGGACGTGGAGACGGTGTACTCCGAATGGAGCGCCCGAGGTGCTCAGTTCCTGACACCCCCGAAGCCACACCAGTACGAGATCCGTTGCTACATCCGTGATCCCGATGGTCACCTGATCGAGGTGGGGCAGACCACCGATCCGCAGGGAGACTGGGTGCCAGATCATTGGCCAGTGACTTCGCCCGCCGGCGAGCTCCCACCGGCCCCAGAGGGAATCGTGCTGGCGCACTTCATCGTGTCGGACGATGTCGAGCGCTCTCGCCGCTTCTACACCAGTGTGCTCGGGGGAAGGGAAGCGTTCTCAGTTGCCGGAGGGCTCACCTATGTCCAACTGTCGAACAGTTGGATCATCATCAACGTCGGCGGAGGGCCGACCGACGACGAGCCGGAGGTCACCCTGGTAACGCCTGGCGATCCCAACCGGGTCAGCAGTTTCGTCAATATCCGGGTGAGGGACATACACGCTGTGCATGCCGAATGGAGCGCGCGTGGAGCGGAGTTCCTGACGCCCCCGAAGCAACACCTGTACGAGATCCGTTGCTATCTGCGAGACCCCGACGGTCATCTGATCGAAGTGGGGCAGACCACCGATCCGCAGGGAGACTGGGTGCCAGATCACTGGCCATCGAGCAGGTCTGAGTGACCCTCGCGACGGGGCGGAGGACTCCTCATCCTCATCACCACCGAGATCATCGGCACCCCCATCATCGCCCGGGTCGGCGTCTCTTCGTTTGGGCCTATCGCACAGTCACAGTCGCCATGGCCTTGACGTTCCTGGGATCGGCTGCTGCGTTCGTCTTCTTCGACGCCGGTGGGTCGAAAGGTACCGACGCGTTGCTAGGTTCGGGTTTCTTCGTTGGGGCGGCTTACGCGCCCTTCCGGACATGCCGCCGAATGCGCGTTGTACGGGCCTGCTGGAGACTACAGCGATGACGACCATCCAACCTGAATTGTGGGTAGACGCCGGCGCCTCTGCGGTCAGCTTCTACGAGAACGCCTTCGGAGCCAGGCTGCTCCACATGGCGGGCGACGGGGAAGACGTCGTTGCTCAATTGGCGATCGGCGAAGCCGTCCGCTGGATAGCCACCGCCGGTGCGAGTTCCGAGCGACTGGTCCCTCGGGACGTCGGCGGTTCAACCGGTCGAATCCTGCTTGTCGTCGACGATCCCACGGCCGTGCAGACGAGGGCGGTCACGGCCGGCGCGACTGAGAAGTCGCCCGTCGATCAGGAGCACGGATGGCTCGTTGGCCGGGTAGCCGATCCATACGGTCATGAATGGGAGATCGGCAAACCACTTGTCGACTGGCCTCCCGCGAACATCGGGTGACGCTTCCGTCCAACGCACGCAAATGCCGCGATCCACTCGATCAAGCGATGGTCGTAGAAGGTGCTTCTAACCGCCGCCTGTCGGGCGCACTCGTCTCACCCACATAATGCCGATGTGAGGCATGGGTATAGGTGGAGCCATCGCGGACTCCGGAACTGTCGAGGTCTGGCGCGGCTTCGAGGGTCTCGCAGCTTAGCTTAGTAGCCGGGGAAGACCTTCCGGAGCTCGTCCAGCGTGACGTTGCCGGTCACGGTCACGCCAGCGGCATGTTCGCGGCCGAGCCGTCCGCTGAGCAGCCGCACCACGGCCTCCGCCGGACCCTCGAACGTGGCCGTCGGATGATCCACGGAGTCGGTCATCGTGACCGCGTCGGTGATCTCGAGTGCGCCGCCCGGGATCGTCAGGCGGACCTCCTGTTCGATCGCGTCCGCCTTTGCGGAGAACCCCAGCAGGAAGGCCAACGGCCCGCGAAAGAGCTCGACGAGCAGTTCGGCAGATTCCGGGTCCACCGTCGCTGACGGGTCGACCCCAACGCGCACGTCCCAGGCATGGTTGGCAACCTCATTGAGCCGCATGCCGAGCGCGACCAACAGCGGCACTGGCTCGGGAAGGAAGCCCAGGTCGATCATCAAGCTATCGCGCTGCTGGGTGGTGAGCGCCTCGATAGTGTCGAGGTACGCCTCGTCGTGCTTGACGAACTCGGCTGCCTGGTCGGCCGGGGAAGACGCGTTCCACCGCGCCCAGATCGCCTGGTTGTCCTCAGCCTCGACGCGCTCGCCCGCGGCGGTCGCGATCGGCTTGCGGCCGATTTCCGCACCGCTGCCGAGGTGCGAGAGCGCCTGCGCGACGCTCCACTGCGTCGCGCCACTGGGGTCGCTCAGGTTCTCCTCGGACAGGGTCGCCACCAGCGCGGCGAGGGTGGTGTGGTTGACACGCAGCGCCGCGACGGTGCGCTCGACAAGTGTGGTCATGTCCGACGTAACCGTGCAGACCATGGCCTTCTTCCCGCGGTCGCCCAGTTCGCATTGCAGCCGCCGGATCTGGCTGCTCGGAGTCCGAGGACGGCCGGGACTGGATGGACATCGCAGCAGCGGTCTTCGGCGCAGGACTGCGGGGCACGTGCCGTTGCCTGGGGCGCTTCAAGATGCCGGGCGCGCCAGATGCGGCTTTCTCAGCCCCGTCGGACAGCTGGCCCTCGAGTCACTTCCCGGTAGCTATGCCCTCAGCCCTGCCGCATGGCCAGAGCCTCGAAGTTCTCGTAGAGCTCAGGGACGCCGTGCTTTTCGCGCAGCTTCACGGCTGCTGGACCCACCCGTGTCCATAGGCCTGAGACCCAGAGCCAGTCCAGGACCAGGTCGGTGTCGAGAAGTCCGTTCTTGGTGAGCGTGCCAACGGTCTCGCCCCAGGTGAGGATTCGGGATACGAGAACGTCGTCGGCGGACGCCGTTTCGGGGTCGAAGGTGTCGCTCCACACTGCGTGCTGTGCTTCCTCGATGCCCATCGTGGAGCCCCACTGTGCGAGTTGCACGAGCAGAGTTGCGTCTTCCCGATTCGCCACGTCACGTCTCCTGTCCGAACATCTGCCGCGGCCCCCGATGGTGCTGTTAGGAACGCTACTCGCCAGCCCGTGCAACTGGAGGAACTTTGCACGGGACCCTGGTTGGCTGGAGCGACCATCGAGGAAACGTCAGGACCACAGACCGACCCGCACCCGATGCCGCCTCGGCTTCGGCCAGCCGCCGCTTGTCGGTCCCCGACTGGATTCGCCGTGTCGGGGACTTGTCAGCGACGGTAAAGGCTGTCGACCGCGATATGGCGCCTACCTGCGCCCAAGCTCGAGCAACCCCGTCCGCAAGACCCGGCCTGTCGCGATGCCGCCGAGCCGAAGCTGGGACAGGATTCGGCAGTGTCATAGCGCCGCCGGTCGGGCGTATGGCCAACTCGGCCACGGTTCAGCCCCGGATCCACTTGGAGACATGTGCGTGGATCTGCTTTCGGTCCCGGCGGCGGGGGGAAGCGGCGAAGAGAGACCCAGCCACGGGGACCAAGACGGCTGCTGCAAGAGCCGCCGATGTGAGGATACTGAAGCCCGCCCGGAGCCCGGTGTTCGCGATCGCGCCGATGCCGACTACCCAGAGCAGCTGGGCTCTGGCGGGACGACCCGTGCACCCTCTGGGCGGTCCACACCCATGGGTCGATCGAGCGCATTGTCGGAATAGAGGCGACCCACAGGTTCGGACGTGACCGCGAGGGCGGCTCTCTCCACCGCCTGCGGCCGCGGTGACCTCATTGGGACTAGCGTCGATCTGGTCCAGTTGCCCGGCCTCGTTACCCGCGGCCGAGTTCGCGTCCGATGCCCAGTCGCCCTTGAGAAGACGCCATGTCCGCTTCAACGACTCTTGTCGACTTCCGCCTTGCGACGATGACGGACGCTCAACTTTCGGCTGTGACCTACCTCGCCGGCGACTCCGAACTCACGCACCACCCGCGACGGCGCCCAGCCGTAGAAGCGGTGGTTTACCGAGCGATCACGTGTGGCCCTGGTCGACGGCGCGTCATCGGCATCACCTTCTTGCAGGGCCGCGTGACGGGGAAGCCTGTCGCTCGCCGGTCATCTCGTGTCCCGGAAACGGTCAGGGCAAGGGCAACGCGGGGGCCTAGATGAGTCACGCTTCGGGTCGAGCCGGTCGATGCAGCCACGCATCGCCGGTGCTCATCGTGCTCGTGTCGTTGGTGCTTACTGGCTGCTCATCCCGGAACGTCCAGGCTTCGGAGTCGTCTGCCTCGCACGTCGGCTTCCCCCCGTGCGCAACATCGGTTGGACCTGAACCCCCGCTTTCGAGGGCACGGAGCGAGTTTGTTGCTGTGCCTGGTGATCCCTTCGCGATCGTCACCACGCACGATGGCCGGTGGTCGTTCGCTTCGCTGGGGCCCAGGATTGGCCTGTTCTCCGACGACTCCTTCGTTCCTCGCCTCGTCCGTCAGTTCCCAGTCCCGGGCACCAGCGCGGGAATGGCCCTGACCGCCGACGGGTCCGATCTCGTCGTAGCCGACAGCGGCTCGGGCGCGACCGTGATGGATGTGGCTGCCGCCATCGCGGGCACCGAGGGCGCGGTAGTGGGCACCATGACAGACCCGGGACGATCCGGCGCAACCGGTGTGGCGATCTCCCCGGACGAAAGGTACGCCTTCGTCACACAAGAGAAGTCCTCAGCCCTCGATGTGTTCGATCTTGCCGCTGCGATCGACGGAAAGTCTCCCACCCTGGTCGGGGCAGCACCTCTCGGCCCGGCACCGGTGGGCGTCGCCGTGTCCCCGGACGGAAAGTGGCTGTATGCCACCAGCCAAGGCGGCTCCGGACGCGACGGCCTGCTCAGCGTTCTCGACCTCCACCGTGCAGAGACCGACCCGGCCCACTCCGTCGTTGCCAGTGCGGCCGCAGGCTGTAGCCCGGTCCGTGTGGTCGTCTCCGCCGACGGGACCGTCGTCTGGGTCACCGCAAGGGGCAGCAATACGGTGCTCGCGTTCGATGCCGCCGTCCTGCGCACCAGTTCGACCCATGCCCGGCTGGCCGAGGTCGCCGTCGGCGCGGCACCGGTGGCTCTGGCGTTCATCGGTGACGGCCGATACCTGCTCGTGACGGACTCCAACAGGTTCAGCGGCTCCGCCGCCGGCGACGTTCGCATCGTGGATCTTGCTGCCGCGCTCGCGCGGCGCCCGGCCGTGGTGGCTCGAGTCGAGGGGGGCGGCTTTCCCCGGGATGTGGCCGTGGAGCCGGGTAGAAACACAATCCTGGTCGCCAACTACGGCTCCCAAGAGATCCAAGCCATTGACGCCGCTCAGATCACCGAGCGGGGGCAGCCAACAGGCTCGCCCTCGCCCGCCCCGTTGGGCCGATGAAAGAAGATCGCGCCCTCGAGCTGAACACCTAGGCGATGGTCGTGAGCAGTGCGTCTAACCGCCGCTATAGACTGCCGATCCTTCGGCGCTTCAGGCGCCACTCCACCAGGAACTTGTCCTTCTTGGCGTAGTTGCACGATGGGCACGCGGGCAAGATGTTTCCCACGCCATGGGTGCCGCCTCGGACTAGGGGAACGACATGTTCTCGCTGCAGCGCGTCGCTGCGCTCGCCGCAGTAGGCGCAGCAGCCGCGGTACCGGGTTACGAGCCGTTGCCAGTCCTTCTCGGTGAAGCTGAAACTGTTGGCCTTGATTCGTCCCTTGCGACGAAGTCGAATCGCCCGCATCCGCTCCGGATTCGCTTGCAGGTACTGCCTCGCATACTCACGGCGCTTGGCGCCCTCGCGGTCGTACCTGGCACGGTCGCGCTCCTGAAGGAGGCCTTCTGTTCTGTATTTCACCTGGGCTGCAGCGGCCTTGCATTTTCGCGAGCAGAAGCGCGCGTGTGGTCGCTTGCCGATCATCGAAGCGCCACACTGCTCGCAGGCTCGCGACACATCGACACCAGCCCACTTCTCTGCCTTGCGACGAGCGGCCAGCCGAGCGTGGTTGCATGCGGTTGAACACGCAAGTGCTGATGCCTTCTTGCCTTCCATTCCGCGCCCGCACCACAGGCACGCCCGGACCGGCTCGCCTGAGAGTTCTGCACCGTTCTCACCCACGCAGGAGATCTTGGCACCCGGTTCGCCTTCGCGCTGCGGTCCCTGACGGCAAGCCGCCGGACGGTTCTCCCAGGTGCGGTGTCGACATGCGTCTCTACGCCGCCTGCCGGGCAGGCGGCTCAGCCATCATCCGCGCTCAGGCCGGTGATTTGCCTGGTCCGCATCTGACGGATGGGGTCCTGGCCGGTTTGCCACCGTCGTAGTGGCGATCGGGGCTTGCCCGAAGTCGCTCGAAGGTTGCGTACTGCGCGTCGACCGGACCTGAGTCCAGTCGCACCCATCCTCGGTCTCCTGGCGCTAACCATCGCGGACAGGTCCGCTGGATGCACGCTCGACCAGCGTTACGGGTACTGAATCCACTGCCGCCTTCTTTCTGGGACGCGGGGTGCCGTGCACGGCATCGAGGAGGCGTCTCATGGCCAACCGGCCCACTGACGTGGGCAGGTCGACGGTGGTGAGTTGGGGACGGACAAGGCGGGCGACGGAGAGATTGCCGTAACCGACGATGGAGAGTTGGTCAGGGACCGGGACATTTCGTTCGCTGCATGCCACAACGAGCACAGCCGCGAGCAGGTCGTCGTCACATACGACGGCTGTCACTGAGCCCACAGAAGTGATCGCGTCCAGGAGCTGATTGGCCGCCGATTCGGCTGCTTCGAGTTCCAGCGGCGACTCCCCCGAGCACGTATCGACGAGTTGTCCGCCGCGCGAAGCCACGTATGTCCGCAGCGCTTCCTTACGACGCCGGAACGTCTCGCGATGTGCCTTCACGCCGAAGTAGCCGATGTGCCTGTGTCCGAGCTTCGTCAGGTGCAAGCCGACCAGTTCAGCGCCGCGCTCGACTTCCAGATCGATCCGCTCGAAACCGGCTGAGCTCGCCTCGATAAGCACCAACCTGCTCCGAATCACCTTGAGAAGAAGAATCTCCGCTTTCGTCGGCGCCCAGACGATGGCGCCATCGAGTTGACGGCTGCGGATCATCCGAACCAGCCGACCGGTCCAGTCGTTGTCGGTGCCGCTGTCGAAAAGGATCACATCACAACCGACTTCGCGAGCCTCCTTTTCGGCTTCGACAAGGACGCTCGCGAAGTACGGTTGTGTGACGGTTGGCACGACGAGCGCGACGACGTCGGCGCGGCCTCGCTTGAGGCTGACGGCCACGGCGTTCGGCTCGTACTCGAGTTCGCGAGCGGCCTTGCGCACCCGTTCCGCCGTGGTCGGGGTTATGCGACCCTCGTCCTTTCCGCGCAGGACCAGCGACACCGTGGACTGGCTTACGCCGGCACGGCGGGCCACGTCGGTGCTAGTCGCCGGTCGCTGCATGGGAGGCCTCTCGGTAGTGGGTTAGCGGGACAGCGGTACGGCGCTGCTTCCGAGGCTCTCCTCGGCAGTGGTTCGCGAGAGCACATAATCGTTCGCCACGCGCTCATCGACAAAACGTGGCACAGGCACGACGCAATGCTCCGGCCCGACGCGTCCCGCCGCAACGGCTTCCAGGCAACGCGCCTGAAGCGCGAATCCCAAGTCCATCGAGTCGATGGAGTTGCCCAACGGAAGGGGTCCGCTGAGATTCATCATGTGCCCCTCGGCGATCACATGCACCCGGCGGCCGCTCTCGAGCAGCCATGTGTCCATGCCGTTGACATTCGGGATAACCTTCGTGACGGCTGAGGAAGACACCATGTCGGCGACGTCGATCTCAAACGGGAAGTGCCCGGCGTTGGCCAGGATGGCATCCTGCTTCAGAAGCGGCAGGTCATCGCGGGTGAGCACGTGGTCGGCACCCGTCACAGTGATGAGCACGTCGGCCGAGCGGATCGATTCCTCGCGAGAGGCGACGATGTAGCCGTCGAGGAAGGCCTCCAGACGGCGAACCGGGTCACTGTCGACGACAGTCACCTGGGCGAAGGCGCTGCGGAAGTTCATGGCGACACCGCGTCCGCACTCGCCGTAGCCGAACACCGTGATGCGCTTCCCGTTGGTCATGATGTTGGTGATCCGCAGCACTGATTCGAACACACTCTGCCCAACAGCATGGCGGTTCTCGCCGAACTGCTTGATCGGGCTGTCGTTGATCACAAGGATCGGCATGGCCAGCTGGTCGCGCATCCTCGTGAGGCGGGTACGGCCCGAGGTGGTCTCCTCGGTGCCTCCGCGAAGGCCACTGTACGGGTCGGCCAGGTAGCGCGCGAAGAGATCCCCTCCGTTGTCCAGGATGAGGTCTGGCTTGGCGGCAATGACCTCCGCCAAGAACGCCTGGTGTTCGTACGGGTCACGGGTTGGACCGCCGATGACGGTGACGCCGTGACGCCGTAGGTAGTCCACTGCGGTCGGCTGGGTCGTGTTGAGATTGCCGGTGCTGACGACCTTGGCGCCGCCAGCGGCCAGCGTAAGCAGCAACGTGACCGTCTTCGGTTCGAGATGGATTCCAGTGCCAATCGTCATTCCGGCAAAGGGCTGTGACTCGCTGTATTCCTCACAGAGCGCCCCGAGGAGTCGGCACTGCGACTTCACCCACTCGATGCGGGCGTCGGCGTTCGAGATCGTCATTCTTCCGTCCTTTTCTCTGGTCCGTCGGACGACAGGCCAGTCGCGGTTGCGAGCGGTGGCACAGGAGGCCGCCGCCGTCTCATCGGGGCGGAATTGCCCCGTCCAGTCATTGGTCAGAACCGGGTGGGGTCGATTCCCTTCGTCTCGGGCCCGTAAGGAAAGGTTTGGAGAACGCCCATGGTCAGTCGTTGGCGAGGGCCGTCGGTTGGCGCGCTCACGACGACCACGTCGGGGTCGCCGCCGCAGAACTCCCACACCGTCTGTCGGCACTCCGAGCAAGGAATGCCGGAGTAGGGGCCCACGACGCAGACGGCGCGGACGCGCCGATGGCCAGCGTTGGCCATCGCGATGACGGCTGCTCGCTCGGCGTGCACGGAGCTTTGGAGGGTCACTGTCTCCATGTTCGCTCCAGCGAAGACACTTCCGTCGGCGGTGAGGACGGCGGCACCGACCAAGTGTTGCGAGTACGGCGCATACGCGTGGTCGCGGGCGGCGGTTGCGGCGTTCACGAGTTGGGTGACCTCGGATGGGGTGATAGTCACGCTGCGGCCTCGCATCCGGCACTGACTACAACAGCTGAGTTGCGATCGACGTAGACGTCGAGGCTTTCCCCGGGTGAGGGCGCCGGCCAATCGGGCCCCACCGACACGATGCCTTCGTTGCCCGAAGGACCCAGCAGTTTCAGCTTCAGGTGGTCCCCGGCGAACGCCGAAGCTACGACTGTCGTGGACATGCGCGTCCAGGAACCGTGAGCGTCGACGGGCGGGATGGGAGTTACAGAGTTGCTTCGCCAGATTGCCTTTGCGGAGCCGTTGGATATCTCGGGATCGACGTTCAGAACGAGCGGGGTTTCGCCGCCGGTCGTGAAGACGCCGTCGGTCACGCCGCCACTGATGGAGAAGGACTCTCCAAGGAAGTCCGCGACGAACAACGTCCGCGGCTCGCGGTACACCTCCTTGGGTGTACCCACCTGCTCGACTCGACCGTGGTTGAAGACCACGATCTGGTCGCTCATGGCGAGTGCTTCCTCTTGGTCATGGGTCACATAGATGATCGTGACGTCGAGGCGCTCGTGCAGTGCCTTGATCTCGAGCTGCATGGCCTCACGCAGTCGCCGGTCCAGCGCGCCGAGTGGTTCGTCCATCAGCAGGAGTGCGGGGTCGAAGACGAGGGCTCGGGCGATCGCGATGCGCTGTTGCTGGCCGCCGGACAACTCGTGCGGCCGACGATGAGCAACATGCGGCAGCTCGACCAGCTCCAGCGCCTCGCGGACCTTGCGGCGACGAAGGTCGCGGTCGACATTCCGCATGCGAAGAGGGAACTCGACGTTGCGAGCCACGGACATGTGCGGAAAGAGCGAGTAGTTCTGGAAGACGACACCCACCCCACGCTGCTCCGGCGGGAGCAACGTGATGTCGCGGTCGCCGAACATGACAGCACCTTCGTCAGGACGCTCGAAGCCAGAGATCATCTTCAGAGTGGTGGTCTTGCCTGAGCCGGAAGGTCCCAGGAAGGACACAAACGATCCCGCCTCTACGGCCAGGTCGAGGGGGGCGACGGCCGTTTCGGCGCCGTAACGCTTGGTGACGCCGCGAAGCAGAACGGGCACGGCTCCACTTTGGACGTGCGCCGACCCGCGGGCACCTCGGCTGGCAACCGCTTCATCAGGTCGGGCGCTCGCTCGAATCTCACTGGACACGTTGCTTGCTCCCTCTATTGAAGACGACGTAAGCCATGACCAGGCTGGTCACCGCGAGAAGCAGGGTGGCGACGACTGCCACGTTGGGGTCTACACGTTCGCGCAACTGGTTCCACATGACCACGGGCAACGTCTTGAAGGTTGGGTCGGTGAGGTAAAGCGCGACGACCACTTCATCCCAGGAGGTGATGAAGGCGAATACAGCGCCCGTAGCGAGGCCGCCCTTGACCAGCGGCAGGACGATCTCGGCCAGCACTCGCCAACGGCGTGCTCCCAGGCTCTGAGCGGCGGTGAGCAGCGTCGGGTCGACGAGTTGAGCGCTCGACATGACGGTGAGCACGACGAAGGGAAGCGCCATTACCGTGTGCGCGGCTACCAGTCCCCAATAACCGAGGAGGTCGAACTGGGCGTAGGTGATGTACATCCCTAGTGCCAGAACCATCGGTGGCATCACCGCGGGAACCAAGGCGAAACCGAGGAGTAGCGATCGGCCGCGCCACCGCCACAAACCAAGGGCTATGCCAGCGGGGGCGCCGATGAGGGTGGAGAGAACAACCACAGCCAGTGCCACGGCGAGGCTGTTACGGGCGGCTTGGAGCCAAGCATCGTTTGTTGCGATGGCTTGGTACCAGCGCAGGCTAAAGCCTTGCGGAGGAAACTCCAGGATTGCCCCCGACGAGAAGCTCATCGGTATGACGACCAGCGACGGTAGGACGAGGAGCGTCACGATGAGCAAGACGGGCAACACCGTGACGGTGCGCCGCAGGGCTAGGCCTCGGGCCATCATGCTTTCCTTCCGGTCTCGAGGACGGATCGAGTGAGCGACCGCCAGCCCGCCATGAGGGCGACCAGCACCATGACGGTTACAAGCGCCGCCAGCGCGCCGGCCGAACCCCAATCTCCCTGCTGCTGAACGGCGTTCTCGATCAGCACCGCAATGGGCTGGTCGCCGGGACCGCCCAGAAGCACGGGTGTGATGTAGTAGCCGGTCGCCAAGATGAAGGTGAGGAACGCGCCAGCTGCGAGACCAGGGCGCGTGAGCGGAAGGAAGACGCGAAAGAAGGCGTTGCTTGGCGAGGCTCCGAGGCTCCGTGCCGCCTGCACCAGGCCGCCATCGATGCGGGTCATGGCGCTGAAGCACGGCAAGATCACAAAAGGCAGAAGTATCTGGGTCATGCCCAGCGTGACGGCAAAACTGTTGCGGAGCAGAGGCAGTGGGACGTCAATTAGCCCGATCGAGGCGAGCGTCTTGTTGACCACTCCTTCGTCACGGAGCATGACGGCCCATGCGTACGTGCGGACCAGCAGACTCGTACAGAAAGGCACGAGTACGCAGTAGAGCATGAGCCCCTGCACGCGTCGTGAGGCCCGGAAGGTGGCGTACGCGTAGGTGTAGCCAAGAACGGAAGCGCACACCGTGACGGTGACTGCCGTGCGAATGGTGTTCCACGCGAACCGCCGTGAGGCTGAGTCTTCCAAGACGCGTTGATAGTTGGTCCAACCGGCGCCGGGCGGATCGGTGAAGCCACGCGCGATGACGAAGTAGAGCGGCGCGATGAAGAGCACAGCGAGCACCGTCAGGAGCGGCAGGATCAGGAGCCAGTGCAGTGACCCGGTCTTATGTTTCGACATCAGTTGCCTTACCTCGTCATCGAGCGTGGAGCGGCCGAACGGGGCCGTGGATGAGTCACATCGACGCGCGCCATTGCTGGTAGGCCGTCTCGATGTCCGCGGCATTCTTGGCGATCCATGCGTCGTCGAACGCGGCGTGTGGCTCGGCGAGGTGCGAGGTGGGAAGGTCCTTCTTCATCTTCGCGTCTGGCGTTGCCTTGGTGTTTGAGGGTGCGAGAGGCAAGTACTTGCTCGGGTTGCCATTCGCCTGTGAGCCCACGGCGTAGCCGATCAGCTTCATTGCTGCGTCCTTGTTCTTCGTGCCCTTCGGCACTGAAAGGTATGACGCAGCCAAGATCTGGTCACGGAACGTGTAGTCGACCGGCTTTCCGAGGACGTGCTTCACGTCGTAGGCTCGAGCGTTGTAGGTCATCACCATCGCGACCTCGCCTGAGCCGACAAGGTCCTCAGACTCCGCACCGCTCTTCCAGAAGACCAGGTCATCCTTGATGGTGTCGAGCTTGGCGACCGCTCGCTTGATGTCCAGCGGGTAGAGGTCGCCAGGTGCGACGCCGTCAGCAAGCAGAGCGATCTCAAAGATGCCCCCGGCCGAGTAGTCCATCACCGCGCGCTTGCCGGGGTACTTCTTGGTGTCGAAGAAGTCGGCCCAGCCCTGAGGAGTGCCCTTCACCTTGTCGGTGTTCCATGCGAGCTGAATCGAGTAGATGGTGTTAGCCACTCGGTACTTCGACGCGTATCCCGCAAGAATCTGCTCCTTGGGGATGGCCGCGTAGTCCAGAGGCTCGAGGTACTGCGCGTCCAGGTCCGTGCCCCAGGTGTTGTCACCGTTGTACACGTCCCAGCTCACGCGGTTGGCCTCGACCATGGCCCGCAGTTTGGCGTTGTCGGTGCCGGCCTCCGAAACGATGTCAGCACCGCCCTGGGCTTGGTACGGCTGCAGGACGCCCTTGTCCAAGGCCTCGTGGTAGGCGCCTCCGCCGTCCACCCAGACCAACGAACTCTTGGCCCCGCTCTCGCTGCCAGAGGACGTGCCGCAGGCGGAAACCAAGAGGAGTCCGACGCCGGCGAGGGCGGCCAGTGCTGCTGTCCGTTTCATGATCTCTTCTCCGTTGAAGCGAGGGGTACGACAGACGACCGGGGTGGACGTCAGTCATTCGTATGACTGCCGACGGTAGGCGCCTTGGGGTCCGGACGTCAAGGGTCTTGCCAAGTCCGATGTGGCCATGACATCGTCCCGCCATTCCCTTTAGTCATACGATTGAGCAGGAGACACCATGCTGAGCCGACCTGTCCCGGTCCTCCTTGACAGCAAGCGCCAAGGCGCTGAGATGAGTGAGGACGACATCCGTGGTCTCGTCCAGGGCTACGTTGCCGGCCACGTGGCCCACGAGCAGATGGCGGCCTACTGCATGGCGGTCTGCTGCCTGGGCGCCAGTCCGCGGGAGACAGTTGCGCTCACGCGGGCGGTCATCGAGTCCGGTCATCGTCACGACTTGTCCGACTTGGGCCGCCCCACCGTCGACAAGCATTCCACCGGCGGCGTGGGCGACAAGATCAGCCTTCCCCTCGTGCCGCTCGTGGCCGCATGTGGCGTCGTGGTGCCCCAGACTGCCGGTCGAGCACTGGGACACACGGGTGGAACTCTGGACAAGATGGAGTCCTTTCGGGGTTGGCGCGCGCAACTGAGTCCCAAGGAGCAGTCCGACATTCTCCGCGATGTTGGTGCCGTCATCAGCGGTCAGAGCGACGACTTGGCGCCCGCGGACCGCCTCATGTACGCCTTGCGCGACATCACCGGAGCGGTCAAGTCGGTACCGCTCATCGTGGCCAGCATTTTGGGCAAGAAGATTGCCGAGGGCACGCGAGGCCTCGTCCTCGACGTAAAGGTTGGCTCCGGAGCGTTCATGAAAAGCGTCGACGAGGCCCGCGAGCTCGCCACCGCTCTGGTTGAGACCGCGAGGGACTTCGGCGTCTCAGCCAGCGCTCTCCTGACCGACATGAACACCCCCCTCGGGCTGACGGTGGGGAATGCCCTCGAGGTGCGCGAGGCGGTCGAAGTTCTCCAGGGCGGCGGGCCCTCCGACGTCGTGGAGCTGACCATCGAGCTCGCCCGGGAGATGCTGAGGCACGCTGGGGTCGATGCCGACCCGGCCGGGAAGTTGAGCGATGGGAGCGCCTATGCCGTTTGGCGACGCATGGTGGCCGCCCAAGGCGGGGATCCTGATCAGCCGCTCCCCACAGCTCTGCACGTCGATAACGTGGTTGCCGAGCAAGATGGATATGCGGTTCTGGACGCTTGGGACGTCGCCACTGTCGCCCGCGCCGCGGGCACCGGCCGTGACCGCAAAGAAGACCGGGTGGATCCGACTGCAGGCGTCGAGTTGCTCGTGGCTCCGGGGACCTGGGTGGTCGCCGGGCAGGAGGTGGCGCGGGTGCATTCAGCATCCGAACAGCGACTGCAAGCCGGTAAAGCTGCGGCGGTTCCGTTGAGCGTCACCATGCCCGACCCGGCGTCGCCGGTGCCTCGCAACCGCGTACTCGGTCGGGTCGACTGAGGGGAGCGAGCTTCACGGCGCACCTGCCGCCACCCGTGATTGGTTTGGGTCCTGCCGTGGTGAGGACCTACTCATTTGCCATGGTCCGCTCGGTCAAGCGACGGTTGTGCCCGCTGCGTCTATCCGCCGCCAGTCGACCATGTTGACTGCAGCAGCGGGCACTCCCTTGAAGAGGAGGTTGGAGCTGTAGCTCACAACGACTAGTGAGCGACAGCTCGCCGAGGGCGCTGTCGACGTGTTGCCCCGCGCCTACGCGCCGAGCTCGACCTGGACAGTGTTGGCGATGCCGCTTCGGGCGACCTTGCGCGCGGGCGCCCGCCTGATCTCGTCGCTGACATGCGCAATCATGCGCGGTTCGGGCAGGCATCGAGCAGAAATGTGCAGTCAAACCCTTGACTCCGAGCTGAGCGGCTTCCTAGTGTCAGCAGCACCGTTCCATCCGAAATGTCGTTTTTTGACTCTCCTTGGCCGCGACGTCGCCCTCGCTCCGCGACCAGATCTCCCGACCGTCGCGCGCGTAGCGCGCCTCCCCAAGGAACGTCCCATGACAAGAAATCGCACCTCCCGAAGGACCCCGCAATCCTGGACGACGACCCGAACCTGGTCCGTCACCGCCGTCGGGGTGGCGGCCCTGTGCCTCGCTCCCGTGCTATCCGCGGCCAGTACCGCAACGGCCGCGCCTGCGCGCTCCGCCTCACCTCAATTTGCTGCATCGAGAGACCAACTCAGTCTCCGAGTTCCCGCATCCAGCGGCGCACCCGGCTACCGGCTGAACATCCGACGTGCACCGTTGCGGATCACGACGGTGAGTGACGGGCACACCGTGCTGCAGACCGCCAATACCGCGGTCGGTTTCACGACTGCGGCCGGCCCGGGATCGGCCACGAGCGTCACCGATGCGCGTTGGCACGACGGAGTCCTTGACCTGACGCTGGCCACGACTGTCGCGGGCGACACGGTGAACTACCGGATCACCCCCTCAGCCGACCGGTACCGCGTCACCTGGTCCGTCACGGGGACTACCGCCGCCACCCAAGTGTCCGCCCACTACGACCTGGCTTCCGCCGGGCACTGGTACGGCCAAGGTGAGGCGCAAACGCCCGACGGCGGGCCCTACACCCGCCAGCCCTGGCCCCTGGACTCCGGCAATGTCCACGATGACGCGATGGCCCCCGCCGAATACCTGATGACCGACCCGTTCTGGTTCACCGAGCGGGGCACCGGGCTATGGGTCGACACCCGTAACGTCATGGACGTCTCCCTGAACTCCGAGCAGCACGGCGTCTTCGGCTACGCGATCAAGGACGCGAACTCGATGGACGACACCGTGTTCGTCGAGAGGAACGCGCACGACGTGTACCAGGACTACGTCGGGATCACCGGTACACCCACCAAGAGCGACGCGAGCCCGGCGGAGTTCAAGACCCCGCTGTTCAACACGTGGGCGCAGAACTACACGGCCGTGTCGCAGCAGTCCGTCCTCGACTACGCGAAGGGTCTGCATAACGCGGGGATCCCGCTCCACGCGATCCAGATCGACGACGGCTGGTCGACCCACTACGGCGACTTCGACTTCAACAGCAAGTTCCCGGACCCCAAGGGACTCTCCCAGCAGATCCACGCCATGGGATACGACTTCGGCCTCTGGGTCACGTTATGGATCAACAACGACGCCAAGAACTACGCCTACGCCGCCGACCACGGCTACCTGCTCAAGTCCAAGACGGACCCGAGCAAGCCGTGCAGCGTCACCTGGTGGAACGGCACGGCCGGCATCGTCGACCTGGGCAACCCGGCTGCCAAAGCCTGGTACATCGCGCAGCTGAAGAACCTGCAGAGCACCTACGGTGTCGACGGCTTCAAGTTCGACACCCGCTTCTTCGACGAGTCCTGCGCGCCCTACCCCGGCTACAGAGCCCTCGACTACATCAAGCTCGGCGCCCAGGTCACCGGCCTGTTCGACCAACAGGGCGCGGGCGTACGCCTCTCGTGGACCGGCTCACAGAAGTACGGCTTCGTCATCCGCGAGGTGGACAAGGGCACCGGATGGGACTCCCTCCAGGCCGGCGTCGCGCAGGCCATGGCGATCAGCACGATCGGCTACCCCTTCGTCGAAACGGACATGATCGGCGGCTCGCTCGGGCAGCCACCGGCAACCAAGGACGTGCTGGTCCGGTGGGCGCAGGCAGCCTCCCTCATGCCACTCATGTACTCCTCCACCTCACCACTGGGCGTGAGCAACGCCAGCGGCAGCCACGCGTACGACGCCCAGACCGCGCAGCTCTACGCCGACGCCGTTCGCCTGCACCAGGCGCTCGCCCCCTACATCGACACACAGGTGAACCGTGCGGTCCGCACCGGGGAGCCCATCATGAAGCCGCTGTTCTTCGACTTCCCGAACGACCACGCTTCCTACACGGTCGACGACGAGTGGCTGCTCGGCGACTCCCTGCTCGCGGCACCGGTACTCACCACAGGCACGACCCGCAGCATCCACCTGCCGGCCGGCAGCTGGTACGACGTGCTGCGCCATCGGGTCGTGCATGCCGGGGCGCAGGGTGTCACGCTCAAGGATTACCAAGCCAGCCTCGCGCAGACCCCCCTGTTCGTGCGGCTCGGGACTGGCTCGTCCCCGCGCCTGGTGCAGGCGATGACGCAGCGAGGCCACAAGTGAGCGGGCTGGCACGGGCACTCGCCGCAGCGGCCGCCGCAGGCCTGGGCATCTCGCTCGTGGCCGCACCGGTGGTGGCTCAAGAAGCGGCTCGCAAGGCACAAAGCACCGCCACCCCGCAGTCCTCGGCACCAGCCGTCCTGCCAAGCCTGCGTCAGTGGACGGGCCGGGCCGGCAGCTTCGCGCTGACACCCAGGTCCCGCATCGTCGTCGAGTCGAACGCGTTGCGGGCGACGGCCACCACGTTCCGCGACGACCTGGAGCTTGAGACCGGGCACCGACTTCGAGTGGTGACGGGGATGGGCCACGCCGGGGATGTCGTGCTCACGCTGGACCACGACACCAGCCTGGGCGCTGAGGGCTACCGGCTCGACTCCAACCAGCAGCTGAAGATCAGCGCGCCCACCGACACCGGTGTCTTCTATGGCACGCAGACCCTCGAACAGATGCTCAAAGCCGACCCACATCGAGCGCGGGTGCCGCACGGCTCAGCGAGCGACTCGCCGAACTTCGGCGAGCGCGCCCAGATGCTCGATGTCGGGCGGAAGTTCTACCCGATCTCCTACCTGCGCTCGCAGATCCGCACGATGGCGTGGGAGAAACTCAACACCTTCCACCTGCACCTGAGCGACTGGGAGGGCTTCCGCATCAACCTGCCACAGTTCCCCGGCCTGGCCGCTGCCGAGTCGTACACCCCCGCGCAGCTGCGGGACCTGCAGGCCTACGCCAACCGGTACCACGTCACCATCATCCCCGAGGTCGACCTGCCGTCACACGCAACCACGTTCACGCACTGGGACCCGACGCTGCGGTTCAGCTGTCACTCGCTGGACTACAGCCACTGGCCAGGGGCGCAGTACGGCGGCTGGGTCATGAACATCACCACTCCGCATACCCGCGCCTTCGTTCATGACCTGCTCGCCGCGGTGATCCCGATCTTCGACAGCAAGGTGTTCCACATCGGCGGGGACGAATATCCGTATGACGCCGACCAGGCGGCCTGCCCGGAACTCGTGGCCTACCAGCACCAGCGCGGCTTCGCCTACACCGGGGATGTGTTCACCGACTTCTTCAACACGCTAGACGCGCAGGTCCGCTCCTACGGCAAGACCACCGAGATGTGGGAATGGTGGGACTTCAACAACCAGAAGACCAGCATCCAGCCCAACAAAGACATCATCATCGACTCGTGGGTCAACAACGACCCGAGCGGCTTGGCGGCGCAGGGCTATCGGGTCGTCGGGACGCCGGAGATGGCGCTCTACGTCAGCGCCGGCTTCGGGCAGAAGCCCGGGGACTACGGCTACGTCGACGTTCAGAACGTCTACGAGAACTATCCGTTCGAGCACCCGGCCGGCGTGCTGGGCTACAGAGTCAGCCGCTGGTCGGACAAGGCCGAGACGCAGTCCCCGCAGTGGCTGGACTTCTTCGCCCGTCGCCCGCTCCAGATCCTCGCCGAACGCACGTGGGGCGGCCCACGCTCTTCATCGGTGTGGCAGTTCTTCGGCCGGGCCGACGCGATTGGCGACCCGCCACCGTCCCAACTCACCGGCATCGCCAAGTCGGCAATCTCGGTCACGTCGCTGGACGGCACCGCAGCTGGTGCAGCGCGCACCATGCTCGACGACAACCCCTACACCAAAGTCGATACAACAGGGGCACTCCCACAAGGGATGACCCTCGATCTCGGCGTGCCGACCCGTCTTGCAGGGCTGCGCTACGAGCCCCCGCAGGATGGAACCACGACCGGGCGCATTGCGGGCTATCGCGTTGAGGTCGCGTCCAGTCCGGGCCGTTGGCGGCTTGCAGCAGCCGGAACCTTCAACGGCGACCAGACCGAGAAAGAAGTCGACTTTGCGCCGACGCACGCGCGCTGGCTGCGCCTGGTCGCTCTGTCTACGTCCGACGGCGGAAACACCGTGAGCACCGCCGAACTAACCCCGCTGCAGGCGCCTGCATCGCCCTGACGCACCCAGCAGCGCGACGGTACCCGCCGATCTTCGGACCGGCGGGTACCGCTGTGAGTGCTGTCCAAGTCGGCAGGACCGCGTTTGGACGAGCGCCCGAGCGACAGCGCGCCTTTCCGCCGCGAGGCGGCCACCTCCTGAAATGTGCAGAAGTGCACTCCCCCTACCAACCCGTGGCGACTCCAAGGCATCCTCGAGGTCGCTCAGCCGTTCTGCACGAGTCGCAGAAGATTGCCGTCCGGATCGACCAGGGCACCAATTCGCAGCCCGGACGACTCGCGGCGGGGTGGATGGATCCGAGGCCATCCGTGTGTGGTCTCGGGCAATCCATCGGCGCGGCATACCGCATAGAAGTCGTCGACATCGTCGAGCCTCAGGCAGCAGCTGAACGAGCTCGTGGATGGGTCCAGGTCGGGAAAGGGGAAGAACTCCAGGTGCACCCCGCCGCGTCGCAAGATCATCCAGCCGTCGTCGCGGTAGTCCTCGGTGAACCCCAGCTGCGCGTAGAACGCGCTCGTACTCACGAAATCACGCGCTGGCAGGTTCGGTGTAGCCCGATCGGTCATACCGCATCGTAGGCGCGCACCAGAGGCTGAGATCGGGCGCGGCGCCCCCGGGCGACCGAACGATTGGGCGTATCCCACTCCGCCGCGAAGCGGCAGGTCCTCCGGCCCGCTTGCCGTCCTGGAGGATGAAACCACCTCATGAAAAGGGAGCTCTCGTTTCACGAACACGGCCTTCAGCGCGTCGGGACTGCCCTGATCAAGGAAGCAGTCCAGTCACGTCCGAGCGAGGCTAGGGTCGAAACCATGAGCATCACCGACATCGGCCCCAATCCTCAGGCCTTCGACCTCGAGGGCGAGACGCTCGACAACGCGAACTACCGCACCGTGGCCTGGAGCGGCAAGTACCTGCAGGTCACGCTCATGTCGATCCCAGTGAACGGCGACATCGGACTGGAGAAACACCCCGACACCGACCAGTTCATCCGACTCGACCGCGGCCGCGGCCGGGCGCAGATGGGACCCAGCAAGGACGAACTGACCTTCGACCAAGAGGTCACCGACGGCTGGTGCGTGATCGTTCCGGCCGGCAGCTGGCACAACGTGACCAACGTCGGCGACGAGCCGATGCAGGTCTACACCGTCTACGCGCCGCAACACCACACACCAGGCAAGGTCCACCAGACCAAGGCGATCGCCGACACCGACACCGACGACGAACCCGCAGACTGGTCGGTACAACCAGACTCGGCCGCGGACCAACACGCCTAGGCTGAGCGGCCCGAACAGCAAATCTGCAACGATAACCGCGTCCTTCCGCAGCCAGTCGGTCATCCTCATAGCGGCGCGTCGGTGATTCTTCAGAGACCGAACCGGGTGGACGTCACCTCTTCGACGGCTCGCGGTGGGCCCTCGATCTGGACGTCAGCAACATCTTGACGCCCGAAGAGATACAGCAAGAGTTCGCCTGGTTCTCCGTCGAGTCGGACCATGTCCGGGCCGCGCCGGGCGCGGACTGTCTCTCCGGTCAAGGCGTTGTGCAGTTCAAGTCCACAACCGCGCAGTCGGCGAGCCAGGAGCCAGCTTCCGCTGCGAACGTTCCCCCAGAGCGCCCGGCTCATAGCCGGGTCGAGGTCCCGAGGGGCGCCGCCGTTCGCACGGCGGACGTCCTCGTGGTGGACGAACAGCTCATTGAGATTCGGCACGTGTCTGAGCCAGCTGAGCCGGAACACTCCGGTGGGCCCCGACCGGACCGACGCGACGAGCTGCGAGTAGTCCCTCGTCGCCGCACGCGCATGGTGACGCTGGGCGAGACGCGCCCACGGGCCAGGCACCACCAGCCCGGGGCCGGCCACCGGGTCGCGCTCACGCAGGACCAAATGCACGGCGATGTCGCGGGTGGTCCACGGCGCGAGAACAGTTGCGGCGTCTGGCCCCAACTGGTCGAGAAGGTCGCACAGCGCCGCCCTCTCCGAGGCGTCGAAGAAGGGCCGACTCACGCCCACAGCGTAGCCACGCACGGGGCGACGGTCGGCGAGCGATGCTCGAGACAGCGTCCTACCGCCGCTTGCCGATCATCGTGCCTGCGTTCCCACTGATGGGGGCCTAAGTGGCCGCGTTCTCGAGGAGGCTCCTGAGGGTCCGGAGGTCTTTGAGGTTGGCGCGGCGCATGGCGCGTGCCATCACGGGCGCGGCGAGCTGGCCGAAGCCTGTCGGTTCTCCCTGGTTGCGCAGGGTCATTCGGGTACCACCGGTCGCCGTATCGGACCAGGTGTAGGTCGTCTCCATCGGGAACGGGCCTTCAGCGGTGCTCATCACGAACCGCTCGCCGACCACCATTTCGCGAACCTCGTAGGTGTACGCGATCCGCCGGCCCAAGAAATGTGCAACGAACGCCATACGCGACCCGACAGCGACAGGTGGCGGAGTCTCCATGACGACGGAGCTGATGTTCACGTACCAGCGAGGGGCGTTCTCGGGATCCGAGGCGAAGGCGGCAACCTGATCGCGGGCAACGTCGGTCTCGATAGAGGTCACCACGTCCACAGTCATCGCAGGAGCCTACTTCCGACCGGATCGACGGGACGGCTCACGGGCACGCGCGCGGCAATCCGCCCCGTGCGTTCGCCTGCCATGCCCGAGCTGGCACCCGTCGACCGCCGCAACTGCACGGCCCGACACTTCGCCGCAATTCGGGCGAGGACGACGAAGGGCAGAGCCCCAGCTCCGCGTCCGTTCCACGTCGGCTCGCAACTGCTGCAGCTCTCTCTCCAGCCGACTGGAGTGACCAGAAAAGACTCGGCGAAAGTGACTAGTCATGGCGTGCTCAAAACGGTCTAAATGGGCTATATCAGGACAGGGTTTGCGCTCGTAGTGTCTGTCCTTGGGCCTGTGGGGGGTCCGCATGATCGGGGCCGGTGTGACGGCCCGGGTCGGCTCGGTAGTCATGGGAGGCGCCGGGCCGGGGAGGGGTGGTTGACATGAGTGCTGTCGCGTTGGATCTGTGGGTGGACGAGTGGGCCAGGGAGGCCAACTGTGCCGGCCAAGACCCTGAGTCGTTGTTCGTCCGGGGCAAGGCCCAGCATGCCGCAAAGGCCGTCTGCAAGACGTGTCCGGTCCTCGCGCAGTGCCTGGCCGAGGCCTTGGACAGCAGGACAGACTCTGGGGTGTGGGGAGGCATGACCGAGCGGGAGCGCCGAGCGCTGCTCCGGAAGCGGCCCGACATCACCTCATGGAAGTCTGCCCTTCGGGCAGGAATGGAGTCACAGGCCAGGTAAGCGCGCTTGGCGATGCGAGGTGACCGGTAGATCGGTTCGTGACCGTCCGGTCGGTCGGAGATCGCGGCTCCGTCGCACGGAGCAGCTCCTCGCCACAAGTGGGACGGGGCCGCTCCTATGCGCGACAGGACGGCCATACAGGGCGCCTGAAGAGGAGACAACCCCATGCCAGAAGGCACCCCTCACGTTCAGGGGACGGATGATCCCGCACCGCCGCCGCGGCGCGACCTCGTCGACGATCAGCTGCTCGAGGAGATCGAGCTCCTGGTTGACGTGATCACCCGCGTGGCAGGTCACGCCGGCTACCTGTCGAGAGACGAGGTGGACTCCGTACTGGGCCTGCCTGGTGTTGCCCACGGAGCCTTCTATGGCCCGGAGGACACAATGGCTTCAAGTCGCCGATCACACGCCGACCGTGCAAACCTTCTCCAGCCTGAAGGAGCGGTTACAGCCGTCCGCTAACTGACCGCGGCCCGCCGTTTGCAGGGTTGAGAGTCTCCGGCACCGGTCCGCCTCCCCACGGAGTTGCGTCTAACCGCCGCAGTCGACCCTCGAAGGGGCGCAGCCGGACGCCGCTTCAGAGCTCAAGTCGCTGCTCGGCCCACCCAGCCTGCGGCCGGCGGCTGCACCCACGGCCGGTCAGCGTTGTCACGCATGCGCTTCATCGCCAGGATTGCTTGCTCTCGCAGGCTGCGTCACCGCCGTCGGGCGACGGTCAGACCATCGAATGCGGTGAGAACCATGGCCTCGACGCGATCGTCGGAGGCGACCACGTCGTTGAAGGCGCGCAGGGCGGTGGTGTTGGCGTCTGTCGCCTCCGGGTCGGCGATCCGGCCACTCCACAGGACGTTGTCCGCAAGCAACAGACCGCCGGGGCGGACGCGCGGCACCAGCTCAGCCCAGTAGGCGGCATAGGAGGGCTTGTCCGCGTCGATGAAGACCAGGTCGATGTCTGCCGCCAGGGGTAGGGCGCGCAGGGTGTCGATCGCCGGTGCGATGCGCAGCTCGATCCGGTCGGCCAGACCGGCCGCGGCCCATGCGCGTTGACCGAACTCCGTCCACTCGACGCTGACGTCGCAACACAGCAGTGAGCCTCCCTCGGCCAGGCCCCGAGCGATGCACAGGCTCGAGTAGCCGGTGAACGTTCCCACCTCGACCGCTCGGCGCGCGTTGATCAGCCGAGCGAGCATCGTGAGCAGCTGGCCTTGGTCGTCGCCGATCTGCATGCCTGCCGGGTCCCCCAGCTCGGCTGTCTGCGCTTGCAGCTCACGCACCACACCGTCCGGGCGCCAAGTCCCGTGAGCCACGGCGTAGGAACGAATCTCGTCGGTCACCGGGAAGCTGCGCATCCTCGGACGCTACGCCTGCCGTCGCGCGGTGCGGGTGCGTTCAGGACGTCTTGGCGCTGTCACTACGCTCGGATCCGCGGATCGTGTGGGCGGGCCGTGCAGGCGACCGTCCGCGCGGCGCACTGAGCTTCGAGGAGAACCGTGCTGGCCAAGTTTCCGGGACGCTGTACGCGCTGTCAGGCACCCATCCGAGCAGGCGACGAGATCGTCGGCGCCGGCAGCGACGCCACGGGCTGGGTGCACACCGACTGCCGGGACGACCTCGCGCTCCCGGGCCTGACCACGCCACAGTCGAACACGTCCAGTTCGCCGCATGGCCGGACCGCGGGCAAGGCCCGGGCGTCGAGGCCAGCGATGGTCGCTCCCGAGGGTGCGACCTTCGTCTACACCGACGGCGCGTGCTCGGGGAACCCGGGCCCGGGTGGATGGGCCTGGGCGATCGACCACGACCACTTCGCGTCGGGCTCGGAACGACCGAGCACCAACCAGCGGATGGAGATCCGCGCAGCCCTGGAGGCCGTCACCTCACTCTCTGGCCCGCTCGTCGTGGTGAGCGACTCGACCTACGTCGTGAACTGCTTCCGCGACACGTGGTGGGACGGGTGGCTCAAGCGCGGCTGGACCACATCGGCGAAGAAGCCGGTGGCGAACCGTGACCTATGGGAGCGGTCGTACTGGCCGTCAAGGAGCGCGGCGACGTTGCCTTCCAATGGGTCAAGGGTCACTCCGGCCACGAGATGAACGACCTCGTCGACCGGCTCGCCGTGGCGGCCAGTCTCGGCCGGGAGCAAGGCGGTCGCGCAGCGTCAGGACGCTGAATTTTCCGACTCCCACTGGGCACCGCAACGGTCACACTCGCGGTCGTACCCGGGGTGAAGGCAGCCCACCCACTCGACCCACGGCGGCGTGCTCGTCAGGGGTTCCGGGTCAGCGGGCAGGCCGATCACGAGATGCCGGACCTGGCCGCCCCCGCACGCTGGGCACGTGCCACGGGGAAGGTCGTATGCCGTGACGTCATCGGCATCCTCGTCACCCCAGCGGATCATCATGCTGCGAATTCTGCATCGGGACCGAAGGGGCTGAGGCGGTTTTCCAGCTCGCCCACCCAAGCGATCGGCTTCGGTCAGAGTTCGGCCCACCGTCGTGGCAGGTCAGCCACGGAGTCGAACACCGCGTCGGGGCTCACCCCGCCGTGGAGATCGGACGCGTGGAACTTGCCCGTGCGCACGAGCACTCCGGTCAGCCCCGCCAGCTGGGCACCCTCGATGTCGGTGTGGATGTCGTCGCCGATCATGACGACCTGGTCGGCCGGAAGGTGCAGGGCCTCGACCGCGGCGCCGTAGAAGGTCCGATCGGGCTTCCCGACGACGACCGCGGTCCGGCCCGCGGCATACTCCAACGCCCGCACGAAGGCGCCCGCGTCGAGGCGAAGGCCGTCCTCGGCTCGCCAGTACCGGGTCATCCCCAAGGCGACCAGAGGGATTGCAGGGTCGCTCATCAGCAGACGAAGAGCGCGGTTGAGCGCGGAGTAGCTCCAGCCCTCGCCCAGGTCGCCGATGACCACCGCACCAGCCCCGTGCTCGAGCCCGTCCGGCAGGGGATCCAGCTCGGCGAACTCCGCAGCAGTGGCCTCCGGGACGAAGACGGCGGGCCGAGTGACGTCTTGGCGCCGCAACCAGGTCACTGCAGCCACGGCCGGTGTCAGGACCTGGTCCACCCCTGCCGCGATCCCCAGACCAGCCAGCTTGGCGACCACCGCCAGCCGCGGACGCGAGGTGGTGTTGGTCAGGAAGAGGTGTCCAATGCCCTCACGCTCCAGCCAGCCGATGGCTTCGGGGGCGCCCGGCACCGGCCGGTCACCGACGTAGACGACACCATCGAGATCGAGCAGCACCCCGCGCACGTCTCCATCATCATGCGCCAACGCGCGGGGCATGGCTTCCCCGGGCCCGTCCCTCCGGCAGGGCCCGACCCAGCGCCGTCAGGCTGCCTTGGCGATCCTCACAGTCATCCCGCCGCGTGCCGGGCGTCGGCGATCAGCCGAGACCGAGGAGAACGCACAGCACAGCGAGGCACGCCGTCAGCGCTCCCATGCCCCATCGCTCCAGGGGGTGCCGGCCGGCGAGGTTCCCCACGGTGTTCACCGCGAAGAGCAAGGCGAACACCCAGCACGCCAGAATCAGCGCCGAGCTCTGCGACGTGGAGCCGACCACTCCGCCGCGAAGCAGCAGCAGCCAGCCGATCGCGATCAGCACCACGGCCGTGACCAGGCTGGCGGCGCGGTACCTGCTCGGCAGTCGGCCGTCGGACAGCGCCACGCGGCCGCCGTAGGCGGCTGCTGCCCATGGGGCCCCGGCGCTGAGCCCCAGCTGGAACGCGGCGGCGAGCAGCAGCAGTCCGCAGGCTGCGACGGCCAGGCCCTCGGTGACGGTGTGAGTCATCGCGCTCCTTTGCGTCGGGGGCCTCCGTGACAGTGGTCGCGAGGCGACGTGATCATTGCATCGTTCAACGACGGGCATCACCTCACGGCGCTCCGGGCTTGCGCCTACAGCTTCCCGACGTGACTCCGCGCCTGCTCGATGACGGCGTTGACGTCGAGGCCGTAGGCCCAGCGGCCGGTCGCCTCGAAGGCGGTCAACCGCTCCGCGGCCCGGTCGAAGAGTCGATCGGCTCCGACCTGGTTTCCGCGGGCGGCATGTGTCATCGCGACGCAGACCTGCGCGAGCCCCTGCCACAGGTCCCGTTCCTCGACCGGCCCCGCCTTCCAACGCGCCTCCAGCACCTCGTGCGCGGAGAACGGACGGCCTGCTCCCACGAGCTCTCGCGCTGCTGCAAGTGTCTCTTCGGGTGGCAGCGGTTCCTCCGACACCGGCTCGACACCCTCGGCGCCGTAGGGCAAAGGCCGGCCCAGAGCGTCGCGAGGCCTCCCCTGGCGCGCGCGGCCTACGGCGTCCCGGTCACGATCAGGTCCCGTCATACGACCAGTCTGCCAAGGGGCCGCACCCGGTCCGATCCGGATCAGACGTGGAGCACGTGCTCCTGGCGGTAGCCGGTCGTGAGATCGGTGAGGGACAGCTCGATGATGCCGGCCGGGTCGACGGTGTAGCGCTCCTCGAGCAGCGGGCCGGCCTCGAGGCGCACGATGGGCACCTCGCGCAGGGCCGAGGCCTCGGCGGGGGATTCGCTTCCGGTCGGGCTCACCGTCCGCTGGAGCTCCGGGTCGAAGGGGAAGACGATCTGGGCCACCGGCGTGAGGTCCCCGCGGGGCTCGCCCTGGTCGTCGACGGAGGAGTACTCCACGAAGCGGAACCAGCCGATGTTGTGGGCGGCCCGGTAGCGGCGCGTCACCACCACCGGCTCGGCGGATGCCGGGTCGCCGAGTGCGTCGGTGGTCCGGAGCGACCGGTCAAGGACTGGGTCGAAGGACACCGCGGCCCCACCCTCGCGCTCCCGGAAGACGCCGAAGCCGCGCGACAGCCGGTCGCGCAGCGAGAACCCCGCGTCGGGGTCGGCCGCGATGGCCAGGCCGATGGCGGTGGAGGCGCTCGGCATCGGGGAGCGGTGCACGCGGCGGCCGAACCGAGACCGCAGCAGCCGTGGGACCAGCGGTAGTCCGCTCGCGCCGCCGACGATGTAGATGCCGGCCACCCCCTGGAGCTCGTCACCGTCCCCGTCGGGCGAGCTCAGGGACTGCACCAGCGGTTCCATCGCCTCGGTCGTCGCCGTGACCAGCGGAGTCACCGCGGCGTAGAAGTCGTCGACGGGGACGGTCACCGCGGTGCCGGCCTCGCCTTCGGCCGCGGGCACCTCGACGGCGACCCGGCGTGACTGCGGGCCGATGCGCTCCTTGGCCTCGCGGCACTCCTCGAGCAGGCTCGCCCACGACGCCTCGGACAGCTCGGTCCCCGAGCGGCCGACACCCTGCAGGGCTGCCTCGGCGAGGGCGTGGTCGAAGTCGTCACCGCCGAGCCGGTTGACGCCGAAGGAGTCGAGCACCTCGTGCTGGGTGCCCGACAGCCGCAGCAGCGAGGCGTCGAAGGTGCCGCCGCCGAGGTCGTAGACGATGACGAGGTCGCGCCGGGAGGTGATCGACCGGGCCTGCCGGTGCGCGAACTCGAAGCTGGCTGCCGACGGCTCGTTGACCAGGCCGGCCACGTCGAAACCGGCACGTCGGCACGCCTCCAGCGTGAGGAAGCGCTGGGCACTGTTGGCCTGGGCCGGCACACCGAGCATGGCGCGGGGCGGGACCGCCCCCTCCAGCCGGCCCTCGATGCTCGACGCGGTCCGGAGCGCGTCGAGCACGGCCGAGAAGTGCCCGGTCAGCACGTCGAAGAGCGGCACCTCGCGGTCACCGAGACGCATGAGCGTGTCAGGCGTGACCCGCGGCTCGGCGAGCACCCGCTTGAACGAGCGGGCGCACGGCATACCGCGTCGGGCCGCCTCCAGCGCCGCGAAGCCGTAGACCAGCGTGCCCGCGTCGTCCGCGACGACGGAGGGGAAGTGGTCACGGGCGTCGCCGTCCTCGTCGAGGAAGGACACGACCGGGTAGTTGCCGCGGTCGCCGTGGGCCACGACGGTGTGCGTGGTGCCGAAGTCCAGGCCGAGATCCATCCCACAAGGCTAGGCGGCAGCGCCGAGACCACAGAGCCGAGCGACCAGCTGACGAGACGGCGCTCGTGCGCCCGCTCAGGCCCAGAACGCGATCACTGCGGGCGGGTCGCCGACGAACTGGTCGACGGAACGCACCTTGCCGTCCTCGAGCTGGAAGTAGAGGACCTGGGTGTCGTCGAACGTGCGGCCGTCGGGGCGCGCCCCCGTGATCCGGGTGAGGACCGCCACGTGTCCGGCGCCGTCGGGCATGAACAGCTCGGGCACCGGCCGGAGCGTGCCGGC
This sequence comes from Terrabacter sp. 01T434, assembly GCF_056398545.1. Lineage (NCBI taxonomy): Bacteria > Bacillati > Actinomycetota > Actinomycetes > Micrococcales > Intrasporangiaceae > Terrabacter > Terrabacter sp. 01T434. The sequence continues at coordinate 29,207 of NZ_JBFTPP010000002.1, forward strand.
GGTCAGTTCCATCGAGGCTCCGAGGAACGCGAGGATCTCGTCGATGCCGTGCTTGATCCCGCCGAGCCGGTCGGGGTTGCGGTGGTTCCAGGTCGCATCGGCGTGGAAGCCGTCCGCGAAGGCCGCGAGGTCGCCGGTGCCGACAGCCTCGAAACCGGACCGCACCGCCTGGACGTCCGTCTCGGCGGTGGAGTGGGTCATGGTGGTCATCAGGTCCTCCTGAGGTCGGTGCTTGGTTGGTCCGGCCCACGCTAGGAGGGGGCGGGCGACCGGCACATCGACCGTTCAGTCGATATCCGGTCCGGCCCGGACGGGTGCCGCGACGAGGCCGTGGCGCATGGCGAACATCGCCAGACCGGCGCGGGTCGTGACCTGGCACTTGGCGTACACGTGCACCGTGTGGGTGTGCACCGTGGCCGGCGAGATGAACAGCTGTTCGGCGATCTGCTTCTTGGTGAGCCCGTCGACCAGGAGGCGCAGCACCTCCAGCTCCCGTCCGGTGAGGTCGACCGGCAGCGGCGGGAACGTCGGCCGCGGGCCGTGGGCGGCAGCCAGGACGGCGCGGACGGCGTCCCGGTCCAGCGGCAGGGCCGAGATCAGCCGGGCGGCGTCCGCAGGTGGATGTGCGGGCCGATGGGGCCGTGGCTCCCCCAGCGTGTGCCACACGTCCGCGGCGGCGAGCAGCCTGGTGGCGGCGTCGAGCTCGCCGGCCTGGACGCCCATGGGGTAGCCGGAGCCATCCAGCCGCTCGTGATGTCGGCTCGCGATCGGCGCGAGCGGCGCCAGCTCCGGCGACCGCGACAGGATCCGGCCCGAGTGGTAGGGATGCAGGCGCACCAGCTCCCATTCCTCTGGTCGCAGCGCCCGGGGCTGCTCCCAGACACCCGTCGGGACGGCCACCCGGCCGAGGTCATGGACGAGCCCGGCGCGGTACACCAGCCTCGGCTCGATGCCGTCGAGCTCATGGGCCGCTGCCCGCGCCAGCAGTGCCACACCACGCGAGTGGCCCTGGAAGAACGGGGCCTTGAGGTCGGCCGCATCGCCGAACCCCGCCAGCACCTCGTCCAGGTGGTCGTCGTCCCGGAAGAAGCGGTGCGGATCCGGCTCTGCGGCAACGACCGTCGCCCACAGGTCCTCGGGATCCGCGAGCTCGAGCAGCTCGCGCGACGCGTCGAGGAAGCTGCCAGTGGTCCGCGGGTCCAGGGCACGTCCGGACCACCGGGTGAGGTTCTCGACGGCGAGACCCGGCCCACCGACGGCGTCGAACATGACGGCGGCGTGGCCGACCGCGGCGTAACGGGCCGGCTCCGGCAGCTCGTCCCCCGACCGACCGACCGGCGCGCCCTTCCCGTCGTACCGCTCGAAGGCGCACAGCACGGATGCCGTGACCGCCGAGGGCAGGCCGAGCAGCGTGGTCAGCTCGGCGCCCACCTCGCAGTCGGCACGCGCGGCCGCTGCCACCAGGCCGGGGACCCTCGGCATCCGTGCCAGCACGCGAAGCCGCTCGACCCCGGTGCCAAGGCTCGCGAGGAACCGCACGGCCTCCGCCGGACGGGCCGTGTCGACGAGGTCGCCGCGGGCACGCACCGCGATGTCGTCGCCGCCGAAGGCCGCCGCCGCCTCGTGCGAGGTGGCCGCGCACCCGGCATAGCGCATCAAGGTCGAGTAGTAGACCTCGCCCAGACGGACCGGAGGGAGACCGTCACGGCGAGCCAGCTCGCCGGCCACCAAGCACGCCCGCATGGCCTCTCCCGGCGGACGGCCTCGAGTCAGGTCACTCGTCACCGAGAGCGCAGCCACGACTCCCGCGACGCGGACCCGGCTCGGCACGTCGTGAGTCTAGCGCCGTCACCGGCCCCACCCGGGTCGCTGCAGAGCGACAGTGCAAGGACCTTCGCCTCTTCTCACGCCCTGCACGGCGAGCGACGCTTGCACTGGAGGAGGCGCTCATCATGGCCAGCACGACGCATACGACCAGCTCGTCCACCAACGCTGCGGACGAGCAGGGCCCGCGGACCCGGAGCCCGTTGGCCCGGGCGTGGATCTCCATCGCCCTCGTCCCGGCCTTCTTCGTCGTCGCGTTCGCTGCGGCGCATGGCCGCTCTGTTGGGCGTCGGGGCGGGCCTGCTCGTCGTCCTCTAGCAACCCACCTCTGGAGGGCCAGCCTCCGGACTGCTGTACGTCGCGCTTGACCGGTTCATTCGCGTCCCTGCGCGCAGCTCATCGGCAACGATGTCAGAGAGGGGAGCAGACTCGCGGGCCATCGAAAGGGGCGCCCCCATGAGAAACGCGGTCAAGGCGTTCGCGCCGCACTCCCCGATCGGTTGGACCGCTGTCGCCCTCGGGTTCGGGGTCGCTGCCGCCGGCCTGCTGCTCTACTACGTGTCCGACGCGGTCACGAACGGGGGTTCGCGGTCGGCGCCCCTGTGGCTGCACGTACTCGTCCCTGTCGCCGTCCTCGCCGTCGCGATCCCCGCGGTCATCGTGGGCTTCCGGTCCCGCCGCACGGATCCCTCGACCCTGGGCACCATCGCACTGGCCGTCGCGTGCGTCCTCGGCGGCTGGACCGCCTTCAGTGGGGTGGTCGGCTTGATCGTCTAGCGCCGATCTGACCGGCCCGTGGCTCCGGGTGGGAACGGACGTGGGAGGTTGGTCGACTGCTCAGGCGGGTAGGACTCGTGAGTCCAGCACCCCGATCGAAGGAGCGCACATGTCGGACGACGCAAACGTCGCCAAGGAACTCGTGGAGACCCTGAAGGACGGCGAGCGAGGCTTCGCCTCCGCCGCCGAGAAGCTGCGGGACAGCGACCGCGCCGAGTGGGCCACCACCCTGCAGCGCCTCGCTGAGCAGCGCGCGGGCTTCCGGAACGAGATCGTCGCCATGGGCCACGAGTACGGCGACGACGTCGACGAGAGCGGCTCGGCCGCCGCGGCCCTGCACCGCGGGTGGATCTCGCTCAAGGACGCCCTGACCGGTGACGACGCGAGCAGCGTCCTCGGTGCCGCGGTCACGGGCGAGGACCACGCGGTCTCGGAGTACGAGAAGGCCGAGAAGGCGGACCTCAGCGCAGGCTTCCGTGCAGTCGTCGCCCGCCAGCACGCCGCCATCGTGGCGGCTCGCGACGAGGTCAAGGCCCTCCAGATCGCGGACTGACCCGATGCCTCCCCGACCCGGTGAGTCGGGGATGTGACGCAGCCTCGGGAGCCTGGCTCCTGACGCGGTAAGCGACACCGGTTGGTCGACACCCCTCCGAGGAATGAAGCCCTCGGAGGGGTGTTGTCGTTCCGACGACGGCACTGGGCGGCGCGGCGGCTCCGGTTCCTCAGTCGGCGCGGAGGGTCAGTGGCTCTCGCGCCCCGAGAGCTGCTGTCGCAGTTTGCTGACCAGCTCGCGAGTGGGCAGGTCGGCGGCGAGCGCGTCCGAGACGATGGCGGCCTGCGTCGGGGGAGACATGCCGTCGACGGGCTGGTCCCGGTCGAGGTTCGTCGGGAAGGCGTAGCCCTCGGCGCTGGCGGCGACGACGTTGGCGACGTCGCGACCCGGCATGCCGGCGGTGCGCGCCGAGAGCAGGGCCGGGTAGACGGCCTCCACCACGCGGGCGCGGTCGACGGTCTCCATCGCGCGCCCGAAGGCCGAGCTGACCTGCAGGAGGTTCGCCATGCGTCGCACGTCGGTCGTGTGGTTGGTCCCGGCGGCGTGGAAGAGCGCCGGGTTGAAGAACACGGCGTCGCCGGCCGACAGGGGCAGCTGCACGTGGTGGCCGACGAAGTAGTCCTGGAACTGCGGCTGCTGGTAGGCGACGTAGCCGTGCGCGTACTTCTGGCTGTGCGGCAGGTAGAGCGTCGGGCCCGACTCCACGGGCATGTCGACGTGGGCCACCGCGCCCTGCAGGGTGAGCACCTGCGAGAGGGCGTGCACGTGCGCCGGGTAGGCGGCGCACGTCTGCGCCGACTGGAACCCGAGGTGGTAGTCGCGGTGGACCGTCTGCCCGGCGCCTCCGGGGTTGACGACGTTGAGCTGCGAGGTGACCTGGTAGCCGGGCCCGAGCCAGGCCTGCGCGGCGAGCGCGACGGCGTCGTTGGCGTAGTAGTCGACGAATGCCTCGGGGTCGGCGACGGCGAGCTTCTCGAGGGCGTTCCAGATGCGGTCGTTGGCGCCCGGCTTGGCGAAGTGGTCGCCGGCCGCGACGCCGTTGGCGCGTTGGTCGGCGATCATCTGCTCGAAGGCCGCGGTGGCGCGGTCCAGGGGTTCGGCGTCGAACGCGCCTGCCAGCACGACGATCCCGGGGCCGTCCGAGAGCGCCCGGGCCAGCTCCGCCTGCACGTCGCGACGGGACGCGTCGTCTGCTGCCGTATGCCGCAGGGTGGCCCAGTCGTAGACGAGCACCTGCTGCTCGACGCGGGTCGCATGGGGGTAGTCGGCGAAGTGGGTCTGCTCGGTGAGCACCTCGAGCAGGTCGGACAGGTGGGCATCCTCGGGACGGATCCAGCGCGTCGCTGAGCTGGTCGACGTGACGGTCATGGTGCCCTCCTCGGGCTGAACGGTGCTCACCGGCTGACGGCGCGGACGGTGGCGAGGGTGGTGGGGTGATCTCTCAAGGATGCGGTCGTGACCGCCCCCGGTCAGGCCGCCGAAGACCTCAGAAAGACCTCAGGCACAGTGGCCCGGCGTTAGGCTCCGGCTCATGGCTCCACAGCGATCCACGTCGCACCGGGTCCGCGACATCGCCGAGCAGTCGGGCCTCTCGGAGGCGACGATCGACCGGGTGCTCCACGGCCGTCCGGGCGCGAGCCCCCGGGCGGTCCAGGCCGTCGAACGGGCCGTGCTCGACCTCGACCGGCAGCAGACGCAGCTGCGCCTGGCCGCCCGCACGATCCTGCTCGACGTCGTGGTGCAGGCGCCGTCCCGCTTCAGCTCCGCCGTCCGGTCTGCGCTCGAGGACGAGCTGCCGGCGGCGCGTCCGGCCGCCGTGCGGGCCCGCTTTCACCTACGCGAGAACGCTGACGTCGACGCCGCCGTCGAGGTCCTCGACGGTCTCGGTCGTCGAGGCCGCGTCTGTCACGGGGTGATCCTCAAGGCACCGGACGACCCCGGGGTGGCCGCTGCCATCGGGCGGCTCGCGGAACGCCGCATCCCCGTTGTCACGCTCGTCACGGACGTCCGCCACAGCGCGAGGGTGGCCTACGTCGGGCTCGACAACGCCGCGGCCGGCGCCACGGCGGCCTACCTCGTGACCCAGGTGCTCGGGGACCGTCCCGGTGACGTCCTGCTGACCTTGAGCCGGTCGTCGTTCTTCGGGGAACGGGAGAGGGCCGCCGCCTTCGGGGCGGCCCTCGCACGTCTCTCCCCTGCACGGCGCGTGCACACCATCACCGACAGCGACGGGCTCGACGCCACGATGAGCGCCCTCGTGTCCGATCTGCTTGCGGCGCAACCGAAGGTGCGCGCCGTCTACTCCGTCGGCGGCGGCAACCGGGCCATCGCCGAGGCGTGCGCGGCGGCGGACCGCCGACCGACCGTGTTCATCGCGCACGACCTCGACGAGGACAACGTCGAGCTGCTGCGCTCGGGTGTGCTCACGGCGGTCTTGCACCACGACCTCCACGCGGACATGCGCAACGGCGTGCGTCAGTTGATGCGAGCGCACCGCCTGTTGCGTGGCGCACCCACCTCGGTGGCGGCCAACGTCGAGGTCGTCACGGCATACAACATCCCTCCCCGCACCCGCGTGCACTGACGCTGAGGTCTTTCTGAGGGGTCGAGGTGCTGCCATGGCAGCCGTCGCCACTGCACGATGGGGTCATCAACCGGGACCACGACGTCATCGGTCGCCTCGGCGGGTCGGCGTCGCCCCTTCGCCCGCTCGAGGAGAACCATGCGCCTTGGCCTGATCGGACTCGGCCGAATCGGCTCCTTCCATGCCGATACCCTGTCCCAGCTCCCCGCCGTCGAGTCCCTCGTGGTGACCGACGTCGTCCCCGCTGCCACGAAGAGTGTGGCGGAGCGGGTGGGCGCCGACCCAGCGGACTCGCCGCAGGCTCTGCTGCGCAGCGGCGTCGACGCCATCGTCATCGCGGCGGCCACCACGGCCCACACCGAACTCATCCGTGCGGGGGTGGATGCGGGCGTCCCCGTGTTCTGCGAGAAGCCTCTGTCCGGTGATCTCGACGAGGCCGTAGAGATCGCTCGCTACGCGAGCGCCAGCGGGACGCCCGTGCAGGTCGGCTACCCGCGTCGTTTCGACCCCGCCTTCAGCGCAGCCCGTTCGGCAGTGGAGTCCGGTGAGCTCGGGTGGGTGCACACGGTGCGGTCCACCACTCTGGATCCCGCGCCCGCGCCACGTCCCTACCTCGAGGCGTCCGGAGGCATCTTCCGGGACTGCAGCGTCCATGACTTCGACACCGTCCGGTGGGTCACGGGCCGCGAGGTCGTCGAGGTCTACGCCACCGGGAGCGCCCGGGGGGACGACGTCTTCGCAGAGCTGGGTGACGTCGCCACCGCGGCCACGGTGCTGACGTTCGACGATGGCGCCACCGCGGTCGTGTCGAACTCCCGCTACAACCCTCGCGGCTACGACGTCCGGCTGGAGCTGCACGGCACCAGTGACAGCGTCGCCGCGGGGTGGACCGATGCAACGCCACTGCGCAACCTTGAGCCCGGCGCCACCTGGCCCACTGGGCCACCCGCCACCTTCTTCATGGACCGACTCACGGCCGCCTTCCGTGCAGAGCTGCAGGCGTTCACGGATGTCGTTGCCGGACAGCGGAAGTCGCCCTGCACGGTCGACGACGCCCTGGCCGTCGCCTTCATCGCCGAGGCTGCCACGCTGTCACTCCGGGAGCACCGCCCGGTGCGGGTCGATGAGGTGCGGCGCGGATGACGATGCCCCACGGTGACGCTGCCGCGGAGCCCCTGCGGCTCGGCCTCCTCGGGGCCGCCCGCATCACGGACCTGGCCGTCATCAAGCCGGCGCGCGTCACCGGCACCCGACTGGTCGCCGTGGCGGCGAGGGATCCCGCCCGTGCGGCGGCGTTCGCCGAGGCCCATGGCGTCGAGAAGGTGCACCAGTCTTACCTCGACGTCATCAACGACCCCGACGTGGAGGCGGTCTACAACCCGCTGGCCAACAGCCTCCACGCACCCTGGAACAAGGCCGCCCTCGCCGCCGGGAAGCACGTCTTCACGGAGAAGCCCTCGGCGAGCAACGCGGTCGAGGCGGAGGACGTCGCCGCCCTGGCGAGCACCACCGACCGAATGTTCTTCGAGGGGTTCCACTACCTCTGGCATCCGCTGGTCGCGCGCCTCCACGCGATCCTCGCCAGCTAGGAGCTCGGCGAGCTGCGACACGTCGAGACCGTCATGGACATGCCCGCGCCTGACGCCGACGACCCGCGCTGGTCGCTGGAGCTCAGCGGGGGCGCCCTCATGGACCTCGGCTGCTACAGCCTGCACTCGATGCGCATCCTGGCCCCGTTCGCCGGCGGGGAGCCTGCGCTCGTCAGCGCGACGGGCGGGGAACGACCGGGGCAGCCCGGGGTCGACGAGTGGCTGACCGCCGAGCTGGCGTTCCCGAACGGTGTCACCGGGACCGCCGGCTGCAACATGGCGAGCGACCGCCACCAGATGAGCCACCGCCTGGTCGGCACCGCCGGTCAGGCCGTGATCACCGACTTCGTCAACCCGCACCACGACGACCGGCTCATCGTGACCACCAGCGAGGGCAGCCGCACTGAACACCTCGGCCGCCGGTCCTCCTACACCTACCAGCTCGAAGCCCTCACCACGGCGGTGCGCACCGGTGCGCCGGCCCGCACGGACGCGGCCGATGCCGTCCGGACGATGCGTCTGATCGACGAGTGCTACGAGGCGATCGGCCTGCCACCGCGCCCGTCCCACTCCGACACCACCACACCCTCCGACGCCCACTCCGGGAGCGACCACCGATGACGATGCCCACCGACGAGCTGATGGCCACCTGTTGGACGAGCGCGGGCGATGCCGCCTCCGACCGCCCGGACCTGCGCAGCCCGCTGACCCTGCGTGAACGCGTCGAGGCCGCTTCGGCGGCCGGCTTCCGGGGCTTCGGCCTGCTCTCGGACGACCTTCCGGGCGCCGTGACCACCTACGGCCTCAGCGGGATCCGTGACCTGCTGACCGACAACGGGATCGTCCACCTCGAGCTCGAGGGGATCCCCTGGTGGTGGGACGAAGGGCCCCACCGTGCGGAGTCGGACCGGGTCCGCCACCTCCTCCTCGAGGCGGCCGAGGTGCTCGAGCCGCGCCACCTCAAGGTGACCCCCGACGGCGACGACGGGCCGTGGGACCGCGCGGTCTGGGCGTCGCGGTTCGCGGGGCTCGCCGACCAGGCCTCGGGCGTGGGTGCGCGCCTGGGCATCGAGTTCTTCCCGTGGTCGAACATCAAGACCCTGCACGACGGACTGCAGCTCGTCACCGACGCCGGGCACGAGGCGGGCGGCGTCATCATCGACACGTGGCACGTCGCCCGTGCGCACACGCCGGTGTCCGACCTCGCAGTCGTGCCGCTGGACCGGATCATCGGGGTCGAGCTGAACGACGCCGACGCCGACGTCGTCGGGACCCTGTTCGAGGACACGGTCCACCGCCGCCGGTACTGCGGCGAGGGCACCTTCGACCTGACGGGCATGATCACGGCCCTGCGCACGGCTGGCTGGAACGGGCCCTGGGGTGTGGAGATCCTCTCCGACGAGCACCGCGCCCGGCCGGTCGGCGAGGCGCTCGCCCGCGCCGCCGACAGCGCGAGGAACGCGCTCGACGCGGCGACGTCGGACTGACCCCTTCCCTCGATCGCCGTGCGGGAGCATCCTGACCCCATGGCAGCAAGTGCGCCGTCGAGGAACATGGCCGTCCCCTTGACGGCTTTTGCCGCAGGAGCGGTCGTCGCGCTGCTCGTCGGGGTGTTCGGCAAGGTGCACGACCCGACCCTCGCCGGCACGACGACGCTCGGCTTCCACACGGTCATCGACATGAAGGTCGTGCTCACCATCGTGATCGGGATCCTCGCCGTGGTCCAGCTCGTCGGGGCACTCTGGATCTACGGCCGGCTCGGCGTCGAACCGCCGTCCTGGCTGGGAACGGCACACCGGGTCTCCGGCGCGGTCACGGTCGTGCTCATCGTCGTCGTCGCCTACCACTGCCTCTGGGCGCTGGGCCTGGAGTCCGGGACGTTGGCCGACGGCGAGCCCGTGCCGACCCGGACGGTGGTGCACGGCCTCCTCGGCTGCGCCGTCATCGGTGCGCTCGTCGTCAAGGTGACCGCGGTGCGGTCGAGGCGCGCGCCCGGCTGGTTCCTGCCCGTGGCGGGCGGCCTGCTCTTCGCGCTCCTCGTTGCCGTCGTGCTGACATCCGCCGTCTGGTACCTCGCCGCCAAGGGCTGACCCCGCAGAACGGGCCAGCCCTTGGCCGCCGGACGGATCAGGCGTAGAAGGCGGGCTTGGCGATCATCTCGACCTTGACGACGCCGTCGTCGGTGAGCGCACGCACGCCGGCGTCACAGACGCACGCGGCGGCATACCCGTCCCATGACGTCGACCCCGTGTGCTCCCCTCGTGCGACGGCGCTGATCCACTCCTGCACCTCGGTGACGAACGCCCCCCAGAAGCGGTCGTTGTGGTCGCGCGCGATCGAGTTGCGCACCCCGACTCCGTCGCGCACGACGATCGCGTTCTGGTCCCCCAACGAGACCGTCCCCTTCTCGGCAACCGCCTCGCAGCGGATGTCGTAGCCGAACTGGCAGTTGACGAAGATCTCGTCGTCGACGCGCACGCCGGACTCGGTCTCGAGCACCAGCACCAAGGGGTCCTGCAGGTGCTCGAAGCGCAGAGACGTCTTCTTCGGCTTGTCGACGCGCGCCGAGACGAACTCCTCCCCGAGCAGCCACCGCATCGTGTCGACCTCGTGGATCGCGGTGTCGTTGATCGCCATGTCCCACGTGTAGTGCTCGGGCACGGTCGCGTTGCGATGCGCGCAGTGCACCATGAGCGTCTCGCCGAGCTCCCCGGAGTCGAGCAGCGACTTCATCTGCCGGTAGCTGCGGTCGAAGCGACGCATGAATCCCACGGTCACGAGGCGGCGCCCGCCCGCCTGCTCGGCCTCCATGATCCGCTGCGCCGCCTCGGCGGTCGGTGTCAGCGGCTTCTCGCAGAAGACCGGCTTGCCGGCCGCGATCGCGGCCAGGACGTCGACCTCGTGAGCGGGGCCGTAGCTGCAGATCATCACGGCGTCGACCTCGTCGGCGGCGATGAGGTCGCCCGACGACGCGTACGCGGTCCCACCGATCCGGTCGGCGACCTCCTTGGCGCGCACCTCGTCGACATCGGCGACGGCGACGACACGGCCGCCCGCGATGACGGTGTGGATGCGGTCGATGTGGGCCTGGCCCATGCCGCCGGGGCCGATCATGCCGATGCGAACGGTCATTGCTGTGACTCCTTCGTCACTGGGGCTCAGCGGAGGCCGAGACCGATGGATGCGAGGTACTCGCGGGTCTGGATGGCATTGGGCAGCGGGTAGGACGGGTCGCAGGGGTACATGTCCTGCTCGCACACGACGTAGAGCTCCTTGTCGAGGTCGGCGAGGGCCTCGACGAAGGCCGGCATGTCGGGAGCGCCAGCCGGCGGCGCGACCGAGCAGCCCTTGGCGACGGCCAGGCCGAAGGGCCAGTCCTCGTCGTGCGCCTGCTTGACGAGGCCCTCGTCCATCGCCTTGATGTGGACGTAGGAGATGCGCTCGGGGTACTTGCGGCACAGCTCCATCGGGTCGCCGCCGCCGTAGACGATGTGGCCCGTGTCGAGGCAGAAGCCGACGTAGTCCGGGTCAGTGGCCTGGAAGACCCGGTCGATGTCCTCGGGCGTCTCGATGTGGCTGTCCCCGTGCGGGTGCAGCACCATCTGGAGGCCGTAGTCCTCCTTCATGATGCGACCGAGCCGGTCGGCGTTGCTGATGTAGGCGTTCCAGGCCTCGGTCGACAGCACGCGGTCGTCGGTGTAGTCCCACGTCTTCTCGTCCCGGAACATCGGGGGCAGGTGCACGATGTACTCCGCCCCGACGGCAGCGTGCGTCTCGGCGATCTCGCGGAAGGTCTTCTCGGTGTCGGCCCACGCCTCCGGCTTGTGGAGGATGCCCCAGCCGGTGCCGGCAACGACCTTGAAGCCGCGCTGGTCCATCTCCTCCTGCAGGCGCTTCGGGTCCTTGGGGAAGTAGCCGAACGGCCCCGTCTCCATCACCGAGAAGCCGGCCTCGGCCATCTCGTCGAGGGCGGTCTCCCAGTGGATCTGCTTGTCGTCCTCGGGGAACCAGACGCCCCACTGGTCGGGACAGACGCCGATCGTCAGCTTGCTGTAGCGCTCGTCGGTGTTGCGGGCCTTGGACTCGGCCATCGTTGGTCGTTCCTCTCGAAAGGTTTGGGAGTCAGTCGTTCTGGGGGAAGCCGAGGTTGAGTCCGCCGTGGCTCGGGTCGAGCCATCGCGACGTGACGACCTTGCCCCGGGTGAAGAAGTGGACGCCTTCCATGCCGTGGGCGTGGGTGTCGCCGAAGAGCGAGTTCTTCCACCCGCCGAAGGAGTAGTACGACACCGGCACGGGGATCGGCACGTTGACGCCGACCATGCCGACCTCGACGTTGCGCTGGAACTTGCGCGCCGCGCCGCCGTCGTTGGTGAAGATCGCGGTGCCGTTGCCGTAGGGGTTGCTGTTGATGAGCTTCAGCCCCTCGTCGTAGGAGTGGACCCGCACGACCGACAGCACCGGCCCGAAGATCTCGTCGTCGTAGAGCGACATGCCGGGCTTGACGTTGTCGAAGAGCGTCGGCGCGAGGAAGTAGCCTTCGCCGTCCGAGTCGTAGTCGTCCCGACGTCCGTCGACGACGAGCGTCGCCCCCTCGGACACCCCGGCGTCGAGGTAGGACGTCACCTTGTCGCGGTGCTGGGACGTGACGAGCGGGCCCATGTCGCAGCCCCGCGTGCCGTCGCCGGTGACGAGCTTGCCCATCCGGTCCTTGATCTTGCCGATCAGCTCGTCGGCGATCGGCTCGACCGCGACGAGGGCCGAGATCGCCATGCACCGCTCCCCCGCCGAACCGAAGCCGGCGTTGACGGCGGCGTCGGCGGCGAGGTCGAGGTCGGCGTCGGGCAGCACGAGCATGTGGTTCTTCGCGCCGCCGAGCGCCTGGACGCGCTTGCCCTGGGCGGTGCCCGTCTCGTAGACATACTTCGCGATCGGGGTCGAGCCGACGAAGGACACCGACTTGATGTCGGGGTGCGTCAGCAACGCGTCGACGGCCTCCTTGTCGCCGTTGACGACCTGCATGACGCCGTCCGGCAAACCGGCCTCCTTCCACAGGGCGGCGATCGCAAGAGCCGCGGACGGGTCCTTCTCCGACGGCTTGAGCACGACGGCGTTGCCGCACGCGATGGCGACGGGGATGAACCACATCGGCACCATGGCCGGGAAGTTGAACGGGGAGATGACGGCGACGACGCCGAGCGGCTGGCGGATCGAGTAGACGTCGACGTTGGTCGAGGCGTTCTCGGAGAAGCCGCCACGCATGAGTGTCGGGATGCCGCAGGCGAACTCGGCGACCTCCAGGCCGCGAGTGACCTCACCGAGCGCGTCGGACAGCACCTTGCCGTGCTCGGCCGTGATGAGCGCGGCGATGTCCTCCTTGCGGTCGTTGAGCAGCTCGCGGAAGGCGAACAGGACGGCAGTCCGCTTGGCGAGCGAGGCCTCGGCCCAACCCTCCCAGGCGCCGGCCGCGCTCTTGACGACCTCGTCGACGAGCGAGGCCGAGGCGAGGTCGAGCACGCCGGTCTGCTCGCCCGTCGCGGGGTTGAAGACGGGCGACGTGCGTTCCGCGGTGCCGGTCCACGGCCGGCCGTCGATGAGGTGGGTGATGCGGGTTGGCGTGGTCATGAGGGTTTCCTTCTCTTGCAAGCTGGTTCAGGGGTATGCCGTGTGCTTGGGCGGGGTGGGCTCAGCGGCGGTTCGGGGAGACGAGCGTGGGAGCGGTGGCCCACTTGTCGAGGTAGGAGCGGATGGTGTCGCGCATGTAGGTGCTCGACTCACGCGCCCGGTCCTCCCAGGCGAAGACGCACGAGGTGACGATGCCGTCGAAGCCGATGCGCTCGAGGCCGGCGAAGAACTGGCCGAAGTCGACCTCGCCCTGTCCGATGTCGAGGTGCTGGTGCACCGTGACCTGAGAGCCGGGCGGGTTGACGATGTAGCGCAGCCCCGACGACGCGATGTGGTCGTAGGCGTCGGCGACGTGGACCATCGTCACGAGATCGCCTGCCTTGTCGAGGATCCCGTCGCAGTCGTTGCCCTGGTGGAAGGTGTGCGGAGCGCAGTAGAGGAAGCTGACGTTGGGGCTGTTGATCCCCTTGATGATGTCGACCGCGCGCTTGCCGTCCTCCTCCCAGTCGTCGGGGTGCGGCTCGAGCACGAGCCGGATCCCCTCCTTCTCGAAGACGGGCAGCAGCTCCTCCATCGACTGCCAGAACATCCGCTCGCAGGTCGCCGCCTCGCGCGGGTTGCCGTTGAACTCGGAGTTCATCGTGTCGACGCCGAGCAGCGAGGCGATCTGGATGGCGCGCGTCCAATAGCGCACCGCCGCCTTGCGGTCCTCCTCGTCGGGACCGCTCCACCTGAAGAGCGGCAGCACCGACGACACCCCGACACCCGCCGAGCGCAACGCCGTGCCGAAGGCGGCGACGCCTGCGTCGTCGACGCGTGGGTGGTTGAAGAACGGGATGAAGTCGTCGCGCGGCGACAGCTCGATCCACTCGTAGCCGAGATCAGCGACGAGAGAGGGCAGCTCGAGCAGTGGCGTCTCACGGAACATGTACGGGTCGAGGGCGAGCTTCATGACGAGGACTCCGGGCTTGTCGGGCTGGTGTTCGGGCGGCCGGGGGTGAGGAGCGGGCGCTGGGTGGCCTTGTGGTCGACGTACTCGCCGTATGCCGTCTGCGTCGTGTCGAGCTCGCTGACCGCCGAGACCGGCACGTCCCACCACGACGCGCTGTCGGGCGCGTGGACGAGCGGGTCGGTCTCGACGTGGATGACGACGGGTCCGCCGTCGGTCGGCCAGGCCTTGGCCTCCTTGATCGCCTGGTGCAGCTCGTCCAGCGAGTGCACCTCGATGACGTGCGCCCCGAGGGAGCGCGCGTTCGCCGCGAGGTCGACGGGCAGCACGTCACCGTCGAGACGGCCGGACGACTCGCCCCGGAACCGGTAGCTCGTGCCGAAGCGCTGCGACCCCAACGACTCCGACAGCGAGCCGATCGAGTGGAAGCCGTGGTTCTGCACGAGCACGACGATCACCTTGACCCGCTCCTGCACGGCGGTGACGAGCTCGGTCGGCATCATGAGGTAGCCGCCGTCACCGACCATGGCGAAGACGTCCCGTGACTCGTCGGCGAGGCGGATGCCGATCGACGCCGGCACCTCGTAGCCCATGCAGGAGTAGCCGTACTCCACGTGGTAGGCCTTGCGGTCCCGGACCCGCCACAGCTTGTGGATGTCGCCGGGCATCGACCCGGCCGCGCAGAGCACGACGTCGCGCGGGTCGCTCAGCTCGTTGACGGCGCCGAGCACCTGGCCCTGGGTCAGCAGCCCCTCGGCGAGGCGGTCGGTCACCTCGGCGGCCGGGTGGAAGGCGCCCTCGACGGCTGCGTCCCACTCGGTCCACAGCGTCGCCTGGCGGTCACGGTAGGCGTCGTCGACGGCATACCCCTGCAATGCCGTCGTGAGAGCCGTCAGCGCCTCTCGCGCGTCGGCGACCACCGACAGGCCCGAGTGCTTGCCCGCGTCGAAGCGGGCGACGTTGATGTTGACGAAACGGGCCCCGTTGTCCTGGAAAGCAGTCCGCGACGCCGTAGTGAAGTCGCTCCACCGCGTGCCGATGCCGATGACGACGTCGGCCTCGGCCGCGAGCGCGTTGGCGGCGGTCGTGCCGGTGGAGCCGATCGCACCCATCTCCTGCGGGTGACCGTGCGGCAGCGAGCCCTTGCCGGCCTGCGACTCCCCGACGGGGATGCCGGTGGCCTCGCAGAACGCGCGGAGCGCCTCCTCGGCCCCCGAGTAGTGCACGCCACCACCGGCGACGACGAGCGGCCGCTTCGCCGAGCGGATGACGGCAGCGGCGTCCGCGACGTCGACGGCCTCGGGCAGCGGGCGGGCCACCCGCCACGTGCGCGGCGCGAAGAGCTCGACCGGCCAGTCGTGGGCCTCCGCCTGGACGTCCTGCGGCAGTGCGATCGTCACGGCGCCGGTCTCGACCGGGTCGGTGAGCACCCGCATGGCGCCGAGGAGAGCCGACGGCAGCTGCTCGGGACGGCTGACCCGGTCGAAGAACTTCGACAGCGGGCGGAAGGCGTCGTTGACCGTCACGTCGGCGGCATACGGCAGCTCGAGCTCCTGGAGCACCGGAGCGCTGACGCGGGTCGCGAAGGTGCCGGACGGCAGCAGCAGCACGGGGATCCGGTTGATCGTCGCCAGCGCCGCGCCGGTCAGCATGTTCGTCGAGCCGGGACCGACCGAGGCCGTGCACGCCCACGTCTGCAGGCGGTCCTTCTGGCGGGCGTAGGCGACGGAGGTGTGGACCATCGCCTGCTCGTTGCGGGCCAGGACGTAGGGCAGGCGCTCCCGGCCGTCGGCCAGCTCGTTCTGGAGCAGCGCCTGACCGATCCCGGCGACGTTGCCGTGGCCGAAGATGCCGAAGCAACCGGCGAAGAGCTTCTGCCGCTCCCCGTCACGCTCGCTCCACTGGTTGGCGAGGAAGCGGACCACGGCCTGGGCCACCGTGAGGCGCACGGTCGTGGCCGCCTGGGTGTCGCTCGTCATCGAGCACCTCCAAGGGGAAGTCGGGGGTCGACCGGCTGGTCGGACCACGTGTCGCGGACCCACCCGTGGGCGGGGTCGTCGCAGATGAGCCAGGCGCGCTCCGCTCCGGGGCCGGCCATGACGTTGAGGTAGTAGAGGTCGTAGCCGGGCGCCGCCATCGCCGGCCCGTGCCAGCCGTGCGGCACGAGGACGACGTCGCCGGACCGGACCTCGGCGAGCACGTCGATCGGACGGTCGTCGGTGCCGTAGACACGCACATAGCCCAAGCCAGGACCGCCTTCGGCGGGCTGCCCCTCCAGGGTCGAATCAAGCTCGCTTCGCTCGGTTGATTCGACCTCGAAGTAGTAGATCTCCTCGAGCTCGGTCTCGACGCCCGGGCGCTCCTCGTCGTGCTTGTGCGGCGGGTAGGAGCTCCAGTTGCCACCCGGCGTGATCACCTCGCAGGCGATGATCGAGTCGGCGTCGAGCACGCCCGGGATGCCGAAGTTGCGGACCTCCCGTGACGCGACCCCCGCACCGCGCAGCTCGACGGGCACGTCCGCGGCGCCCACGTGACGGAACGGCGGCGTGTGCCGCTCCGCCGCGCGGGCGCCGCAGATCGCGACCCTGGCGGGGCCGCCCACGGCGGTCACCGTCAGCTGGCAGTCCCGGGAGGCATAGGCGACGTCGGTCGGGCCGGCGAAGACGGACTCCCGCCCGGCCAGGTGCGCCTCGTGCTTCTCGCCGTCCGCGTCGACGGCCGTGACGGACACGGATCCGGCGAGCGGCACGACGACGTGCTCCCACTCGCCCGCGACGACGGTGCGGCTCTGTCCGGGAGCGAGGTCCACGGCATACAACCGCGTGTGCGCCCACCCGTCGATGGTGTCGTCGATCGCGACGGACCACTCGGCCGTGCCGGCGCTCCCGAGCGGACGCACCCAGCGCTCGTTGTCACTCACGCGCCGACCCCGTTCCCGTTGGCCGACCCGTCGACGGACCCGTGGACGAGGCCCGCGGCGATGTCGACGGCCGCGGCGACGTCGCCGCCGGGCGGGAAGAGCAGGGCGCGACCGACGACGAGACCGCGCACGGCGGGAAGGTCGAGCGCGTGCCCCCACGACGCATACGTGTCCTGCGGGTCGCCCTGCGGGTCACCGCCGAGGAGCAGCGTCGGCAGCGTCGTCGCGTCCATGACCCGGTCGAGGTCGTCGACGACGGGCAGCTTGAGCCACGTGTAGGCGCTCGACGCGCCGAGCCCGGCGGCGATGTGGACCGACTTGATCGTCGAGTCCGGGTCGAGCTGGTTGACGACCCGACCGCCCTCGCGCGTCGAGAGGAACGGTTCGACCATCGCCATGACCTGGTGCTCGGCGAGCTCGGTGACGGCCCGTGCGCTCGCCTCGAGCGTGGCCACCGTGCCCGGGTCGTCGAGGCAGATGCGCGTCAGCATCTTGCCGCCGTCGATGCCGCGCGCCGCGATCTCCGCGGCGGTGTAGGCGGTGAAGCGGTCGTCGAGCTCGAAGCTGGCGCCCTGCAGGCCACCGCGGTTCATCGAGCCGATGGCCACCTTGCCGTCGAGGGCGCCGAGCAGGAGCAGGTCGTCGAGGATGTCGGGCGTGCCGAGCACGCCGTCGACGCCGGGACGCTCGAGAGCGGTGACGAGGCGGTCGAGCAGGTCGCTCCGGCTCGCCATCGCCGTGCCGGCGCCACGGACCCCGAGGGCCCCGCGGGCCGGGTGGTCGGCGGCCACGATCAGCATCCGGCCGTCCTCGCGCACGAGCGGGCGGCGCTGCCGGGCGGCCCAGGCGGCGGCGATGCGGCCGGGCTCGCGGACGCGGATCTCGGTCAGGTCGGCGACCGCGACCTTCGGGCTGGCGGCCGGGCTGACGGCCGAGCTGACGGCCGGGCTGACGGGCGTGGTGGTCATCGTGCCTCCTCGGCGACGGTGGCGAACGGGGCAGCGGGCCGGTCACGGGTGGCCAGGCGCTCCTCGACCTCGGCAGAGGTCGGCATCGCGGTGGAGCACTCGAGCTTGCTCGCGACGATCGCACCCGCGACGTTGGCGAACTCGAGGACGCGCCGCAGGTCCCATCCCTCGAGCAGCCCGTGGCACAGGGCGCCGCCGAACGCGTCGCCGGCGCCGAGGCCGTTGACGACGTCGACGGGGAACGGCGGCACCTCGACGCGCTCGTCGCGGGTCGCGGCGAGCACCCCGTTGGGGCCCTGCTTGACGACGGCGAGCTCGACGCCGCGCTCGAGCAGCGCGTCGGCGGCCCGTTGGGGGTCGGTCTCACCGACGGCGACCTCGCACTCCTCGCGGTTGCCGACGGCCACGGTCACGTGCCCCAGCGCGCGTCCGACCTGCTCGCTCGCCTCGGCCGGGTCGGTCCAGAACATCGGGCGGTAGTCGAGGTCGAGCACCGTGTGGGTGCGGCGGCCACGGGTCTCCCAGGCCCGGAAGTGCGCCGAGCGGCTCGGCTCCTGCGAGAGTCCCGTGACCGTCGCCCAGAAGACGCCTGCGTCACGGATGGCGCCGAGCGGCAGCTCGTCGGCCTCGATGATGAGGTCGGGCGCGATCGGGTAGCGGTAGAAGTAGAGCGGGAAGTCGTCCGGTGGGAACACCTCGCAGAAGGTGACCGGCGTCGGCGGACCCGCGACGGCGGAGACGAAGGCGTCGTCGACCCCGAAGCCCTGGAGGGCCTCGTGGATGTAGCGACCGAAGGCGTCCTGCCCGGTGCGGGTGATGAGGGCGACCCGGTGCCCGTGCCGGGCCGCAGCGACGCTGACGTTGGTCGCGCTGCCGCCGAGGAACTTCTGGAAGGTCTCGACCTTCTCGAGCCCGACGCCGTGCTGGAGCGGGTAGATGTCGACGCCGGTGCGTCCGATCGCAACGACGTCGTACGCGGTGTCGTATGCCGTGTCGCCGGGTGTCGTGGTGGGGGCGCTCATCGCGGCAACCTCCTTCACAGGCCGGGGATCTCGGTGAGGGCGACGGGGCGGTTCTCGCGGCGCGACAGCTCGCAGGCCTCGGCCACGCGGAAGGCCTGGAGGGCGTCGTGGACCGTGCACGGCGAGGCGAGCGAGCCGCGGGCGACGGCGGCGAAGGCCGTCAGCTCGGCGCGGTAGGCCGGCAGGAAGCGCTCCATGAACGACCAGTGGCGCGGGCCGGACGGGTAGGTCGCGCCGGGCTCGGCCGAGGTGACGGCGAGCGAGTCGTCGTAGCCGACACCGATCGTGCCCTCGCTGCCGAGGACCTCCATGCGCACGTCGTGGCCGGCGCCGTTGTAGCGGGTGGCGGAGAGCGACACGAGCGTGCCGTCGTCGAGCGTCAGGACGGCGGCGGCGGTGTCGACGTCGCCGGCCTCGGTGAAGAACGCCGCGCCCTTGTTGGCGCCGGTGGCGTAGACCGAGGCGACCTCGCGGCCGGTGACGAAGCGGATGATGTCGAAGTCGTGGATCGAGCAGTCGCGGAAGAGGCCGCCGCTCGTCGGGATGTAGGCGGCGTGGGGTGGCGCCTGGTCGTGCGTCTGGGCGCGGATGCTGTGCAGGAAGCCGAGCTCGCCACCCGCCACCGCCTGCCGGGCGCGCTGGTAGCCGCGGTCGAAACGCCGCTGGAAACCGACGTGGACGGGCGTGGAGGTCCGTGACACGAGTTCGGCGAGGTCGAGCGTCTCCTCGAGCGTCGCGGCGACCGGCTTCTCGCAGAAGGTCGGCACGCCGGCCTCGAGGCCGAGGCGGATGAGGGGCGCGTGGCCCGGCGTCGCCGTCGCGATGACGAAGCCGTCGACGCCGGAGGCGAGCAGCTCGGCGGGCGACGCGGCATACCCGACCTCGAGCTTGTCGGCGACGGCGCGAGCCGCGTCGGTGTCCAGGTCGGCCACGACGACCTCGTCGACGTCCGAGAGGTCGCGGAGGGTTTCGGCGTGAAATGCCCCGATGCGGCCGACTCCGGCCAGTCCGATGCGCATGTGCACACTCCCTTGGGTGATCGCGGTGGGCGGCGATCGGGTGGGTTGGTCGCCGCGGGGTCCGGTTGGGTCCGGTCGACGTGCGCGGGGGCGCCGTCGGCCTTCCGACAACGATCGTCGTGCCAGGGGCCACGTCGTGTCAAGCAAATGTTAGGACATTCTGATGTTTGCTCAATCTCTTGACACGACGATGAGGGCGGGGGATCCTCGAATCGCTGGCATCGACGCCGGGACCAGCAGACCTCCACCGCGAGGTCTGCCGCGACGCAGGAGCCAGGCCGACGCTCCACGGCTCTCCGCCCACCGCGCCACCGGCGCCCCGGGCCCGGGGCCGCACCCCTTGACCGACGGGATCTGCCGTCACAGCACGTCGCGCAATCCGGCGACCGGCCACCGCGACGCAACGAAAGGAATCAACGATGACTCCGACTCGGACTCGCAAGAGTTTGACCGTCGCCGCCGCCGTGGTCACCGCGGCCAGCTTCACCCTCGCCGCCTGCAGCAGCGGCGGTGCGCCGAGCACCACCTCGACGGGTGGGGGCGGAGGTGGCGGCGGCAACAGCGGCTACACCTTCGCCATGATCACCCACGAGACGCCGGGTGACACGTTCTGGGATCGCATCAAGGCGGGCGCCCAGCAGGCCGCCAAGGACACCGGCTCCACCTTGAAGTACTCCTCGGACCCGGACGCCGCCAAGCAGGCGGTGCTGATCCAGAACGCCATCGACTCCAAGGTCGACGGCATCGCCACGACGCTGGTCACCCCGGACGCGCTCATCCCCACGATCAAGAAGGCCGAGGCGGCCGGCATCCCGGTCGACACCTTCAACTCGGGCATCGACTTCTTCCAGCAGGCGGGGGCCCTGACGCACTTCGCCTCCAACGAGAAGCTGGCCGGGCAGGAGGGAGGCAAGCGGGCCGCCGCCGCCGGCGCCACCAAGATCCTCTGCACCATCCAGCAGAGCGGGTCGGTCGCCCTCGAGGACCGCTGCGCGGGCGTCAAGGCGGCCTTCCCGAACACCGAGAACCTGCAGGTCAACGGCGCCGACGACGCTGCCGTCACCAGCGCCATCCAGGCCAAGCTGACCCAGGACAAGACGATCAACTGGGTCATCACCCTCGGTGCGCCGCAGGCCCTCGACACGGTCAAGGCCGCCCAAACAGCCGGGCGGTCGGACGTGAAGGTCGGCACGTTCGACACCAACCCCGATGCGGCCCAAGCGGTCCAGGACGGCAAGATCCAGTGGTTCATCGACCAGCAGCCCTACCTGCAGGGCTACATGGCCATCACGCAGCTCTACCTCTTCAAGAAGAACGGCAACGTCCTCGGTGGCGGCCAGGCCGTGCTGACCGGCCCCTCCTTCGTCGACAAGACGAACATCGCCCAGGTCCTCCCGTTCATCAAGCAGAACACTCGCTAACCGCCTCCAGGGGGTCGGGCCCGTCCACGTCCGTCTGGGCAGCCCGGCCCCCGCCGAAACAGCACTGGAGCTGTCATGAGTAGCACCCCCGTCAAAACCGATCCCTCGCCCTCGGCCCCTGCCGAGGCATCCAACCGGGTCACCCTGGGCTGGTCGAACCGACTGCTGGCCCGACCCGAGATCGGCGCCCTCGTCGCGGCGATCGTCATCTTCATCTTCTTCCTCATCGTCGCGCCGGCCTTCCGCACCCCGGCATCGTTCTTCACCGTCCTCTACCAGTCCTCGACCATCGGCATCGTGGCCGTCGGGGTCGGCATGCTGATGATCGGCGGCGAGTTCGACCTGTCCGCCGGCGTGCTCGTCACCACTGCCGGGCTCGTCAACGCGATGTTCTGCTACCAGCTCGGGATCAACCTGTGGGTCGGCGCCATCCTGTCGCTGGTGCTGTGCCTGGCGATCGGGTTCCTCAACGGCTACCTGGTCATGAGGACCGGGATCCCGAGCTTCCTGATCACCCTGGGCACCTTCTTCGTCCTGCAGGGCGCGAACCTCGGCGTGACCAAGCTCGTCACCGGATCGGTGTCCAGCCCCAACATCAACCAGATGGCCGGCTACGACACCCTCACCTGGATCTTCGCCCATGAGTGGCAGATCGGATCGGTCTCGTTGTCGATCACCGTCGTCTGGTGGTTCCTCTTCGTGGCGCTCTCCGCCTTCATCCTGCAGCGCACGAAGACCGGGAACTGGATCTTCGCCGTCGGCGGCAACGCCGACTCGGCACGCGCGGTCGGTGTCCCCGTCACCCGCGTGAAGGTCGGCCTCTTCATGACCGTGGCCTTCCTGGCCTGGTTCGCCGGCATGCACTACCTCTACAACTACAACACGCTCCAGGCCGGCAACGGCGTGGGCAACGAGTTCCTCTACATCATCGCGGCGGTCGTCGGCGGCACGATGCTCACCGGCGGCTACGGCAACGCCATCGGCGTGGCCATCGGCGCCTTCATCTTCGGCATGACCAGCCTGTGCATCGTGTATGCCGGTTGGGACCCGAACTGGTTCAAGGCCTTCCTCGGCGTCATGCTCCTGCTCGCCGTCATGGTCAACCTCTACGTCAAGAAGCTCTCGACCGCCCGAAAGGTGGGCTGACATGACCGACACCCTTCACGACCACGCCGATCCGGGACTGTACAAGGGCGAGCCGCTCGTCGAGATGATCAACATCGGCAAGACCTACGGGGCGATCCGGGCGCTCAAGGGCATCAACCTGACCGTCAACGCCGGGGAGGTCACCTGCGTCCTCGGGGACAACGGCGCGGGCAAGTCGACCCTGATCAAGATCATCGCCGGCCTGCACCCGCACAACGAGGGCACGATGAAGGTCGACGGCAAGGAGGTCTCGTTCTCCTCGCCGCGCGACTCCCTCGCGCACGGCATCGCGACCGTCTACCAGGACCTCGCCGTCGTCTCGCTCATGGAGGTGTGGCGCAACTTCTTCCTCGGGTCCGAGATGGTCAGCAGGCGTGGCCCCTTGGCACCGATGAAGATCAACGAGATGAAGCGCATCGCCGACGAGGAGCTGCGCAAGATGGGCATCGTCGTCAAGGACATCAACCAGCCCATCGGCACGCTCTCCGGCGGCCAGCGCCAGTGCGTCGCGATCGCCCGCGCCGTCTACTTCGGCGCCCGGGTGCTCATCCTCGACGAGCCCACCGCTGCCCTCGGCGTCAAGCAGTCCGGTGTGGTGCTGAAGTACACCGCGGCAGCTCGGGACGCCGGCCTCGGCGTCGTCTTCATCACGCACAACCCGCACCACGCCTACCTCGTCGGCAACCACTTCGTCATCCTCAAGCTCGGCGAGGCCGTGCTCGACAAGAAGCGCGGCGACGTGAGCCTCGACGAGCTCACCCGGCAGATGGCCGGCGGTGACGAGCTCGCCGAGCTGTCGCACGAGCTGCAGAAGTCGTGAACGGGGGGAAGCGGTCATGAGCGTCGCTGTCGCACATCAGGTGTCGGCGTCCGCCGCGCGGGCGCTGTGGGAGGGCGCCCGCGAGGCCGCCTTCCGCGGGGTCCGGCTGGACGTCATCCACGTCGTCGACTCCCTGGACCAGGACATCGCCGAGGCCAACCGGGCCGGCATCTCCGACGCCATCGAGAAGGCGCTCGCCGATGACGACTCGCTCAAGGAGGTCACGTGGGACCTGCACCTCGTCGCGAGCAAACCGGGGGTGGGCGACGTCGCGTCCGCCATCATCGGCAAGATCGCGGAGATCGCACCCGACCTCCTCGTCATCGGCGCCCGCCGCCGCTCCCCCGTCGGCAAGGCGCTCCTCGGCAGCGTGACGCAGCACATCCTCCTCGACGTCGACGTGCCGGTGCTCGTCGTCAAGAGCCCGAGGTGATGACACGAAGGTGTCCTGACATGAACACATCTGTGCAGGTTCGTGCGCCCTCGCTAGTGTGCGGACATGTCCAACCCCGTTGACGTCCGCATCGACCGCGAGACGCCGGTCCCGCTCTACCACCAGCTGGCCGAGCAGCTGAGTGCGGCGATCGCGAGCGGGCAGCTCCAGCCGGGCGACGCCTTCGAGAACGAGGTCGCCATGGCCGACCGGCTGGGCCTCTCGCGGCCGACGGTGCGGCGGGCCATCCAGGAGCTCGTCGGACAGGGTCTGCTGCTCCGGCGGCGCGGTCTGGGCACGACGGTCGCGGGGCGCCAGATCCACCGGCGCGCCGAGCTGACGAGCCTCTACGACGACCTGCGGCGCGAGGGATCGGGTGACCCTCGCACCGTGGTACTGACCCACGAGGTGACGACCGACGAGGTCGCGGCGACGGCACTCGGCCTGCCCGTCGACACCCCGCTGCTCAAGCTCGTCCGGCTGCGCTTCGACGGCGACCGGCCGCTCGCGATCCTGCGCAACTGGCTGCCGCCGGCCTACTCCGACATCAGCCGGGAGGACCTCGAGCGCGACGGCCTCTACGCCCTGCTCCGCGCCCGCGGGGGCAAACCCGTCGTCGCGCACCAGCGCATCGGCGCCCGCCAGCCGTCGGCCGTCGAGCGCAAGCACCTCGCCATCACCCCGTCCCAGCCGGTCCTGACGATGTCACGCACGGCATTCGACGCCATCGGTGGTCCCGTCGAGTACGGCGACCACTGCTACCGCGCCCAGGACTACTCCATCGAGGTCATGCTCGACGAGCGCTGACCGCGCCGGTTTCGTCACGGCGCCCGACCACCGAGAAGGTATGCCGTGTCGACCCTTTCGCTGCCCGACGCCCTCCCCGCGCCGCGCCGTCCGTCGCCCTCGTCCGTGCCGAGCCTGCGCTGGGGCGTGCTCGGGACCGGGTGGATCGCCTCGCGCTTCGTCGCGTCGTTGCAGGCCTCGACGACACAGCGGGTCGTGGCCGTCGGGTCGCGGACCCAGGCCTCGGCCGATGCGTTCGCCTCCACCTTCTCGATCGAGAGAGCATTCCGTCGGGCTTCCGACCTCGTCGAGGATCCAGGCGTCGACGTCGTCTACGTCGCGACGCCGCACCACCTGCACCGGCGGGGCGCCCTGCTCGCGATCCAGGCGGGCAAGCACGTCCTGGTCGAGAAGCCCATCGGGCTCGATGTCCCCGAGGCACAGGAGATCTCGGCTGCGGCGGCGGCTGCCGGAGTCTTCTGCATGGAGGCGATGTGGACGCTCTTCCTGCCGCGCTTCGACGTCGTGCGTCAGGTGCTGGACGCCGGGCTGCTCGGTGACGTGCGCACCGTCCTCGCCGACCACGGAGAGCACTTCGACCCGCCGCACCGCATCCTCGACCCGGCCATGGCCGGCGGCTCTCTCCTCGACCTCGGCACCTACGTGACGACGCTCGCCACGTGGGTGCTCGGGCCGGCCATGCGGGTGCAGGCGTCCGGCGAGATGGCCTCGACCGGCGTCAACGGACAGGCCGCCATGCTGTTGACCCATGCCGGCGACGCGACGAGCGTGCTGCACTCGACGCTGCTCACGCGTACGCCCACGTCGGCGACCATCGCCGGCACGGCGGCGACGTTGACCCTGCCCGGACCGTTCTTCATGCCCGGGGACGTCGTCGTCACCTCGGCCGACGGCTCACGGTCGGTCACGTGGACCGACCCCGAGCCGGTCGGCCATGGCGCGCTCCACCACTCCGCGCTCGAGGTCGCCCGGTGCATCGGCGACGGCCTGATCGCGTCTCCCCTGCACGACCACGAGTCGGTCGAGGCCAACATGGGCGCGCTCGACGAGGTGACCCGGCAGCTCGGCATCACCTACGCCCCCGCTCGCACCCCCTGAAAACCCGATCGCACCCCCTGAAAACCCGATCGAAAGAGCAATCCGTCCGGTCGGATTGCGCTTTCGATCGGGATGGGGCAGGCGGGAGGCGGTCGGCGCAGTCAGGCGAGGGGCTTGAGGACGTCCAGACCGAGGAACGGGCGCAGCGCGGCCGGGACCACGACCGAGCCGTCGGGCTGCTGGTGGTTCTCGAGGATCGCGACGAGCCAGCGTGTCGTGCCCAGCGTGCCGTTGAGCGTCGCGACGGCGCGGGTGCCCGAGCCGTTCGGGTCGCGCTCGCGCGTGTTGAGTCGCCGCGCCTGGAACGTCGTGCAGTTCGACGTCGAGCTCAGCTCGCGGTACTTGCCCTGCGTCGGCACCCAGGCCTCGCAGTCGAACTTGCGCGCTGCTGGACCGCCGAGGTCACCGGCCGCGGTGTCGATGACGCGGTAGGGCACCTCGATCTTGGCGAGCATCTCGCGCTCCCACGCGAGCAGGCGCTGGTGCTCGGCCTCGGCGTCCTCCGGACGGCAGTAGCTGAACATCTCGACCTTGTGGAACTGGTGCACGCGGATGATGCCGCGGGTGTCCTTGCCGTGCGACCCGGCCTCGCGGCGGTAGCAGGCCGACCAGCCGGCATACCGCTTCGGACCGTCCGACAGGTCGATGATCTCGTCGGCGTGGTAGCCGGCGAGCGCCACCTCCGAGGTGCCGGTGAGGTAGAGGTCATCGGCCTCGAGGCGGTAGACCTCCTCGGCGTGCGCGTCCATGAAGCCGGCGCCGACCATCATCTCCGGGCGCGCGAGCGTCGGCGTGATCATCGCCGTGAACCCGGCCGCGGTGGCCTGGGCCATCGCCATGTTGAGCAGGGCCAGCTCGAGCAGCGCGCCGACACCAGTGAGGTAGTAGAACCGGGCCCCGCCGACCTTGGCGCCGCGCTCCATGTCGATGGCGCCGAGCTTCTCACCGAGCGCGAGGTGGTCGAGCGGCTCGAAGCCCTCCGCCGCGAAATCCCTTGGCGTGCCGACGGTCTCGAGCACGACGTAGTCGTCCTCGCCCCCCAAGGGCACGCCGTCGATGATGACGTTGCCGACCTGGCGCAGCAGGCGCTCGAGCTCGGCCCCCGCCTCGTCGGCGTCGCTCTCGAGCGACTTGACCTGCTCGCTCAGCCTGCCTGCGTGCGTGCGCGCCTCGTGGGCCACCTTCTCGAGGTGCTCCGCGTCGGGGGCTCCGGCCTTCTTGGCCTTCTGGAAGGCGCCCATCGCGGCGCCGACCGACTTGCTGACGGTCTTCTGCTCGGCGCGCAGCTTCTCGAACTCGCCGAGGGACGATCGACGGCGCTCGTCGGCAGCGAGGATCGCGTCCACGATCCCCGGGTCCTCACCACGGGCCTGTTGCGAGGCGCGGACCCGGTCGGGTTCGTCGCGCACGAGCTTGATGTCGATCACGCGCGCCAGCCTATCGGCGCGCTGCCGCGCCCCACGACCGAGATACCCCCGCGCCCGACGGCCGCCCGCTCACTCGGGCCGGATCAGGGCGTATGCCGTCACGGCGTCCCCGGGGAGGCCGCGGACGTCGATCTGCACCCTGCCTGCGGGCAGGCCGAGGTGGACCGTCCGCTGGACCGCACCGTCGCACGGGAAGGGCTGGGAGTAGAGCGGCTCGCCGTGCCCCCACGTGCCGGGCGCCGCGTCGTAGACGGCATAGCTCGTGCCGGTCGACGGGCGGCCGGCCGCGCAGGCCACCTCGACCGTGTAGGTGCGGCCCGCGGCGACCGGCACCCCCGGCACGTTGCGGAAGGCCTTGCCGGCGCCCTGCCTCGTCACGACGACGCGCGCCACCTCACCGGCCACGGGCGCCGGGACCGTCACGACCGGCGGGGGCCCGGGGTCGATCGGCGTCAGCGACACCTCCGGTGTCGGAGCAGGCCCCGGCGAGAACCAGCCCGTCTCCGCGGCGGCCTGCGGTTCGCTGCTCGTGCACCCGGCGACCGAGGCCGCAGGGCCCACGCCGAGCAGCACGGCGAGCGCCACCGCCCGACTCCCAGCGACACGCTGTCTCATGCGCCGACTCTAGGTCTCCCCCCGGTCAAGTGGGTATGGCCCTTACTCCGACGTCGAAGGAGCAGACATGAGCGAAAGCACGCAGTCACGCGAGTCGATCGAGACGGCACCGAGCACGGAGGCCGAGCTCGGCTCGCACACCGAGACGGGCGCACCGGCACCGAGCGACCGCAACTCGCTCACCGTCGGCCCGGACGGCCCGATCCTGTTGCACGACCACCACTTCACCAACCAGATGGCGCACTTCAACCGCGAGCGCATCCCCGAGCGCAACGTGCACGCGAAGGGCTCGGGCGCCTTCGGCACGTTCGAGACCACGGAGGACGTGACGGCATACACCAAGGCGGCGCTCTTCCAGCCGGGCGTCAAGACCGAGATGCTCGCGCGCTTCTCGACGGTCGCCGGCGAGCAGGGCAGCCCCGACACGTGGCGCGACCCGCGCGGCTTCGCGCTGAAGTTCTACACGACCGAGGGCAACTACGACCTCGTCGGCAACAACACGCCCATCTTCTTCATCCGCGACACGATGAAGTTCCCGCACTTCATCCGCAGCCAGAAGCGCCGCGGCGGCTCGGGCCTGCGCGACAACCACATGCAGTGGGACTTCTGGAGCCTCAACCCCGAGTCGGCGCACCAGGTCACCTACCTCATGGGCGACCGCGGCATCCCCAAGACCTTCCGCCACATGAACGGATATGGCAGCCACACCTACCTCTGGATCAACGCGGCGGGCGACAAGACTTTCGTGAAGTACCACTTCCACAGCAACCAGGGCGTCGAGGGACTGACGGGCGAGGAGGCGACCCGCATCGCCGGGCAGGACGCCGACCACCACCGGCGCGACCTCTACGAGGCCATCGACGCGGGCGACTTCCCGAGCTGGACATTGTCGATCCAGGCCATGCCCTACGAGGACGCGAAGACCTACCACCTCAACCCCTTCGACCTGACGAAGGTGTGGCCGCACAGCGACTACCCGCTCATCAAGGTCGGCACGATGACCCTGAACCGCAACCCCGACAACTTCTTCGCTCAGATCGAGCAGGCGGCCTTCGAGCCGTCCGCGATCGTCCCGGGCATCGGCTTCTCACCGGACAAAATGCTGCTCGGGCGCGTCTTCGCCTACAGCGACACGCACCGCTACCGCATCGGCCCGAACTACCTGCAGCTGCCGGTCAACCGTCCCCGCGTCGAGAACCTCAACACGTACACGCAGGACGGGCCGATGGCGTACGACCACCGCGGCGACGCCCCGGTCTACGCGCCGAACAGCGAGGGCCGCGGCTACGCCGACCACGTCGGCGAGGTCGAGGAGGGCTGGGAGACCGACGGCGCCATGGTGCGTCAGGCCTACACGCTGCGCGAGGACGACGACGACTTCGGCCAGGCCGGGCGGCTCGTCCGTGAGGTGTGGGACGACGCCCAGCGCGAGGCCTTCACCGAGACGGTCGCCGGGCACCTGCTCGGGGGCGTGAAGCCGCCGGTGCTCGAGCGCGCCTTCGACTACTGGAAGCAGGTCGACGCCGAGACCGGCAAGCAGATCGAGGAGCTCGTCCGGGCCGGCCTCGGCGGCGCCAACCCGGGCGGCGACGCCGACGACGCCAAGGTGGTCACCGACCCCGTCGTCGAGACGGACACGAACGCCGAGCACTGACACCGCCCCGAAGAGGTATGCCGTGTGCCCCCGTCGGGCACACGGCACACCTCTCGTTCGTGGTGGACCGTCGAAAGGCCACGTGTGGCCGGGTCCGGCCAGTCGAGAGGCCACGCCGTGTCGCGAGGATTGGCCTCTCGACGTGCGCGAGGCGACCACACGCGGCCTCTCGACGGTTGGAGCGGGGGGTGGGCTACTTCACCTCGGCGCGGGTGAGGCGCCAGATGCCGACGGCGAGCGGCGCGACGACCCAGAGGGCGACCGACGTGGCGAGGTGCGCCCACTGCTGGCTGGTCAGCGACCCCTGGAAGAGCGGGTTCATCGTCTGGTTCAGGTCGAGCCACGTGGCGGCGTCGCGCAGCCACGAGACCATGGAGCCGAGGATCGACCACGCGGTCGGCAGGACGAAGAAGACGACGACGGCGGCCGGCGTGTTCTTGAAGAGCATGCCGAAGCCGACGCCCTGGGCGATGCCGAGCAGCACGTAGCCACCGGCGCCTAGGAGCACGAGCGCGTCCGTCGACCAGTCGCCGGTGATGCCGCGGAAGGTGATCGCGGCCTGGTGCGCGAGGGCCGCGAGGACGAGCGCGAGGGCGAAGGCGCAGACGCCGACGACGAGCGCCGACAGCAGCTTGGCCCAGGCGATGCGGATGCGGCGCGGCTCGAGCCCGAAGGTGACCAGGCCCGTGCGCTGGCTCCACTCCGACGTCACGGCGAGGATGCCGACGACCGGCAGAATGAGCGCCATCGGCATCGTCGTGGCCTGGAGGTACTCACCGAAGGCGTGCTGGCCGCCCTCGTTGAAGAACATGATCGTCAGGGCGATGGCGATGATCGCGCCGATGCCGATCAGCAGCCAGCGGCCGGCGCGGGTGTCGAGCATCTTGCGCAGCTCGACGTGGACGAGGCGGCCGAAGGGCACCCCGGTGGTGGGGCGTGGGCCGTCGATGCGGCTCGGGACCTTGGCGTGGGTGGGGAGCGCCGACTCGGCGTTCTTGGAGACGGGCGCGGTGGGCGTCGCGGGTGTGGTGGTGGTCGTGGTCGCGGTCATGCCGCCACCTCCTCTCGGGCAGCGTCGGCCGTGAGGTCGAGGAACATCTCCTCGAGACCCCGGCTGTCGGCGCCGCGCAGCTCGGTCAGGACGATCTGGTGGGCGACGGCGACGCGGCCGACGGCGATCGGCTCGGCCTCGACCTGCAGGCCGCCGGTCGGCGTGCGCTGCGCGACGATCGACTGCTCGGCCAGCGCGGCCATGAGCGCGTCGTCGTCGGTGGAGCGGGTGAACGTGCCGGCGCCGGCGAGCAGCTCGTCCTTGGTGCCCTGGGCGACGATCTTGCCGTGGCCGATGACGATGATCTCGTCGGCGACGCGCTCGATCTCGTTGAGCAGGTGCGAGGACAGCAACACCGTGCCGCCCTCGTTGGCGTAGCCCCGCAGCAGGTCGCGCATCCAGCGAATGCCGGCCGGGTCCAGGCCGTTGGCCGGCTCGTCGAGGACGAGGACCTCGGGGTCGCCGAGGAGCGCGTGGGCGATGCCGAGGCGCTGGCGCATGCCGAGGGAGTAGTTGCGGACCCGGCGGTTCGCCTCCTTCTCCGTCAGGCCGACGAGCTCGACCATCTCGTCGACGCGGTGCTTGCCGACTCCCATGAGGATCGCGCCGAGGGTCAGCACCTCGCGGCCGGTGCGGCCGGCGTGCTGCGCCGACGCGTCGAGCAGAAGGCCGACGTGGCGGCCCGGGTTCGGCAGGGCGGCATACGGCCTGCCGAGCACCGTGGCCCGCCCCGAGGTGGCGGGGGTGAGGCCGGCCATGACGCGCATCGCGGTCGTCTTGCCGGCACCGTTGGGTCCGAGGAAGCCGGTGACGAGGCCCGGCTTGACCTCGAACGAGACGTCGTCGACGGCCGTGAACGGGCCGTAGCGCTTGGTGAGTCGCTCCACTGTGATCATGGGCTCCACCCTCCCGAAGGCGGGCGGGGTCGCACATCCGTCACAAGCCTGATTCCGACCCCTAGCAAGGTCGCACCCGACCCTGACCGGAGTCAGGGTCCGTGCTCAGGGTCGGCGGCCCCTGTCGGGTGCGAGAGCAGACCTTGGTCGTATGCCGTCCCGCCGCGTCCGCGCCCCACCCCTCCCACCGACCGCAACAACTCCGCCCCGGCGGACTTATGGCGCCTGAACCACCCCTCCAGGCCTCAACAACTCCGCCCCGGCGGACTTATGGCGCCTGAACCACCCCTCCAGGCCTCAACAACTCCGCCCCGGCGGACTTATGGCGCCCGAACCACCCCTCCAGGCCTCAACAACTCCGCCCCGGCGGGGTTCCGGCGCGGGGGAGCCGGAAAGTGGTGGACGCGCCCGGGGGACGCCCCTTAGGGTCGCTCCCGTGTGGATCTCCTGATGCCTCGAGCCCGCCCGCCGCTGACCCGTCGACCATCGTCCGACGTCACCCGCGGGGCCCTGCCGACCATCAAGGACCTCTCATGTCTTGCACGCTCACCCTCTCCGGCCTCGACGTCGCCTTCGGCGCGCGCACCCTCTTCTCCGGCCTCGACCTGACGCTCGCCGACGGCGACGTGACGGCCGTCGTCGGCCCCAACGGGTCGGGCAAGTCGACGCTCATGCGCACCATCGTCGGCGAGCTGCCCGTCGAGGCCGGCTCGATCCGCCTCGCCCCGCGCGACGCGACGATCGGCTGGCTCCCGCAGGTCGCGCCCGACCCGTCCGAGACGCTGCTGACGTATGCCCGTCGGCGCACCGGCGTCACCGCGGCGGACGCCGAGCTCGAGTCTGCGTCCGCAGCCATCGCGGCCGGTGACGAGGGCAGCGAGGACCGTTACGCCACGGCGCTCGAGCGCTGGCTCGCCCTCGGCGCCGCCGACCTCGACGAACGCCTGCCCGAGGTGGCCGCCCGGGTCGGGCTGCACGTCGCCACGGACCGTCCGCTCGGGACCCTCTCCGGCGGGCAGGCCGCTCGGGCCTGCCTCGTCGCGGTGCTGCTCAGCCAGTACGACGTGCTCCTGCTCGACGAGCCGACCAACGACCTCGACGCGCGGGGCCTCACCCTCATGGCCGACTTCGTCCGGACCCACGAGGGACCGATCCTCATCGCGAGCCACGACCGCACCTTCCTCGACGCGGTGGCGACGAGCGTCGTCGAGCTCGACGTCAAGCAGCAGCGCATCGGCCACTACGCCGGCGGTTGGAGCTCGTTCGTCGAGCAACGAAAGCTCGCCCGCGCGCACGCGTGGGAGGCCTACGAGGGGTATGCCGCCGAGCGCGACTCGCTGCTCGCGCAGTCCCGGCAACGTCACGACTGGGCCGACAGGGGCCGGCGCAACGTCGCCCTCGGCACGGAGCCGGACAAGCACATCCGCGAGAAGCACAAGGCCCGGGCCGACCGTCAGGCCGCCAAGGGCGGCCGACTCGAGCGGGCCGCCGACCGGCTCGACGCCGTGGAGCAGCCGCGCAAGGAGTGGCAGCTGCGCTACGCCATCACCGAGGGGCGCCCCTCCGCCGACGTCGTGGCGACCCTGTCCGACGCGGTCGTCGAACGGCACGGCTTCCGGCTCGGCCCGGTCAACCTCGTCGTCGGTCGGGGCGACCGCATCGCCGTCGTGGGCGAGAACGGCTCGGGCAAGACGACGCTGCTGGGCGCCCTGCTCGGTGACCTGCCGCTCGTCTCGGGGCGTCAGTCCCTCGGCACCCGCGTCGCCGTCGGGGTCATCGACCAGCGCCGGCACCTGCTCGACGACGACGCGACGGTCCTCGACGTCGTGCGGCGCGAGCTCGGTCCCGACCCGAAGACGTCCAGGGAGTGGCCGGTCGCCGACGTGCGCACGCTGCTCGCGAAGTTCGGGCTCGGGTCCGAGCACGTGCCACGGCCCGCGCGGAGCCTGTCGATGGGCGAGCGCACCCGGGCCCTCATGGCGCTCTTCCAAGGCCGCGAGGTCAACGTCCTCGTCCTCGACGAGCCGACCAACCACCTCGACGTCGACGCCATCGAGCAGCTCGAGGCCGCCGTCGCAGCCTTCGGGGGGACCGTGCTCGTGGTCAGCCACGACGAGAGCCTGCTGGACGGCATACGCCTCACCCACCGGTGGGTGGTCGCACGGGGCCGCGTGCGCGTCGAGACGCTGTGAGGCCGGCGACAGCGGTGGCCGCTCGAACGCTGGGGGCGCTCGCCCGACGTCTCAGCGCGTCACGCTGCGGGTGCGGCTCCAGCGCCACACGCCCGTGACGATCACGGCGCCGACGATCGAGCCGATGATGCCGCTCGCACGCAGCTGGATGCCGTCACCCGCGAGCAGGCTCGCGAGCAGGCCGCCGACGAACGAGCCGACGAGGCCCGCGACGATCGCCATCGTCCAGTCGATGCTCTTGCCCTCCCGGCCCAGGAGGAGCTGGGCTGCGGCGCCGACGAGCATGCCGAGGAGGATCATGCCGATGATGAGCATGCTCTGAGCCTAGGGCTGCATCTCCTCCCGGCACAGGTGTTCGGCGAGAAAGCACCTCCCGCTGGCGCCCGATCTGGGCCACTCTGGACCCATGCCAGCCACCACGGTCGTCCTCTTCGGCGCCACGGGAGACCTCGCCAAGCGCAAGCTGCTCCCGGGCATGCTGCACCTGCACGAGTCGCAGCTGCTCGAGGGCCTGCGGGTCGTCGCGACGTCGCTCGACGAGCTGAGCCGTGACGAGTTCCTCGACCTCGTATTCGCCTCCATCCGCGAGCACTCGAGCCACTCCGTCACCGACGATGACCTGCGCGAGTTCGCCGACCGCATCCACTGGGTGCCGGGCAGCGCTGGACCGCAAGGGATTCGGGCTGCGGTCGACGAGTCCGAGGCCATCCTCGGAGAGGGCGCGCGACGTCTGCACTATCTCTCGGTGCCGCCCAAGGCGGCGCTGACGGTCGTGCGCCAGCTCGCCGCCGGCGGCCTGGTCGAGCGCAGCCGGATCATCATGGAGAAGCCGTTCGGCACCGATCTCGCGAGCGCCCGAGCGCTCAACGCCGAGCTGCACGAGGTCTTCGACGAGGAGCAGATCTTCCGCATCGACCACTTCCTCGGCAAGGAAGCG
This sequence comes from Terrabacter sp. 01T434, assembly GCF_056398545.1. Classification (NCBI taxonomy): domain Bacteria; kingdom Bacillati; phylum Actinomycetota; class Actinomycetes; order Micrococcales; family Intrasporangiaceae; genus Terrabacter; species Terrabacter sp. 01T434. Next base: position 63,531 of record NZ_JBFTPP010000002.1, read on the forward strand.
GCGCAGAACATCCTCGCCTTTCGTTTCGCGAACGGGCTCTTCGAGCCGATCTGGCACCGCAACCACATCGACCACATCCAGATCGACGTGCCCGAGACGCTCGGCCTGGCGCAGCGGGCCGACTTCTACGAGAGCACCGGCGCCTACCGCGACATGGTCGTCACCCACCTCTTCCAGGTCCTGGCCTTCACGGCCATGGAGCCACCGACCGCGCTCGAGCCGGCGGCCATCAGCGAGGAGAAGAACAAGGTCTTCCGGTCGATGTCACCGATCGAGCCGCACGACGTCGTGCGCGGACAGTACGTCGGCTACCGCGACGTCCCGGGCGTCAGGCACGACAGCCAGACCGAGACGTTCGTCGCGCTCAAGTGCTTCGTGGACAACTGGCGCTGGGCCGGCGTGCCGTTCTACCTGCGCACCGGCAAGCGACTGGCCGAGGGTGCGCGCATCATCTCGATCGCGTTCAAGGAGCCGCCGCGCTCGATGTTCCCGGCGGGCTCGGGCGTCGGGGACAACGGCCCCGACCACCTCACCTTCGACCTCGCCGACCGGTCGCGGATGTCCCTGTCGTTCTACGGCAAACGTCCCGGCCCGGGGATGAAGCTCGACAAGCTGTCGATGCAGTTCTCCATGGGCGAGACCGACTGGGCCGGAGCGGTGCTCGAGGCCTACGAGCGACTCATCTACGACGCCGCCCGCGGCGACCGCACGCTCTTCACCTCGGCCGAGGGCATCGAGCGGCTCTGGGAGATCTCCCAGCCGCTCCTCGACAACCCGCCCGTCGTGCGGCCCTACGACCCCGGCACGTGGGGCCCCAACCAGATCCACCAGCTCGTCGCCCCGTTCACCTGGCGACTGCCGTTCGAGCGCCGATGGCGGGACCCGAACCTCGCCGGGGCCTGAGCTGCACCGACCGAGGGCGTATGCCGTGAGGCGTGGTCAGCGCGGCCCGTCGACGGCGCGCTGCAGGGTGAATCCCCTGAACGGGTAGCGCTCCATGCTGTTCATGCCGAACATGTGCACGACCCCCTGACGCGCCGGGCCGGTCGCCCGTGACGGCTGGCAGGGTGCGACCCCTCGGGCCCGCACGGGCGGCCTGCGGTCTCGCAGATCGCCCACGTGGTCGGTGATCCTCGTTCGACAGCCGGACACGCCTGCTGTGCCGGATAGTGGGTGGTGGCTTCTCGAGGGATCGCCTGCCCGGCAAGGCGTGGCGACCGGTGCGAGTGGAGACCCGTTCCAGAGGAGGCGGGAGCATGTCGGGGTCGGAGACCGTCGGGCGGGACGTGGAGCGCGCGTCTGTCTCCGCGTTCGTCGCCGGGGTGCCCGACTCACCTTCCGCGCTGGTGCTGGAGGGTGAAGCGGGCATCGGCAAGTCGACGCTCTGGCTCGAGGGCGTGGCCCAGGCTCGGGCTCGGGGGCTGAGGGTGCTCTCGTCGCGGCCGGCCGAGGCGGAGCGGACCCTTGTCCATGTCGGCCTCGGCGATCTGCTCGAAGAGGTCCTCGACGAGGCGCTGCCGACCTTGGCGGCCCCCCGGCGCAGTGCGCTCGGCGTCGCGATGCTCCGAGACCCGGGCTCCGGCGCCCCGGTGGACCACCGTGCCGTCGCCCTCGCGGTGCGCGATGTGCTCCAGCAGCTCGGCGAGCACGCACCGGTCCTGGTTGCCGTCGATGACGTCCAGTGGCTGGATGCGTCCTCATCCGCCGCGCTCGCCTTTGCGTTCCGCAGGCTCCGGACCAGTCCGGTTCTGGTGCTGCTCACTCGGCGGCTGCTCGACAGTCCGCAGCCCCACCCGGTTGAGGACGCGCTCCCTCCAGAGCACCTGCTGCGCCTGCCGGTCGGGCCGCTGAGCGTCGGAGCCCTGCACCGTCTGCTCCTCGACCGCCTCGGGACCAGCTTCGGCCGGCAGACTTTGCTGCGTATCCGTGAGCAGTCGCGCGGGAACCCGTTCTTCGCCATGGAGCTGGCCCGGGTCCTGAGTACGGACCGCACCCCGTCAGAGCCGTTCCCGGTGCCGAAGACGCTCGAGGACCTGCTGGGTGCGAGGATCGCCGGGCTGCCCGGCCCGACCCTGCAGGCCTTGTCCTTCGTGGCGGCGTTCGGCTCGCTCCCGGAGTCCATGCTGCAGCGGACCGGGATCGAGCCCAGCGTCGTCCAACCTGCCGTCGCTGCGCACGTCATCGAGCTGATCGACGGGACGATCCGGTTCACCCACCCGCTGCTGGCCTCGGTCGTGTACCGCGACCTCGGCGAAAGCCGGTGGCGAGTTCACGCGACGGTGGCTCGACTGTCCGAGGACCCTCTGGTCCGGGCCCGCCACCTGGCCCTGTCACAGGACCACGCGAACGCCGAGGTGGCGTGCGTGCTCGACGAAGCGGTGGTGCTGGCGCGCGAGCGCGGGGCGGTGGCGGCCGCGGCGGAGCTCGCCGAGCATGCCCTCAGGCTGACCCCGTCGGACGAGCCCGAGGCACGATGTCGCCGAACGCTGGCTTCGGCTCGGACCCATCAGGTCGCCGGGGAGTGGACGCGCGCGCGGACCATGGCCACCGACCTCATGGAGCAGACGGAGCTGGGCTACTGGCGCGCGGAGGCCCTGGTTCTTCTGGCCGAGCTGAGCGTCGACAGGGTCGCCGAGTTCCTCCTCGAGGCGTTGAGGGAGACGAGCTCACCCGCGCTCCAGTCGATGATCCACTGCCGGCTGGCCTGGGCGATGCGCTTCCAGCCGGGATTCGACCATGCGGCTGCGGCCCTCGAGCTCGCCGAGGGGTTGGGCGACGCTGGGCTTCGATCGCGGGCCCGGGCTGTCCAGGCGATCCTCGACTGGTTCGCCGGCCCCGCACCGACGCCGGCCGATCTGGTATCCCTCACCCAGCACCTGCCGAGCTCCCTCGGCGGAGAACGGCTGGTGCAGGAGGCGACGCTGGCGATCGTGCACACCCTGGCGCCCGTCTCGACAAGAGGACAGGCCCGCGCCCTGTTCGACGGCGAGTACGCCGCGTGGTCGGAACGGGACGAGCCACGGAGTGCTCGCGCGCTGTGGGGACTCGCCTGGGTCGAGTTCTGGGCGGTGCACTGGGAGCTCGCTGGGCAGCATGCCGCCCACGCCCACGAGATCGCCAGCCAGTACGGCCACGAGGTGCCGCAGGACCACCTGCCGATCGCCGTCATCGCCGTGCATCGAGGTGAGCTGGAGCTGGCCCGCGAGCACACCGAGCGCGCGATGGTCCTGGCCGACGAGCAGTTCGGCTTCCACCCGCCCCAGCACGTGGCGGTGCTGGGCATTGTCGCCCGGTGGAGTGGGGATCCTTCCGCCGCTCTCGGTCATCTCGCCCAGGCCGACCGGACGGCGGCCGTGCTGGGCTGGAGCGAGCCGAGCGTGCGGTGGTGGACGCCGGACCACGTCGAGCTCCTCCTCGAGCACGGCCGCGTCGACGACGCCGTCGACCTCCTCGACCTCTGGGCCACGGACGCAACCCGCACCGCACGTGAGTGGACGCTGGCTCACGTGACCCGATGTCGCGGATTCGTCGCGGCGGCCATCGGGGACGTCGAGGGTGCCCTGGCGCTGCTGGGGCAGGCCGTCACCGAGCATGGTGCCGTCGGTGATCCCTTCGGCCGTGCCCGCGCGCAGCTGATGCTCGGCACGGTCAGGCGGCGCGCCCGGCAGAAGAGCCCGGCCCGAGCGGCGACCGCGGACGCCCTCGAGACCTTCGAGGCGCTCGGCGCCGGCTGCTGGGCCGAGACGGCCCGCGCCGAGCTCGGCCACATCGGTGGGCGCACGCGCGCCGACGGACTGTCACCGGCCGAGCAGCGCGTCGCCTCGCTCGTGGCCGAGGGTCGGACCAACCGCGAGATCGCAGCCGCCCTGTTCCTCGCGGAGCGCACCGTGGCGAGCCACCTGACCCACATCTACCTCAAGCTCGGCGTGCGGTCGCGCACGGAGCTCGCCGGCCGGTTCCACACCGCTGACCAGCCATAGAGCGCAATGTCGAGGGGTTCTGACGATTCCTCCCGACCGGCCACCGCCCTACCGTCAGGCATGCCGAACTACGTCGTCGAGACCTACCTCTCTCGGGAAGAGACGCGAGAGCGCCGTGCCCGTGAGGCCCGGGTCCGAGCGGCTGCGGCGAAGCTGACGCGGGAGGGCACGACCGTCCGATTCGAGTTCGTGATCCACGTCCCCGAGGACGAGACCTCCTTCTACGTCTTCCGCGCGCCGTCGGCACACCACTCTGCGCTGACCGCGCAGGGCGCCGGGCTCGACCCGATCCGTGTGGTCGAGGCCCTCATGTCGAAAGGGACGGAACAATGAGACGGAAACTGATCGTGGCGGCTGTTCTGGGGCTCTCGGGCGCCGCCCTCTACGGCGGGGCCGCCAGTGCGACCCCACCCTCGGGCGTCACCAACCCACCATGGTCGCCGGTCGTCGGGCGTTTCCAGGGCGGGATCGATGTCAAGGCCAAGACCGACGTGGACCCCGGTGCCGCCAAGGAGTTCTGGAGGGTCAGGATCTCTGCCCAAGGAGCCACCGATGTCCACATCCTCGAGAACATCATCGCGCCGGGAGGCACCTTCGGCTGGCACAGCCATCCGGGACCCAGCCTGGTGATCGTCAAGTCAGGCATGCTGAGCGTCTACCACGCACCCTCCTGCAAGCCGCAGCTGTACGGGCCCGGGTCCCCGCTCGGATCGACCTTCGTGGACGAAGGTGGGGACCTGCACGTCGTGCGCAACAACACCAAGGTCGTTGACCACGTCTACGTGGTCTCGTTCGTGCCGGCGGGCTTCCCTCGACGCATCGACAAGCCGAATCCCAACCCGGCCGTCTGCCCCAACTGAAGGCCTGACGCAAGGCACGCGGGCACGCGCAGTGGTCGCGTGCCCGCGCCTGGTGGACTCCCCGTCAGGGGCGGCCGTGGTCGCGGGCAGCCGAGGCCCGCCCGCTGAACATGGTCCGTTCAGCCTCGCTCCGTGTCAGCCCGGCCGCACGCTCGAACGCGTCGCCCGCTTCCGTATGCCGTCCGCCGCGGTCGAGCAGGTCGCCGCGCACCGCGTGCAGGTGCGGGTAGCCCGCAAGACGCCCCGAAGCCACGACCGCGTCGATGATCGCGAGCCCCGCGTCTGGCCCTGACGAGAAGCCCACGGCGACTGCGCGGTTCACCTCGACAACCGGAGACGGCCAGATGGCGGCGAGCACGGCGTAGAGATCCGCGACGCGCCTCCAGTCCGTGTCCTCTGCGCTCAGGGCGCGCGCATGGCACGCGGCAATCCCGGCCTGGACCGTGTAGGGCCCGAGCGGCCGCTCGAACTCCTCGGCGCGCCTGAGGGAGGCAAGGCCGCGCCTGATGAGGAGCCGGTCCCACCGGCGGCGGTCCTGGTCGGGTAGCAGCACCGGCTCTCCCCCCTGACCGACGCGGGCCGGCAGTCGCGATGCCTGCAGCTCCATGAGCGCCAGCAGGCCGTGCACCTCCGGTTCCTCGGGCGTGAGGACGGCGAGGAGACGGCCGAGGCGCATCGCCTCCTGGCAGAGCGCAGGCCGCACCCAGTCCTCTCCGGCCGTGGCGGCATACCCCTCGTTGTAGACGAGGTAGACGACCTCGAGGACGGACGAGAGACGAGTGGCGAGCTCGTCGCGTGACGGCAGCTCGAAGCGGATCTGCTTGTCGCTCAATGTCTTCTTGGCGCGAACGATGCGCTGAGCCATGGTCGCCTCGGGGACGAGGAAGGCTCGGGCGATCTCGTCTGTCGACAGCCCGGCGAGGCAGCGCAGCGTCAGGGCGACCCGCGACTCGAGCGACAGCACCGGGTGGCACGCGGTGAGGACGAGTCGCAGCAGGTCGTCACCGATGTGGTCGTCCAGGGCGTCGACGTGGCCGTCCGAGTCGACGCCGGACTCATCGGCCGTGAGGTCCCGCGCGAGGACGGCAACCTTGCGCTCGTGGGTCGCCGTGCGACGGTGGGCGTCGATGGCCCGACGCCTGGCGGTCGTCATGAGCCAGCCCCCCGGGTTGGGTGGGATGCCGGAAGCCGGCCACTGCTCGAGCGCCGCGACCAGCGCCTCCTGGGCGCTGTCCTCCGCGAGCGCCACATCGCCGGTCACGCGGGCAAGGCTCGCGATGAGGCGACCGGACTCGATGCGCCAGACCGCCTCGACGGCGCGCCGCGCGGCAGCCTCACCCCCGGTCTGGCCCGACGCGTCCGTCACCCCTCGACCCTAGGCCGCGGACCCACCCCGAACGGACGAGCTGACGTCACTGCGGCGGTCCGAAATCCTCCGGCCCCATGATCTTGATGACGTCCGACTCGCCCTGCCATCCGGGCCACAGGTCGGCGTGGAGCTGCATGAAGCGCGACGTCCACTCGACGGCCTCCTCCTTGGAGCGCACGTCGTAGACGGCATACGAGATGTATTCCTTGGCTTCCGTGAACGGGCCGTCCATGACGGACAGCTCACCTCCGGCGACGGTGACGCGCGCACCTGCGGCGCTGGGCGCCAGGCCGGCGTTGTCGAGCAGCGCACCCGACGCCGTGGCCTCGCCGCCGAGGTTCATGATCGCCGCCATGAGACCGTCGGGCGGCGGACCGGCTGGCTGGGTGCCCTTGAGGACGCTGATGTAACGCATGGGAATCTCCTTGTCGTCTGGGTCTGGTCGGTCAGGACCGCGTGGGTGCGGGTCCGTCGGCGAGCGAGCGGTAGAGGTGGACGGCGACGACGGCGAGCCAGGAGAAGACGAGGACCACCGCACCGGTGAAGAGCAGGTTGGCTGCGACGCTACCCGCGCCGGAGGCCACGCAGAGGAAGCCGCCGATGAAGACGACACCGGTCACTCGCGAGAAGAGGGAGACCCGACGTCCGCCCTCGGCCCTGAACCGACGCCCGAGCACGAAGCACGCGGCTGCGATCGCGACGAAGCCGACGCCTGCGGCCGCGAAGTGCCCGATGCCGTGGGCGGTCACGACGCCGACGCCCTCCGGCGTCCCGACAGGGAAGCCGAGCGCCGGGTCCGCACGCAGGAGGCCGGCAGCCACGAGACCGGCGCCGAAGACGCTGGTGAGCCGTGGAGCCCACCGGTCGCCAGGCCCACCCGCAAGCGCGCGCCGCAGACCGACCGCGAAGGCGAGCAGCATCAGGCCGGTGAGGACGAAGTTGCTGACCTGCACCCAGCCGAGGTCGCCGTTCTCGAGGAGGCTCCACTCGTGGCGGGTGAGGTCGAATCCCGGGCGGGTGACGGCCTGGCCCAGCGAGACGAGGACGTAGAACGGACCAGCGACGGCGCCCCAGCCGAGCAGGCTGCGGGTGACGTGCATCGGCGTCCACCCGTCGCCGCACTTGGCCACGCTGGGGATGGTGCCGGTCTGGGTGTGTCGAGATTCGGTGGTGGTCATGGTGCCCTCCCGGGTCAGGGGGCGCCGGCCTGGTGCCGTGCGCCGTCACCCCTTCCACGAGTGGGACGACCCCCGATCGACATCCGCGACGAAGAAGTTTCCGGACGGCCCGACCCCGGCATCACTCCCCGGGGTAGACGACCCCGGTCTGACGGCGTACGTCGTCCATCGTCTCCATGACGCGCAGCGTCGTCGCGTGCGGCAGGAGCGGTGACTCGGTCTCGCCGGCGACGAGGCAGCGGGCGAACTCGGCCGCCTCGTAGGAGAAGCCGCGCACGTCGTCGGTGAGCCCGCCTGGCCGCTCGTCGAGGACCTCGTTGGTGCGGCTCACGAGCCGGATCGTCGAGCCGGCGCCGTAGAACGTGCCGGACAGCTCGAGCCGCGCCTCGGTGCCCGCGACGACGGCGGTGCACGGCGTCACGCCGGCCATCGTGCAGGACAGGACGCCGTGGCCTCCCCCGGCTCCGGTGACCGTGATGGTCGTCGTGGCATCGACGCCGAGGTCGGTCAGCGTGCCGGCCGCCGACACGGACGTCGGGGCGCCGAGCACGAGGTCGGCGAACGACACGGGGTAGACGCCGAGGTCGAGCAGCGCCCCGCCCGCGAGCTCCGGCTGCGAGAGCCGGGCCGGGCCGTCGGGGTAGAGCCGCTGACCGTGGTCGGCGAAGACGCCGACGAGCCCGCCGATGAGGCCGGTCTCGACGACGTGGCGCACGACGTCGTAGTGCGGCAGGAAGCGGCTCCACATGGCCTCGACGACGAGCAGCCCCTGCCGGTCGGCGGCCGCGAGCACCTCGCGGGCCTCGGCGGCGCTGCGCGTGAAGGCCTTCTCGACGAGGACCGGCTTGCCGACCTCGAGGGCGAGCAGTGCGTGGTCGCGGTGCTCGGAGTGCGGCGACGCGACGTAGATCGCGTCGACCTCCGTGTCGGCGACGAGCTCCTCGTAGGAGCCGTAGGCGCGCGGGATCGCGAACTCGTCGGCGAAGTCCTGGGCGCGCTCACGGCTGCGCGAGCCGACGGCGACGACCGAGGAGGCCGTGCCGACCGCGACGGCGTCGGCGAAGGCGTGCGCGATCCCTCCGGGCGCCAGGACGCCCCAGCGGATGGCCGGCGCGTCGTGCGGGTCGGGCGTGCGCGGCTCGGGCAGCCGGAGGGCGACGTCGATGGGCAGGGTCATGCGATCACGTCCCAGAGGTGGTGGCGGATGTCGTGGGCGAAGTAGAGCGAGAGCGTGCGGGCCGTGAACGTCGACCCGTTGCTGCGCAGGGCCGGCCACTCCCACTGCGTACCCGTCGGGAGGGCGTATGCCGTCGCCGCCCTCTCGAACGCGACCGTGACCTCGCGTGCCACGACGTCCGGGTCGCACCGCCAGTACTGCCGCTCGAGGGCCGTCTCGTCCTGGTCCCAGTTGGCGAAGTGCACGAGGGAGCCACCGGCACCGAGGATCTGCTCGAGCCTCGCGCGCATGACGTCGCAGACGTCGCGCACGTGGCAGACGTACTCGAGCGGCGACCACACGCCCTCGGCCGGGCGGGCGCGCACGTCGTCGCGGCGCAGCGCCGCGGCATACCTCTTCCCGGCGTCGCGGAGGATCGCGGGGACGTCGGCGGGATCGGTGGCCGTGGCGTCGAAGCCGCAGTCGGGGCACGGCCGGGTCAGGACCCACGTCCAGTCCGCGTCGTCGGGCGTCGAGGGCCCGGGGTCGGTGATCGGCTCGCTCATGCGCTCAGGGTATGGGGAGCCGCGGGCGTTTCCGACGTCTGTTCAGGACCCGTTCACGCTCGGGATACCGTATGTCTTCGTGCTCAAGGACTACCTGCCGTGGATCATCGCCGGCCTCGTCGTGCTGGCGCTGGTGGTCGGAGGGCTGGTCCTGACCCGCGTCGTGCCCGAGGCGACCGCGACGCGACGACGCCGCCCGCGCCCTCACCGGGACCACTTCCGGGCCGGCGACGAGGCGCCGGCGCCGCTCAAGCGCGCCGGCGTCGTCATCAACCCCACGAAGTTCCCCGACCTGCCCGCGGTGCGCGCGCGGATCACTGCCGCGTGTCTCGCGAACGGCTGGGGCGAGCCGCTCTTCTACGAGACGACCATGGAGGACCCCGGCCAGGGGCAGGCCGCGCAGGCCGTGCGTGACGGCGCCGACATCGTCTGCACCCTCGGCGGCGACGGCACGGTGCGCAACGTCGCCGGCGCGCTCGTCGGCACCGAGACGGCTCTCGGCATCCTGCCCGCGGGAACCGGCAACCTGCTGGCCCGCAACCTCGACCTGCCCGTCGCGCTCGAGACGGCCGTCACCGTCGCCCTGACGGGCCGCAACCGCCGCATCGACGTCGGCGAGCTCGTCATCGGCGCGGCGCCGATGGACGACGCCCCCGACGAGTCGGGCGACCCCGAGACCCACTCCTTCCTCGTCATGGCCGGCATCGGGATGGACGCGCAGATCATGGCCGGCACCAACGAGAACCTCAAGGCCAAGGTGGGCTGGCCGGCATACATGGTCTCCGGGCTCAAGCACCTCGTGTCGCCCGAGTTCCGCATCTCCGTCAAGGTCGACGACGAGCTCGAGTTCCGCCGCCGTGCCCGCATGGTCGTCATCGGCAACTGCGGACGTCTCCTCGGCGGTCTCGTGCTCATGCCGAACGCGCGCGTCGACGACGGACAGCTCGACGCGGTCATCGCGTCACCGCGTGGCGTCGTCGGCTGGGTGCCGGTCGCGACCCGCGTCGCCACCCGTCAGCGCAAGGGTCACCCGACCCTCGACCACAAGGCGTGCAAGGAGGTCCGGGTGCGCACCGACCGTCCGGTCCCCGTCCAGATCGACGGTGACGTCATCGGCGAGGCGAGCGAGGTCAGTGCCACGGTGCGTCCCGGCTGCCTCACGGTGCGCGTCAGCCAGTAGCGGCCAGAGCGGCGTGCTTGCCCGACCACCTGCCGTCGGTGCCAGAGTTGCCACATGAGCACGCCAGCCTCCTTCTCCGGCTTCCCGGCCGGTGCCCTGTCGTTCTATGCCGAGCTCGAGGACCGCAACTCCCGGGACTGGTGGCTCGCCCACAAGGACGTCTACGAGCGCGACGTCCGTGAGCCGATGCTCGCCCTCCTCGACGGCCTCGAGGAGGAGTTCGGTGAGGCCAAGCTCTTCCGGCCGAACCGCGACGTGCGCTTCAGCGCCGACAAGTCGCCCTACAAGACGCACCAGGGTGCGCTCGTCGGATCCGGCACGGTCCTCGGCTACTACGTGCAGGTGAGTGCGGACGGCCTGCGGGCCGGTGGCGGCTTCCGTGCGGCGAGCCCCGCACAGACCGCGCGCTTCCGCGCCGCCGTCGACGCGCCGTCGAGCGGTTTGGAGCTCGAGTCCATCCTGGCCGCCCTGCGCGGCAAGCGTTTCGACGTGCTCGGCGAGCAGGTGAAGACGACACCGAGGGGGTATGCCGCCGACCACCCGCGCATCGAGACGCTGCGTCACAAGGAGCTCATGGTCATGCACGACTTCGGCGCGCCGGCCTGGCTCGGCACGAAGCGGGCCTTGACCGAGGTTCGCAACACCTGGCGCTCGGTGCGCCCGCTGACGGCCTGGCTGGAGGAGCACGTCGGCGCCGACGTGCCGGTCCGCCTCCACTGAGGTGTTCGCTCGGGTCATCCGACCTTGCGCGCGACGACGCCGAACATCGTCACGGAGAAGAACGCCGTCCCAGCGCTGGCGGCTGCCATCGCATCGGCCAGGAACTGGTCGGCCTCCGCGCGGGACAGTGCCCCCTCCTCCACCGCGGCATCGGCGTTGCGGTGGATCAGACCGCTGCCGAGCAGGGCACGCGGCGGCATGACGAGCGCTGCCGAGCCGATGTCGTCGTCGACGACCAGCCCCGCGACGCGGAGCTGGCTCGGCAGGTGCCGGGCCGCGAACGGGTTGGCCATGCGCCGCCAGTTCGCCTCGGCGTAGCGGCGGACGAGGTCGGGGTCGCCGGGGTGGCTGATGACGGTCCCCCAGTCGCTGTCCAGCACGGCCACCCGTCCGTCGGGTGCGAGGACGCGCGCGAACTCGTGGGCCGCGGCCTGCGGGTCGGGGAGGTGCTGGAAGACGCGTTCGCACCGCAGCACGTGGACGGCGCCGTCGGCGAAGGGCAGGTCCGCGGCGTCCCCGTCCATGAGGGTCGCGGCCGACCCGGTCAGGGCCGCCCGGCGCGACCCCTCCTCCCGGAGGCCCGGGTTCGGCTCGATGCCCACCGCACGCCCGTCGGGGGCCACCGCCTCGGCGAGGCGCCGCAGCTCGGTGCCGGTGCCGGCGCCGACGTCGACGACGGACTCCCCCGGCTGAGGCGCGAGGGCTTCGAAGGCCCAGTCGCGCAGCCGGCGGACCGCCGGCTGCTGCTCCTGCGCGTCGAGGAGCGCGACGAGGGTGGCGACGCGGGCCGCGCCGCCCTCACCGATCCGCTCGCGCGTGAACATGCTCGGCGCGGCTCCCGACCCTTCCTGGTGAGGAGTCGGGACCGACGAAGGGGTCACGCCTCCAGCATGCTGCTCGGCCCCCGGGTCGAAGCCCCGTTTGCGGATAACCGTCGGGGTGGGCGCTACGTTGGCCCGGTGACCCAGCGCAGCGTCCCGGTCGACGCGTACATCATCGGTGCCGGCCCGGGCGGGCTGGCCACGGCCGCCGCCCTCGAGGCCCGTGGGTTGCACGGCGTCGTCCTCGAACGGAGCAACGGCGTCGGCACGTCGTGGCGCGGGCACTACGACCGCCTGCACCTGCACACGCCGCGTGAGCTCTCCGGCCTGCCCGGCTTCCCCATCCCCAAGGAGATGGGCCGCTGGGTCTCTCGCGACGACGTCGTGCGCTACCTCGAGCTGTATGCCGCCCACCACCGACTCGATGTCCGCCTGAACACCGAGGTGCGCCGTGTCGACCGGTCCTCGGACGGCGACTCGTGGACCCTCACCCTCGCGGACGGGACGACCCTGACCGCCCCGTACGCCGTCGTCGCGACCGGGTTCAACCACACACCGCGCGAGCCGGATACGCCTGGGCTGCAGGACTATTCCGGTGAGGTCGTGATGGCCCGCGACTACCGCAACGGGTCGGCACACGCCGGCAAGGACGTCCTCGTCGTCGGCACGGGCAACACCGGCACCGAGCTCGCCGTCGACCTCGTCGAGCACGGCGCTGCGCGCGTGCGCCTGGCCGTCCGCACCGTGCCGCACATCCTGCGCCGCAACACCGGGCCGTATGCCGCGCAGTACACCGGCATCGCCGTGCGCCATCTGCCCACGGCCCTCGTCGACCGGGTCGCGCCGGTCGTGGAGCGCATCCAGACCCCGGACCTGTCGGCGCAGGGGCTGCCGCGCCCGGACACCGGCCTGCTGACCCGCGTCGAGCGCGACAACGCGATCCCGGTGCAGGACGTCGGCATCATCGACGCGATCCGGTCCGGGGCGGTCGAGCCGGTCGCCGCGCTCCGCGAGTTCGACCGCGACAGCGTCGTGCTCGCGGACGGCACGCGCCTTCGGCCCGACCTCGTCGTCCTCGCGACCGGGTACGCCCAGGGACTCGCGCCGCTCATCGGCCACCTCGGCGTCCTCGACGACAAGGGCCGCCCCGTCGAGCGCGGGGGACGCACGGCGCGGGGCGCGAAGGGGCTCTGGTTCACCGGCTACACCAACCCCATCTCCGGGATGCTGCGGGAGATCTCGATCGATGCCCGCAAGATCGCCCTCGCCATGGCCCTGCGCAAGCGCCAGGAGATCAAGGCCCTGCGCCGCCAGGCCGCCTGACCCGGGACTACTCAGGGGCGGTGCTGGCCGCCGAGGTTGAGGAAGGCGGCGGCGACGTCGTCGGTCTCGGCGACGGCGCGGGCGAGCGCCTCGTCGCTCGGCAGGCCGGACGCCAGCAGCTCGTGGTGTCGCGTCATCGTGGACGCCGCGACATCGTCGGGCACGGGCGAGACCGCCGCGACGACTGACCGCGCCCCGAGGGAGAGCAGCGACACGGCGAGACCGAGGGACTCGTGACCGGGGCGAGCAGACGTCAGGCCGACCTCGCACGCCGAGAGCACCACGTGGTCGGCGCACACGCCGGTGGGCTGCAGTTCGTGGGCGAAGACCGGCCCGTCGTGGAGCACGAGCGACGAGAACAGGGGCGACTCGACCTGGTGCGTGCCGTGGGCGGCGACGTGGACGACGCCGGGCCGGGACAGGGCACCGACGAGTTCGTCCCGCCGGGAGGGCTCCACGAGGCGGGCCCCGTCGCCCCACGTGCCGACGATCGCCCGACCCTCGCTCGACGCGCGCGGCACGGAAGGGCCGACGCTGACGTGGACCTCGGAGGCACCGGAGGCACCGGGCGCGTCGTCACGTGCGACACCCCGCCGCGCGAAGGAGGTCAGCGACAAGGCAACGGTGAACGGCCGCCCGACCATGGAGGGCAGCAGCGCCCACGGGAGCGCTGAGAGCTCGGGACAGGTCACGACGACGAGCCCGCGGTCGGAACGCCACGGCCGAAGCAGGGCATCGTCGAGCTCGGCCGCGCTCGCCCGAAGCGAGGACCAGACGGCTCCCGCGAGCGGACCGAGGTGGTGCGTGGCGGCAGCACGGAGGTCGACGCGTACGCGCTGGGCCAGCTCGGCGGCGCGGTCGGCCGCCATGAGCTCCCGCATGGTCGCCCGGCCGCCCACGATGCCGACCGCACCGATGCGGCCGCGGTGCCGGAAGAACCACACGAGGTCGCGGTCGACCCGCCCGAGGTGCTCGCGAGCCTCGCGCACCCGCACCGGGGCAGCACGGGTCGTCCCGACGGTGCGGCTCAGGGCCCAGTCACGGTCGCGGATCTGCCGTTCGAGGCGCGAGGCGTGGTCGTGCAGCTCCCGGACCTGCGCGGGGTCGTTCTCACCGCGCAGGTGGCCGCGTACGGACCGCAGCTGTTCCGTGAGCTGGGCGAGCTGCTCGTCGTCGGGTCGCCCGAGGGACGGGAGCCGATCCGTCGCGCTGCGCCACCGTTCGAGGGCCTCCAGCACTGAGGCGCTGCCGCGCGGCACGGCGAGCTCGAGGTCCAGCTCGGACAACCGGGCGCCGTGCACCGCGCGAGCCGTGCGCAGGTCGAGGCTCGCGCTGCCCTGCTGGCCGGCCGCGAGCCGGCGGGACGCCCGCACGAGGATGCGCCGGGCCGGGGTGACGTCGCCCGTGGCCACGAGCGTCATCGCCGTCACGACCGCCGCGTCGAGCTCGTCGGACAGCGAGCCGGTCGAGACCCGCTCGAGGCTGAGCAGGCGGGTGTTCGCGGCCGCCGCGTCCCCGGCGAGCAGGAGCGCCTGCGCCGCGACGACGCGAGCGCTGTCAGCGAGCTCCGGGTCTCCGAGCTCCGCCGCCGTCTCGGTGAGCTCGTCGGCCGTCGCGGCCGCAGCGAGAGCGCCCGTGGTGTCGCCCGTAGTGTCCCCCACGAGAGGCGGGACCGGCTCGGCCTCTGGCTGTCCCTGCGCGCGACGCGTCCTCCGCTGCCGGTCGAGGTCCACGAGCAGCTCGACGAGTCTCGCCTTGGCGGCCCACGCGGTCGCCCCGATGCGCCCGTAGGTCTCGCGGGCCGACACCGCGGCACCCGTGGCGAGGTCCAGGTGCCCGAGGAGCCGGTGGGCGCGGGCCAGGGCGAGCTCGAACTCCGCTCGCATCTGGTCGTGCCCGTCGCCGGCGAGCTCGGCAAGTCCCGCGTGCAGTGCCTCCACGGCCTCCTTCACGAGCCCGGCCTCGAGCAGGACCTGGGCGCGGTCCAGCCGTGCCGGCCCCTTGAAGACGTCGGCCTCGAGCTCCTGGGCGCGAGCCATGCCGGCCAGCGACCGCGGGATGTCACCGAGGAGGTATGCCGCATACCCCTCGTTGTGACGAGCCATGAACTCCTGCTCGGCCCCTCCCAGCTGGTGCGCGAGGCGCGCCGCCTCCGCGAACGACTCGAGCGCCTTCTGCGGCCGCAGCAGCTCGAAGGCCAGCATCCCCCGGCTCAGGTGCACCGAGCACTGCTCGCGCTCGGTGAAGGCATCGAGCCGGCGCACGGCCCCCTCGAGTCCGTCCCAGGCCGAGGCGAGGTCACCGACGCGGCCGTGGATGTTGGCGCGCTGGTAGTCCAGGCGCGCCCGGAGCCGGTCGTCGCCGAGGTCCTCGACGAGCTCCTCGGCCTCCGCGAGCCGCGCTGACGCCGTCTCGAGCCCCGACAGCATGAACTCGGTCAGGGCCAGCGTGATGAGCGTCTTGCAGCGCAGCTCCAGCCGCTCAGCCGAGGGAGCCGATCCGGCCACCCGGTCGATCTCGTCCAGTGCCGCCGTCAGCGAGCGCGCGGCGTCGACCGGCCTCCCGGCCATGTTGTCCGCGGCGCCCTGCTCGCGCAGGGCGCGGGCACTGTCGAGCAGATCGATGGCTCCCGCCCGGCCTCTCACTCAGGGCCGGTCACCACGTGTGTCGGGATCGTCAGATCTGGATCGTCGGGGTGATGACCGGTCTCGTGTCCTCGTTGCCCGGGTCGGTCACGACGAAGTGCACCGGCCCATGGGGTAGATCATCCAGAACGAAGCGGCCGTTCGCATCCGAAATCACCGAGCTGCTCCCCTCCGCCGTCACGGCCTGGACCCGGGCGCCGGGTGTCGTGACCCAGCCATCGACGCGGACGCGGTCCTCGAGCTCGTCGGAGTCCATCGGGCCGGCCGAGACCATGAGGCTCAGCGAGGCAGCCGTGAAGGTCACCGACTCCGTGGGAGTCGGCTCGACCGTGACCTCCGCGCCCCGCGTCGTCAGCAGCGCGGAGTCCATCAGCTCGGCGACCTCGGCGTGCAGCGCGTGCACCGTGATCGCGAACTTGACCCGCTCGGCGAGGTCGCTCGGCACGGGGTCGGCGTGACCGAAGAGGTCCCGCACGTGGCCCAGGTTGGCGATGTCGCGGGCATCGATGGCGTCCGTGTGCGATGTCATGTCAGACCGCCCATCCGGGGTCGGAGCCGAGGGTGGTCCTCAGCTTCTGGAGGCAGCGGCCGCGGGTCGGGCCGATGCTGCCGACGGGCATGCCCAACGACTCCGCGATGGCGGCATAGTCAGGACGGTCGGCGAACGCGATGACCCGGAGCAGCTCCTGGCACCGCGGGGTGAGGGTCGAGACGTGCCTCCACAGCACGCGCTGGCGCTCGGAGAGGATCGACTGCGCCTCGGGGTCGAGCTGTTGCGCCGGTGGCTCCGGCACCTCCTCGACGCCGAGCTCGCGCCGGGCCCCGCGCGCCAGGCGCCAGACCTCGCGCTTGACGACGACGACGAGCCAGCCGAGCACCGCCGCCGGCTCGTTGATCGAGTCGGCCCGGTCGACGAGCTGGAGGAAGGCGGTCTGGATGGCGTCCTCGCACGTCGCCGGCGCGCCGCCCTGGGAACGCGCAGCGTTCCACAGCACGGGCGTCACGAGGTCGACAAGCTCCGAGAGCCGCTCCCGGTCACCAGCGCGGTAGGCGGAGAACGCTTGACCAGCGAGGGTCCCGAGGCCGTCGGGTGCGGTGGGGGTGGGTGTCATGACCGCGTCCTCGCGATGCAGGTGCGCAGCGCCCGGATGGCCCGTTTGCGCATGGTGGACGACGAGACGTCGGTGAGGCCGCCCTCGTCGATGAGGGCCGCAGCCAGCTCGGCCGCGAAGACCGGAGTGGCGAACGACGTGCCGCTCCACACGCCGAAACCCCCCGTGTAGTCGTCCGGGTCGACCGTGCAGCGGACCGTGCCGTCGGACGAGTCCTGGGCCGAGGGCTGACCCATGCCGTTCGTGAGGGGCAGGGTGCTGACGACGGAGACCCCGGAGCGCACCGCGCTGACGACCGTGAGGTTGTTGGAGAAGAGCGCCACGGTCGTGCCGTCGGGGTTGGTCGCGCCGACGCTGGCGAGCGGCGGCACCGACGCCCGGGTGATCCGCTGCGGAGGGGCGGCCGCGAGCGCTGCCGGGACGAAGGGCGCGTCGGTGCCGTCGTTGCCGACGCCGGCGACCACGAGGACCCCGTTGTCGGCGAACCGGTCGAGCAGGTCGGCTACGGGTCCGGACGTGTAGGTGCGGTCCTCGGCGTAGTAGCCGAGCGACAGGGACAGCACGTCGACGACCTCAGCCGCGTCGTCGTTCTCCTGTCCGTGCACGTGCCGGTCGAGCAGGGCCTGCAGGACGTCGAGCATGACGCTCTCGTCGACGACGCCGTCGTCGCCCATGACCGGGATCGACAGGATCGTCGCCTCGGGGCAGCCCTGCCGGACCAGCCCGGCGATGAACGTCGCGTGTCCCTGGAGCAGCCCGACGGGCTCGGCCGGCGCCGGCGCCGAGATCGGCGACTCGCCGGGCCCCGTGAGGAGGGGCACGAGCCGGCCGTCCTTGAGCTCCATCCGGACGACTCCCTCGTCGTCCGTGAACCACGGGTGCGCGGCGATCGCCGTGTCGGGGACGACGACGACCGGTCTGCGATCGACGGGGCGTGCTCGCAGACGCGGGTCGGGCAGCGCGAGGGCGACCGGCATACGGCCTCCGCGCCCCGGCACGGCGTACTCCTGGAGGGCCGACCCCCCGACGCCACCCCAGTAGCCACCCACGCCGCCCCAGTAACCGCCCACGCCACCCCAGTAGCCGACCCCGCCCCAGTAGCCCACGCCACCCCAGTAGCCGGCCGGGCGGAGCACGTGCTCGAGACTCAGCTGCTCGGCGACCGGGTCTCCGGCCTGGCGCAGTCGCTGGAGCACGCTCCACGCGTCGACGGGGTCGATCGAGCGGGTCGGCGTCAGCGTGATGCTCGTGCCCCACGTGGGCTGGTCGAGGTCACGCGGGCTCCCGTCGGGCCGCGGCGTCACCCGGAAGTCGAGCTCGAGCCTGGCGAGGGCCGCGCGCAGCTCGTCGAGTCCTCGGGGCCGTCCGCCACCCGTCGCACTGCGCACGAGCAGGCGGTCGGAGAGGTAGAGCGCGGGAAGGGGCGGGCGGCCGTCGGTCAGGCGCATCGCCGTGGCCGGGTCGAGCGCACGGACGGGCGGTCGCTCGGGGCGACGTGAGCCGTCGCCTGCACCGTCGCCGTTCGCGCCCTGCGGGACGTCGGGACCCGACTCTGACATCGACAACCTCCTGAGGGGCGGGCTGGTGTTGAAAGACCCTTACACCCGACTGAGTGTGCGTATGCGGTTTCCTGATACATCCAGCCCTCCGAAAACTCTTTGTCCGGGGATGTATCACCACGGGAGCCGGTGACTCTGGGTGTTCAGGGGAACGGTCATCGGGTGCCTCGGGGGCGCTGCGGAGGGGCAGCAGGCCCGGTGACTGCAGGGACCGGGACTTCCATGGGGGCGGTCCCGTCGTGGGGCGTCGGGCCTGGCAGCACCGGCGCCCCCTCCCCCTGCCCACAGGAGGGGACGAACCGCAGAACGGGGGCGTATGCCGTTGCCGCGCGTCGCGCCCCTGGGCTCGCCACCCGTGGCGCATACTGGGCGGACGTGAGCGGACGTCGGGGCCGCCGCGTGAGTTCGGGGAGTCAGATGCAGGTCAGGGCAGGCGTTCGCAGCACCGGAAGCCGGCGGGGCGGATTCGCCTCCGTCGCAATGGCGGTCGTCCTGGGCATGACGTTGTCGGCGTGCAGCACGGCACCGCAGACCACGGCGACGGGGTCGTCGACGGCGCAGCAGACGACGCCGACCCCCGCGGCGACCACACCGGCCGGTGACGACACGACCGGCCCCATCCCGACGGTCACGGCCGACCCGCTCACCCCGACGAAGCCGACGCCGAGCGCGCCCGTCACTGCGAGCGCCACGCGCACCACCACCGTGCCCACCCCGACGGTGACGACGCCGGCCCCGGGTCCGACGACCGATCCCGGCAGCGTGGCGGGCTCGTGCGAGCGGACCCTGCCGGGATACCCCGTGCTCGAGCCCGGCGCGAAGGGGGCGGCGGTGCGGACCCTGCAGTGCTTCCTCGACGACGGCGCCTACGGGCCCGTGGCCGTCGACGGCGTCTACGGCGCCCAGACGCGAGCGGCCGTCAAGAAGGTCGAGGCGAGCTTCGAGGGCCCGCGGCCCGCACCCGGCCGCATCGACGCCAGCATGTGGGTGCTGCTCATCTCACGCTCGCTCGGCACCCAGACCCTCAAGGTCGGGTCGAAGGGCGCCGAGGTCGTGACGCTCCAGCGGGCGCTCCGCGCAGCCGGCGGCACCATCACCGTCGACGGCGACTTCGGCGCTGAGACCAAGAAGGTCGTCCAGCGCTTCCAGCAGGCCAACCGGGTCGGGGACGACGGTGTCGTCGGCGAGGAGACGCTCTTCCTGCTCAAGATGGGCGCGACGATCGGCTGACCCGGCCGTTCGGGCGCGACGTCGGACGGCTCAGGCCCGCAGGTCGTCGAGCCAGGCCCGGGCCTGGTCGAAGTCCTCGTCGGAGGTGCCTGGACGCGCGTCGGGGCGACCGCCGTCGGCCCGCGGGTAGGACCCGAGGAAGCGCACCTCGGCGCAGACCCGGCGCAGACCCATCAGCGTCTCGCCGACCCGGGCGTCGAGGAGGTGGCCCTCGAAGTCGATGGAGAAGCAGTACGACCCCATCGCCGCCCCGGTCGGTCGCGACTCGAGCCGCGTCATGTTGACGCCGCGGACCGCGAACTGCTCGAGCAGCTCGAGCAGGCCACCCGCGTGGTCCTCGCGCTGGAAGAGCACGACGGTGGTCTTGTCGGCGCCGGTCGGCTCGGGCAGCGTGCCCGGGCGCGCGACGAGGACGAAGCGCGTGACGGCCGACGCGTTGTCGCCGATGTCCTCGGCGAGGACCTCGAGCCCCTCGTTGTGCGCGGCGACGGGAGCACACACCCCGGCGTCGAACATGACCTCGCCGGGCTGGCCCAGTGCCGCCGCGCTCGCCGCCGTCGACAGTGTCGGGACGTACTCCGCGCCCGGCAGGTGCCCACTCATCCAGCCCCGCACCTGGGCCCAGGCGTGCGAGTGGGTGCCGACGGTGCGGACCCGGTCGAGCGGCATACCCGGTCGGGCGCACAGCACGAAGGTGATGGGGACGAGCACCTCGCCGATGACGACGAGCGGCTCGCCCGTCGCGAGCGAGTCGAGGGTCGCGGAGACGCCGCCCTCGACGGAGTTCTCGATCGGCACCATCGCCGCGTCGATGTCGCCGGCGCGCAGGGCCGACAGGGCGGCGTCGACAGACCCGAAAGGCAGGTGATCCCGCCCCTCGGCGGCGTCCCACGCGTCGAGCGCCATCTGCGTGAACGTGCCGCGGGGACCGAGGTAGCCGAAGCGGTGCAGCTCGGCGGGCGTGCGGGGCGGCGTCACGACGCGTCCTTCGTCAGGTCGGGCCGGCCGGCCGGCCGCACGGAGCGGCTCGAGCCCGGCTCGTCCTTGGTGGCCGAGGCCAGCGCCTGCTGCTCCTCGGGGGTCAGGGTGATGCTCGACCGGCCGCCGACGATGCCCTTGGCATACGTGCGGGACTCGCCACGGGCGTGGATCGAGCTGAGGACGATGCCGTCGCCGAGATCGTCGACGATCGCGGCGGAGAACGACAGGCGCCCACCCATGTCTCCGAACGCGTCGTAGCGCACGACGGCGACGTTGCGCAGGCTCTGGCGCACGTCGTCCTCCGCGCTCGCGACGTGCTCCCGCAGCGCGGCCAGCTCGGCCGTGAGTCGGTCGATGCGGTGGTTCTGGGTGGCGGCCACGCGCGCGATGTCGGTCTGTCCGCCGTCGTCGAGCGCGGCGAAGTCGCGTCGCACCCCAGCCAGCCGCTGCTGCGCGGCGACGGCGAGCGCGAGGGCGAGCAGCGCGACGGCGACGGCCACGATGGCCAGGGTCGTCAGCGTCGAGGCGTCCACGATCGGCAAGGGTAGCCGCGCAGGTGGCGCGGGGCCCGTCGGTTCCAGCCCGTGACCGTGCCGGGGGCCGACAGGCCCGGTTTGTAGTCTGTCCCCCGTGATCCGCCGCCACCCCGTCAAGACGCTCGTCGTCCTGCTCCTGGCACTGGTGGCTGCTCTCACCCTCGCCTATGCCGGGCGCACCACCGTCCCCGTGCCGCCCACGACGCCGCCGCAGCCGGGCCAGTCGCTCGTCGTCGTGGGGCTCGGGGGCCTGTCGTGGGACGACGTCTCGGCCGAGGACACCCCGATCCTCTGGGGACTGCTCCGCGACGGCTCGGCAGCCTCGGTGTCGGTCAAGAGCCTGCGCCTGACGACGTGCCCCACCGACGGCTGGGCCACGGTCTCCGCCGGTGAGGCGGCCGGACCGGACACGACCGAGGCGCGCCCGCAGTGCTCCCCGCTCCCCTCGGTCACGGGCGACGCCGCCTCCGGCTTCCGGATCAGCGGCTTCAGCGCCCTGGCGACCGCGTCCCGCGAGGCGGAGTTCCGGGCCCAGCTGGGCCTGCTCGGCGACAGCTTCGCGGCCCAGAAGACGTGCATCCAGGCGGTCGGACCGGGGGCCGCCCTCGCCGCCGCGACCTCCGACGGCAAGGTCGCGAAGTACTCCCCGTTCCAGGCGACCACCCTCGTGTCCGACCTCGCCCAGTGCCCGGTCAGCATCGTGGACGTCGGCGGCATCGACACGACCGACCCCAACCCGACGCGACACCTCGAACGGATCAACGGCCTCGAGCGCCGCATCGAGTTCGTCATGGACGCCATGCCCAGCGGCGCCGACCTCGTGGTGGCGGGGCTCGCCGACCGCGACCAGCAGGAACGACTGCGGCTGCTCACGGCGAGCGGTCCCCACTACGGACCGGGTCTGCTCGCGTCCGCCTCCACCCGACTCACCGGCGTCGCCCAGCTGTCCGACATCACGGCCACGATCCTCCAGCGTGGAGGCGTCGAGGCGAAGTCCGAGATCGGCGGCCGGGCCCTGAGCGTCGTCCCCTCGGCGAACAACAGCGAGTCGACCGCCGCCAGCAAGCTCACGGCGCTCACCGACATCGACACCAAGGCCGACGCGATGCACCGCATCGTCGCGCCCTTCCTCATCCTCTGGCTCGCCGGCACCGTCGTCGCCATGTTCGTCCTGTGGCTGGTCGTCCGACGGGCCCGACCGTGGAACCGACGGTTCACGCGGGCGCGTGTGCTGCGCCTGGCGCGGCTCGTGGGGCTCGTCTCGGCGGCGATGCCCGCCGCCACCTTCCTGGCGAACCTCGTGCCGTGGTGGCGGGCGTCGACGAACACCGTCGCGCTCGTCGCGATGCTCCTCGTCCTCGTGCTCGTCGTCAGCGCCCTGCTCGCCCTCGCCTGCCTGAAGGGCCCGTGGAGCAGCTCGGCTCTCGGTCCGCTGGCGGCGATGTCGGCCATCACCGCGGGGGTCATCGGCATCGACCTGCTCACGGGGTCGCGCCTGCAGATCTCCTCGATCTTCGGGCTCCAACCGCTCGTCGGCGGTCGCTTCTACGGCATGGGCAACGTCGCCTTCGCGTTGTATGCCGCCGCCGTCCTGCTCCTGTGCGCTGCCCTCGCGCACGCGCTCGTCCGCCGGAACGCGCCGCGCCTCGCCGTGTTCGCCGTCGTCGTCGTGGGCGGCGTGGCGCTCGCCGTCGACGTGCTCCCGGCGTGGGGGGCCGACTTCGGCGGCCCCATCGCGCTGGTGCCCGCGCTCGGCTTCCTGCTCATGGGCGTCGTGGGGTGGCGCACCTCGGTGCGCAACGTCTCCATCGTCCTGCTCGTCGCCGGCCTCGTCGTCGGACTCGTGTGCTACCTCGACTGGCGACGGCCCGAGGCGGAGCGCTCGCACCCGGGGCGCTTCCTCCAGACGGTCATCGACGGCGGGGCCTGGGACGTCATCTCCCGCAAGCTGTGGGCCAACGTCTCCCTCTCGGTGCACCTGCCGGTCCTGCTCGTCCTCGTCGTCGCGCTCATGGTCGTCGGGGTCATCATCGTGCTGCGGCCCGGCACCTTCGGCACGGAGCCGCTGCGGCGCCTGCTCGAGGAGGCCCCGATCATGCGCCGCGGCCTGCTCTCGGTCATCGTCATGGCCGTCATCGGTTTCCTCACCAACGACTCCGGCGCGGCGATCCCGCCGGTGGCCGCGATCTTCACCGTGCCGCTCGTCGTCTCCGCGGTCATGCACTTCCTGTCCATCGAGGCACGCAACGCGCCGGTGCGCCGACGTCGCGACCGCCACCTCTGACCCGTTCCGGGGCCATGGAGCCGGTCAAGGCCGCCCTCGCGGCCCGTTCAGCCCGGGCCGAGGCGACGGCGCAGCCGGCGGACGCCGAGGGCCAGGGCGACGTCGCGATACTGCGCGGCGCGGTGCACCTGGGCGCGCCAGTCGGCGCCGGTGACCCGGTGCTGCAGGTCGCACGGCACCTCGAGCACGGTCAGGCCGGCATCGAGCACGTCGACGGTCATGCCCACCTCGACGCCCCAGCCGCGGGCGAAGGGCGTCGCGGCAGCGATCGCGGCCGGCGAGAGGCAGCGCATCCCCGAGAGGGGCTGCTTCGCGGACCAGCCGGTCAGCTCCTCGATGCCGCGCCGGGCGAGGCCGACGACCAGTCCGTGCCCTCCGGCGCTGCCCTGCTGCGCAGGCAAGGTCGCGATGGTGAGGTCGGCCTCGCCGCGGGCGACGGGTCCCACGAGCGCGCCGACGGCCTGGGCTGATGCCTCGAGGTCGGCGTCGACAAAGAGCACCGCTGTGCTGTCGTCGAGCCGCCCGACGCGGCGCAGCCCGGTGACGCGACCGAGGCCGCTCATCATGGCGTCTGCCTTGCCGTGGTTGCGCGGGAGGCGGACCACCTCGGCACCCGCGCGGGCGGCGATGGCGGCGGTGCCGTCGGTCGAGCCGTCGTCGACGACCACGACGACACGGACGCCGGGGATCGTTCGCACCCCGCAGATCGTGGCGGCGATCCGCGCCGACTCGTCCTTGGCCGGGATGACGACGGCGACGGACAGGGGCGGGGTCGTCATCGTCACCCGTCCTCTCAGCGCAGGGTGACCTGGCGGTTGGTCAGCCCGGCCCTGGCACCGCGCTCGGCGGCCGTGAGCGGCTCGGTGGCAGCGGCGGCGGCGTCGATCTTCGTCCTCATGGCCGCGACGGGAGCCTCGAAGTCGGCGGCCTCGGACTCGGGGTCGACCTCCCACACCGGGATGAGCAGACCGCTCGAGCGGAAGCAGCCGAGCAGACGGCCGTTCTCGCCGAGGTGGCTCTCACCGGCCGCGTGCAGGCGAGCCAGGGCGCCCGTGGCCGCGTCCTCGTCGAACGGCAGCACCCAGCGGACGTAGGTGCGTTCGCCGATGCGGCACCAGAAGGCCGACGGCGCGGCCTCGAGCTTCACGGTCGGGATGGCCGACTCGTTGGCGCGCTCGAGGGACTCCTTGCCGTCGGCGTCGAGGTCGGCGTCCGCGACCCAGAAGTCGAAGCCCTCGTGCAGCTGCATCTCGAAGGGCGCGTCGGTGTCGAGGACGTCCTGCAGGCGCGGGGTGTCCGCCATCGAGACCGGCAGCGTCGCGACGGGCGAACCGGCCTCGGCGACGGCTGCGAGCGCGATGGCCTGCGCGATGTCACGGCTCGTGTCGCCACTGCCGTTGCCGGACTGGATGCCGACGACGACCTCACCGCTCTCGCGGTGCAGGCCCGGCCAGGCGAGCGGGAGCACGGTCGCGATCGTCACCTCGTCGGGAGCGCCCTCGGGCGCCTTGCCCTTGGCGAAACGCACCGTCGCGGTCGCGGCCGGGACGATCTCGCGCATCGCCACCCAGTCGGTCTCGTTGGGCAGGCCCTCGAAGGGACGGGCCACGAACGGGGCCGGAAGCGGACGTGCGGAACGGTCAGCGCGCTCGCCGCGCGGTCGACGTGATGCCTTACCCATGCGCGCCACCCTAGTGGCCGGACCGTGGTCAGCCGAACGCGGTCGCGAGCGGCGCGAGTGCCAGCACGTCGTCCGGTACGTCGAGCCCCACCGGGGCGATGAACGCCGTCGTCACACCCCGCTCGGCGAGGCCGGCGAGGCGGACGGCGTGCTCGGTCGCGGTGCCCGCGTGGTGCCGGGCCGCGAACGTCGCTGCCGGGTCCCGGCCGCGGTGGCGCTCGACGCGTGACCAGACGTCGTCACGGTCCCGGCCGACGAGAGGCAGGTCCAGGACCGTCGCGTGGACCGTCGACGGGTCGCGGCCGCCCTCTCGCACCATGGCGAGGTAGCGCTCGACCTTGGCGAGCCCCACCTCGTCGGACGGCACGTTGCAGCCGTCCCCGAGACGAGCCGCGATGCGCAGCGTGCGGTCACCCCCACCGCCGACGATCAGCGGGAGGTCACCGACCGGCCGGGGGTACGACGTCGTCTCGGGGAGCGAGACCCGCTGTCCGGCATACGGCTTGGTGCCCGGCGCCCAGAGGGCCCTCATGGTCTCGATCGACTGCTCCAGCGCGTCGAGGCGCGCTCTCGCAGAGGGAAACCCGAGGCCGTATGCCGCGTGCTCGCGTTCCCACCAGCCCGCACCGACCCCGACGAACGCTCTCCCGCCCGTCAGGGCCGACAGCGTCGCCGCGGCCTTGGCCGTGATGCCGGGGGCCCGGAAGGTCACCGGCGTCACGAGCGTCCCGAGCTGGAGCCGCGTCGTCGAGGCGGCCAGCGCGCCGAGCGTCACCCACGGCTCGGGGATCGGGTCCCAGGCGCGCCCGACCTGCGGGATCTGGATGAGGTGGTCCATGAGCGCGATGCCGGCGAGCCCGGCCTCCTCGGCGGCAGCCGCCATGTCGCGCAGCCATGCGAGGAGGTCTCCGTCGGCCGGGAAGCGTGACAGCTGGAGCACGACCCCGCGCAGGCCGGATCGGATGAGAGGGTCCGCGAACTCCGGGCGGCGTGCCGTGTCGCCAGGCTCGGATGGGTCCGGCGTGGGTTCATCGGGTGTCACCCGGACGACCTGCCACCCCTCCGCCTCGAGCAGGTCCGCGGTGGCGGCGACCGAGGCGAGCTGGCTCGTGAGGACGCGGGCCGGGACCGGGCGCTCACGAGCGGCGTTGCGCGAACGGCATACGGCCGCAGGCGTTTCGAGGACGACGGCGACGGCCGGAAGACCGGCGGTCCGGGCTGCGGCCAGCCAGCGGCGGCGCCTGACCACGTCGGTGCCGAGCGTGTCGACGACGGTGGTCAGCCCGCGCCCGACGCGGGCCGAGACGACCTGCTCGAGAAGGGCGAACGCGTCGACCGTGGCGTCGAGGTCGTGCTCACCGCTGCCGACGACCCCGCGCAGCAGGTCCGAGGAGACGACCTCGGCAGGGCGGTAGCGGGACGACGCCCAGGTCGACTTGCCCGAGCCCGACGCACCGACCAGCACGACGAGGGCCGGGTCGGGCAGCAGCACGGCGGCGGGTCTCCGCGCCAGTCAGTGCGAGCGGCGTCGGGAGGGGCCGCCGAGCGAGGCCCACACCGTGCGCCCGTGGGGCTCCTCGATGACACCCCACTCGTGGGCCAGGGACCGGACGATGCGCAGGCCGCGGCCGCCGGGCGCCCAGGTCGTGGGCGGGGCAGGACGAGGGACGGTCGGGCCGCCGCCGTCGGAGACCTCGACCTCGACGACGTTGTTCTTGACCTTCCAGTGGATGCGGATCGCACCGTCGGACAGCGGCCTGGCGTGGCGGATGGCGTTGGCGACGAGCTCACTGACGACGATCTCGGCCTCGTCGATCACCTGCGGCACCACCTCGCGGGCCACGAGGTCCTCGACGAGCTCCTTGCGGATGCGCGGGGCCGCGGACGGCGCCCACTGGATGCGGACCGTGCGCTTGTCGCCCAGCGGCGCCGCTGGGACGTTGCTCATCGTGGATCTCCTCGCGATCGTCTCGGCTCGTCCGACACCGCCACCGGCTGTGCCCGCCGAACCGTCCCCCTGTGTGCTCGCCACGTCACGTCCTCCTCACGAGCGCGCCGCGTACCGCGGTCGACGAACCGTAACCAAACCTGTGCCGTACCTCAATGGAGTGTGACTTTTTTCCGTGGCACGTGTCCGGCGATTCCGTCAGATCGGGTCATCTAGTGCATTGCCTAGAAGTGCCGATACGACGTCATCGCCGTCAGCCCAGGCGGCATGTCATTCGCTCCTTACCCGATCCAGAACCCCTTGCACATGAGACAGTCGCGATATATCGTCGACCTATCGCGACTGTTCGTGAGTCGCGTTCGGACAAAGGAGAACCACCATGCACGGACACCGACACACCAGACGAGAATCCGGCTGGGACGGCGGCTGGGGAGGTGGCTGGGGAGGTCAGGGCAGCGGCCCCGGCTTCGGACCCGGCCGCGGCCCGTGGGGCGGTCCCGGAGGACCCGGCGGCCGTGGCCGCCCCGGCCCTCCCCCGTGGGTCGCCGACCTCGTCC
The DNA here is from genome assembly GCF_056398545.1 of Terrabacter sp. 01T434. Classification (NCBI taxonomy): domain Bacteria; kingdom Bacillati; phylum Actinomycetota; class Actinomycetes; order Micrococcales; family Intrasporangiaceae; genus Terrabacter; species Terrabacter sp. 01T434. Next base: position 91,217 of record NZ_JBFTPP010000002.1, read on the forward strand.
GCCACTTCGGCGGCCCCGGCGTCGGCCCGGAGTTCGGCGGTCGCCGCGGACCCCGCGCGCGTCGCGGGGACGTCCGCGCCGCCATCCTCGACGTCCTGGCCGGCGACGAGATGAACGGCTACCAGCTGATCCAGCAGATCTCGGAGCGCACGGGCGGGGCCTGGAAGCCCAGCCCGGGGTCGGTCTACCCGACCGTCCAGCAGCTCGAGGACGAGGGCCTCGTCGAGGGCCGCGACGTCGAGGGCCGGCGACTGCTGCGCCTCACCGACGCGGGCCGCGCCTACGTCGAGGAGAACGCCGACGAGATGGCCGCGACCTGGCGGCCCTTCGAGGAGCAGCCCGACGAGGAGGCGCCCCGACCCACCGGCGGTGCAGGCGACCTCATGCCTCTCGTCGGCCAGGTCATGGGCGGCATGTGGCAGGTCGTCACGACCGGCACCTCGCAGCAGCGGGCCGAGGCCGCGGAGATCCTCACGGAGACCCGGCGCAAGCTCTACCGCCTGCTCGCCGACGGCGACCCCGAGTGAGCTGACCCTTCGGCCGCCGCACCCCGAGCGCGTCAGTCGCGCTCGGGGTGCAGCACGAAGAAGCCGAGGTCGCGGCCCCCGGCGCGCTCCTCGTAGGCCGTGTAGCCGCGGTAGAACTCCAGCGCCGCCTCGCGCACGCGCTCCCGGTCGGGGCCCTGCACCTGCTCGGCCCGCACCCGGTGGACCACACCGTCGACCTCGAGGGAGGCCTGCGGGTGGGCGCGGAGGTTGAAGTACCACGCCGGTGGCCGCTCGGAGCCGTAGTGCGAGGCGATGACGCCCCACCCGTCCTCGAGCGGGGCGAGCATGAGCGGCACGGTGCGCGGCTGCCCCGACCGGGCGCCGGTCGTCGTCAGCATCCCGACCGGGACGGCGGCGAGCCACTGGCTCGGCAGGGTGCGGCCGGGGGCGAGGCGGTGCCCGAGCCCGTCGAGCCGGTGGAGCACGCGCTTGGACACCCAGGCCCCGGGGCGCGACGCCACGAGCCCGCGCAGCGATCGCTGGACCGGGTTGGCCTCGTCGACACGGCGCAGCTGCATGCCTGCAGCGTAGGACCGACCCGGGTGCGGCGGGCCGTCCGGCAGGATGGTCAGGTGCTCTCGTCCGCGCCCTCCGACCGCTCCGGCCCGTCTGGCCTCCTCGTCGCCGGCACGTCGTCCGATGCCGGGAAGTCCGTCGTCGTCGCGGGTCTGTGCCGGGCTCTCGCTCGGCGCGGGGTGGAGGTCGCGCCCTTCAAGGCGCAGAACATGTCGAACAACTCGATGGTCTGCCTCGACGGCGGCGAGATCGGCCGGGCGCAGTACCTCCAGGCGCAGGCCGCCCGCCTCGAGCCCACGACGGCGATGAACCCCGTGCTGCTCAAGCCGGGCACCGACCGCCGGGCGTTCGTCGTCGTGCGCGGCGAGCCCGCGGGCACCCTCGAGGCTGGGCAGTATGCCGCCGGGCGCGCCCACCTGGCCGAGGCCGCCTTCGCCGCCTACCGCGAGCTCGCCGACTCCTACGAGCTCGTCGTGTGTGAGGGCGCGGGCTCGCCGGCGGAGATCAACCTCCGCGCGGGTGACTACGTCAACATGGGCCTGGCCCGCGAGTTCGGCCTGCCGGTCGTGGTCGTCGGCGACATCGACCGCGGCGGCATCCTCGCCTCGCTCTACGGCACGTGGGCTCTGCTCGACGAGGACGACCGCGCGTTGCTGAAGTCCTTTGTCATCAACAAGTTCCGGGGCGACGCATCGGTGCTCGAACCGGGGCTGGAGGCGATCACGGAGCGCACCGGAGTGCCGTTCCACGGCGTCATCCCGTGGCTGCTCGACGTGTGGCTCGACAGCGAGGACACCCTCGAGGTCGCCCACTGGCGCGCCTCCACCGCCTCGTCCACGTCGTCGCGCGAGCGGCTCAAGGTGGCCGTCATCCGGCTACCGCGCATCTCGAACGCGACCGACGTCGATGCGCTGGCCATCGAGCCGGGCATCGACGTCCTCGTGACCATCGATCCGGCTGTCGCCGAGTCCGCCGACCTGCTCGTCCTGCCCGGATCACGTTCGACTGCAAGCGATCTCGAATGGTTGCGCGTGCGCGGCCTCGCCGAGGTCGTCGCTCGCCGGGTGGCGACCGGTCGGCCGGTCCTCGGCATCTGCGGGGGCTACCAGATGCTCGCTCACGAGATCGAGGACGATGTCGAGGGACGCGTGGGCGTCGTGCCGGGCTTGGGCCACCTTCCGGTGCGTGTCGAGTTCCACGGGAGCAAGGTGCTCGCACGTCCGGTCGGCTCATGGTCGGGACACCTCGTCGACAGCGCCTACGAGATCCACCACGGGATCGCCCGACGCATCGCGCCTGCCACTGGTGACGACGCGGATTCGCTTGCGGTGCAACCTTTCCTCGACGGCTGGAACGTCGGCTCCGTCTGGGGGACGATGTGGCACGGAGCCTTCGAGAGTGACGACTTCCGCCGGGCGTGGCTGGCCGAGGTTGCACGTGCGGCCGGGTCCCGGTGGCAGCCCGAGTCGGGCGCCCCCGGCTTCGCGGAGCGGCGCGAGCGGATGCTCGACACCCTCGCTGACGCCCTCGAGGAGCACGTCGACGTCGATGCACTCCTCTCCCTGACGCGCGTCCTCGAGCTGAGGGGTGGGGGGAGATGATCGAGCGGATCCGCGTCATCGGGGTCGGTCCCGGTGATCCCGGTCAGGTGACCGGCGATGCCGTCCGGGCCCTCGCCACGGTCGACGTCTTCCTCGTCCCCGATCCGGGTGACGAGCCCTCCGACCTCGCCGCCGCACGGCAGGCGGTGTGCGACGCCCTCATCCCTGCAGACCGTGCGTACCGCGTCGTGGAGGTCCGCGACCCGCGAGGAGAGCCGGACGCCGAACGCGACGACCCGGCATACGACCGCGGGATCGTGGACACCTACGCCCACGTCATCGACGGACTCGCCGCCGGTGAGACGACGGTCGGCTTCCTCGCGTGGGGTGACCCGGCGTGCGACGAGGCGACGATCCGGGTCGTCGACGCCCTCGTCGAGCGGTATGCCGAGAGCGGTGTCGCCCTCGACCATGACGTCATAGCCGGGATCAGCGCACCGCAGCTGCTCGCCGCGCGCCACCGCATCCCGCTGGGCCGCGCCGACGTGCCTCTCCACATCACGACCGGGCGTCGCCTCGGCAACGAGTACGACCCGTCCCTCGGCGACGTCGTCGTTCCGTTCGACGGCCGCCTCGCGTGTGCCGAGCTCGCCGGCGCCTTCCCCGACCTCGAGCTCTACTGGGGCGCCTACCTCGGCACGCCCGACGAGCTGCTCGTGCACGGGAGGCTTGGCGACGTCATCGACGAGGTGGGCCGTGTGCGTGCTGCGGCACGTGAACGCCACGGGTGGGTCACGGACTGCTACCTGCTGCGTCGGCCGCAGGGTGCTTCGCCAGCCCCCACGCCGCAGGCCTTCCCGGAGACGGGCGCGTTGACGGACGGCGTGCTCACGCTGCGTCCCGTCACCGCCGGCGACTGGAAGGTCGTGCGCGACGAGCACAACGACGAGGAGTCGCTGCGCTGGGACTTCGAGGGGCGGCGACTGACCGACGACGACGCCCGCCGCCAAGCAGCACGCGCCGCTCTGGAATGGCGTCGAGGCCGCGCGGCTCGCTTCGTCATGGTCGACGTCGACTCCGGCGAGGGTGCCGGCGTCATCGGCGTCCTGCGCATGGGACCACCAGGGACCGGCCTCGTCGGCTACGGCGTGCTCCCGGCCTTCCGTGGACGAGGGTTCACCACGCGCGCGCTGCGGCTCGTCTCGAGCTGGGCGTTCGAGGAGGCGGGCCTCGCGCGACTCGAGCTCGGGCACAAGGTCGGCAACGTCGCATCCGGCAAGGCAGCCGCCAAGGCCGGCTTCCGGATGGAGGGGCACCTCAGCGCTCGACTGCCCAACCCCGACGGCACCCGGTCGGACGAGGTCTACTACTCCCTGGTCCCCGGCGGCCCTCCCGGCTGACGACCGGTGCCGGCGTCAGACTCTCGCGAGGAAGTCGAGCACGCGCTGTTGCACGAGAGCGGCCGCCTCCGGGTCGTAGGCCGTCGCACTGGCGTCGGCGAAGAGATGGCCGCAGCCGGGGTAGGTGAAGAGCTCGCCGTCCCCGGCGGCCGCCACGACGGCCCGGGCCGCGTCGACGTCGCCCTCGTCCATGAAGAACTCGTCGGCCTCGCCGCCGTGGATCTGCACCGGGACCCCTTCCGGCCAGCCGGGGGCGAACTCACCCAACGGGATCGCCGAGTCGAGCAGGATGGCGCCGCCGGCTCCGGCAAGGGTTTGCGCGAGGCGCTGGGCGGCCATGACGCCGAGGGAGAAGCCGGCATACACCGCGCCCTCGGGCAGCCCCTCGGCCGCTGCGACGCCCTGCTCGAGCAGGGTGCCGAAGCCGATCGACCGCGCGTTGGCCATGCCCTCGTCGAGCGTCACGAAGCTCCGGCCGGCGTAGAGGTCCGGCGCGTGGACCGTGTGCCCGGCCGTCCGCAGGGCGTCGGCAAAGGCGAGGAAGCCCGGGGTCTGTCCCTGGGCGTGGTGGAGGAGGAGGACGTCGGCCATGCTTGCTCCTGTGCTCGAAGGTTCCCGTGCTGTTGATCCAACAATCTAGACTGATCCAACAATGTCGATCAATAGCCAGCAGCTCCCCGACTACGAGCTCCCCAACGCGGTGGAGCTGACGACACCTGCCCAGCTGCGAGCCATCGCCGACCCCCTCCGGTCGTCGATCCTCGACCTCGTGCTCGAACGGGCCGCGACCGTCGCCGAGCTGGCCACTGCCGTCGGCCGGCCCAAGAGCACCGTGGCCCACCACGTCGCCGTGCTCGTCGACGCCGGCATGCTCCGCGTCGTCCGAACTCGCAGGGTCCGGGCCATCGACGAGCGCTACTACGGACGCACCGGCCGCACCATCACGATCGGCATCGCGCGCCGACCCTGCGACGAGACGACCCCCGTATGCGTCAACGCGCTGTCCGTCGCCGCCGCCGAGTCCGTGCCAGCCCACGAGGACGACACGCTCTACTCGACGCTGCGCCACGCGCGGATCCCACGCGAGAGCGCCTCGGAGTTCTGGCGCCGGGTCGAGGGCCTCGTGCGTGAGTTCACCGCACTCCCCCGCTCGGGCGACACGGTCTACGGCCTGGCCGTCGGTCTCTACCCCACGGACCAGCCGGTCCTGCCCGAACGCGACGACGCCTGACAGCGCGCGAGATCGGAGCGCCAGGTCACGACGGAGACGACGGCGCCCTTCGACGCCTTCCGCCGCGCCGGCTGCCATATTGACGTCATGGAGCTGGAGTTCAGCGGTGAGGTCTGGGAGTGGCGAGGACCCGCGCCCTACTACTTCGTCACCGTGCCCGATGACGAGGCGCAGGCCCTGCACGACGTCGCCCACGTCAGCTACGGCTGGGGCATGATCCCGGTCACCGCGTGTATCGGCGGCACGAGGTGGGCGACCTCGCTCTGGCCGAAGGACGGCAGCTACGTCGTGCCGCTCAAGCTCGCCGTCCGTCGTGCGGAGGACGTCCAGGAGGGGGACACGGTCTCGGTGGGCCTCGACGTCCGCGCCGAGCCGTGACCTCTGGCGTCTGACCGTCGGCCACACCGACCGCGCCGACTCGGACTCGACTCGCCCTCAACCCGACTCGACTCGACTCGACGCAAAACGCCGCCACGATTCGTGGCCGTGCCCCATGATGGGCACCGAGCCCAGCACGGGGGTGGGCTCGTCAAGGGGAATTCCCGGGGGGGACGGGTTCAGACGGCATGCAGACGAACAGCTGGACCATGGCTGCGGGTCGACCGCAGACACCGCACTTCGACGCGTCCACCGGCCGCCTCCACGCCGACGTCGCAACCGTGCTCGCCCTCGTCGACCTCCATGTCGACGAGCGGAACGGGCTCAGCGCCGGTCAGCGCGAATCCCTCGCGCGCGCAGGTGTTTTCGTCGACGGGCGCCTCCACCCGGCCCTGCGTGAGCGTCTCGACGCCGTGGCTCGTCCGTCCGCACGGCTGGAGGTCGAGGTGGCCACCCCGAGCTCGACCCGGCTGCACCAGGGCTGGGTCCACCGCGTCAGTGCGCTCGTCGTCGACCACGGCGACGAGGTGGCGGACCTGCTCGAGATCGAGGCGGCGTTCCTACCCGCCACCATCGCGCACCTCACCCACCTGCAGCCACGCCCCCGGCTCGACGGCCGGGGCGGGCCGGTGGACGGTGGCGCCTGTGACGCTCTCTTGAGCCCGAGCGGGTCGCGGCGAAACGACGCCGCCGCAGAGCTGGCCGCGGCCGCGGCACCCTGGCCGGCCGTCGCGGCGTGTCTCCGGACCGGGTCGTGGCGCTCGTGCGGCCTGGACGTGGCACACCGCCACAGTGGCAGCACGTCGACCCAGCGGGTCGTCTGGCTCGACACCCCGGCAGGGGCGCTCCGCGTCGAGGACGACGCTGCCGGGCCGGTGCTCTCGGGCACCACCACGGGCAGCATCTGGCAGGAGGTCGTCGCGGCGCTGCCCGCCGACCCGGTCCACACTCGGGAGCAGACCTCCGCATGACGTGATGGGGAGCGCTCCCCATCGCGGGTGCCCGCACCCGCACGTAGGCTCTGCACCGCCGACGACACGTCACACTGTCACCGACACCGTCGTCCGGCCGACAGACCAGAGGAGCCGAGGGTCCGCGCCAGGACCGACAGGGGGAGCGATGGCCATCTATCGCAAGGGCGCCGACCCGGATGCACTCGACCGGTCCGCCGAGCTGCTCGTGAACTACGCGCGTGAGGCCGCCGCCTCACGACAGGCCGTCAGCGGCGTGCTCGGTGCGCTCAAGGGCAACTGGGGTGGCGAGAACCTCCAGTCGCTGATCTCCCAGTGGCCCGCGATCGAGACCCAGATGGACAGGTTCGGCACGGACCTGGGTCGCCTCGGTGACCGGCTCTCCCGCAACGCCGAGGCCCAGCGCGGCACCAGCGGCAACGGGGCCTCGATCACCTCGGCGGCGTTCGTCACCGCTGGTCTGCCCGGTGGTGGCGGACCTGCTGGCGGCGGACCCGCTGGCGGCCCCGGCGGGGACTCCTTCTGGGAGAAGCTGCTCACGCAGTCCAACCTCGCGCCCGACGACTCGGCGTCGTTCCTCGCCTGGCCCGGGCTCGTCACGGCGAACACGATGTTCGGCACGAGCGTGCTCGCCTCCTACCTGCAGCGCAACCACTTCGGGCGCTGGCAGCCCCGCGGCTACATGGCCAACGGGCGCTACGGCTACCTCCCGCGTCCCACCGGCCGCTGGGCCTCCGCCTGGTCGATGAACCAGGCGCGCAACTGGCAGGCCAACCCGTATCGCGCGGCCACTGTCGCCAAGTGGGGCACCGCCTCGAAGTGGGCCGGACGGGCCGGCACCGTGACCTCGTTCGCGACCTCGGCGTTCGGGCAGTGGAACAAGGACTCCGCCGACCCGACGATGGGCACGACCCAGCGGGTCACGCGTTCGGCCACGGCCGGCGCCGTCACGGCCGCCGGCTCCTGGGCGGGGGCCTGGGCCGGAGCCCAGGGCGGCGCCCTCGTCGGCGCGGCCGTCGGAGGTCCCGTCGGCGCCGTCATCGGTGGAGCCATCGGCGGCTTCGTCGGCGGCGGTCTCGGCGGCGTCGTCGGCGGCTGGGTGAGCGACCAGGTGGTGGGTCCAGTGGGAGATGCCGCCGAGTGGGCGGGCCACACGATCAGCGACGGGTTCGAGTCCGCCGGCCACTTCATCGGCGGGCTGTTCGACTGATGCCGACCCGCCCGTGCCGTCCAGTCCTGGTCCTTGGCCGTGGGTAGAGTCGTGGCCGTGTCCGCCCTCCTCGTCGTCGTCGCCGTAGCCATGCTCGGGTTCGTCGTCTGGTCGCGCCTGGGCCGGACGGAGGGGGCGCGCTGGTGGGTGGGTGACCGCCTCCAGGAGTCCGCAGTGCTCTTCTGGCTCCCCGGACTGGCCCTCGTCCTCGCTGCCACGGCGGGACTCCGCGGTTACGGCAACGGCGCCCACCCCGGCGCCCTCGCCTTCGTCCCGCTCCTGCTCGTCGGCCTCGTCGTGAGCCTCTGGGGTGGCCTCTTCCTGCCCGTGCCGCGCTGGTACGTGCCGCACTGGTCGCAGCAGGCCCGGGCGCCCCGCCTGCAGGTCCGCGTCATCGGCGAGTCACGCCGCGACCGAGGGCGTCGTCGATGAGCCTGCCCGCCCCGGGGGACCCTCGTCGCGAGGTCGTCGCCGACGGAGCCGTCTCGCTGCTCGTCCCCGATGCGTGGGAGACCGTCCACCACCCGCACGACGGCGTCGAGCTCGTCGCCGTCGAGCCGGAGCAGGAGGGCCTGTTCCGCGCCAACCTCGTGCTCACCGTCACCGACGTCGCGATGTCGTTGCGCGACTGGCAGATCGGCACGGAGTCCTACCTCGCCGCCCACCTCGCCGACTACGTCCCGCTCGATGCCGAGCGTCTCGCGGTCGGCGGCCAGCCCGGCCTGCGCCGTCTCGCGACGTACGCCACCGAGGACAACCGCTCGGTCACCGTGGAGCAGCGCTCCACGGTCGTCGACGGCGTGGGCGTGACCCTGACCGCCACCACGAGCACGCTGGCCTGGGCGGCGCAGGCAGAACTGCTCGCCCACGTCTTCTCGAGCCTCGTCGTGGCACCCGCGGGAGCACGGGGAGGGACCGCGTGACCATCCAGTTCGACCCCACCGTCGGTCGGGTGCGGCTCGACCCGCGCGCCTTCGAGGCCCTCGTCGACCTCGAGGCAAGCGCCGCCCGGTCCGCAGGGGCTGACCGATCCGCCGCGGCCGACCTGTCTGCCGCGGGAGTCCTCGTCGACGGCCGCCCGCACCAGGTCCTGGCCCCCGGTCTGGCAGCGGTCACCCGTCCGCTGGCGCGGCTCGAGGCGGTCGTGTCCTCACGTCAGGGCCTGCTCGTCCACCAGGGCTGGATGTCGGTCCTCTCCGCCGTCCTCGCCGACGTCGGTGACGGCACCTACGACTTCGCCGGCGTGGCAACGGAATTCGTGCCCACCACCATCGCACGGCTGGTCCGGCTCCGTCCGCGCCCACGGCTGGACCAGGGCACGGTGACCGTGACCGCTGAGCTGCTGGACGCGCTCATCGACCCGGAAGACCACCGACGAGCACGCGCGGCCGACGACCTCGCCTCGGTCCTCACCCCGCGATGGGGCGAGCCGGCAGAGCTCGTCCGGGCCGGTGCATGGTGCTTCTGGACGGCAGAGGTCTCATGGGCTCCTCCCGGCCGGCCCGTTCGGTCCGACGCCGACCTCGTGAGCCGCCGCGTCTGCGTGCTCGACACCGCGGCGGGCATGCTGGCGCTCGAGAGCGCGGCCGACACCAGCACCGATGACCGCCTGACGCTGGTGCCCACCACCCCGACCGACATCTGGTTCCTGCTGTCGGGCATCCTGCCGTCGGACGCCGAGCTAGGCGTCCCGTCGCCGTCAGTCTGACGGGGAGAGATCGACCTCTTCACCGACGCTGATCGTGCCGGACGACAGCAGCCGGAACACCGTCCCGGCCCGCGCATGCAGCGCCCGGGCGGCACCCGGCCCGAGGGTGTCGTCGAGGAGCCGGCACGGGGCAGCGATGCGCACGACCTCGAGCTCGACGCCGCCGATCGTGACGCGGGCGCCGGGCTTCGTCGGGATCGTGCCGCCGGAGATGGTGAGGTTGCGCCGGGTCAGCCCCGGATCGACCGGTCGACCGAGGTCAGTGGCGCCCGCCTCGAGGTCGGGCAACGACTGGATCGTCACGTGTCGGTGCCTGCTCCCGTGGTAGCGGTCCCCGACGAGCCCGGCACCGGCCTCGGCCTCGACGCTCGGCACCGAGCGCATCGGCAGCCGACGACCCTTGGCGACATGGATCGCGACGACTGTCGGCGTCAGCTGGTCGGAGTGCATGCCGGTCAGGCTAGGCCTCCGGCTCGGGCTGCCCCGGCACGGGAGGGATGCGCAGCCCCGGGGGACCGAAGCCGTGGGCGCGCTCGTACCACGCGGCATACGCGGCGACGGCCGTCGGAAGGGTCGGGAAGATGAGGTCGGCCCCCACCTTCTCGACGAACCCCCCGGCCTCGAGCGACTCGCGCAGGTCCTGCTTGACGCGGGCCATCGCGAAGACGATGCCGCGACGGTCGAGCGTGTCGCGCAGCAGCTCGAGCGCGTCGACGGCGGTGAGGTCCACCTCCGTGTTCGCCTCCGCGTTGAGCAGGAACCACTCGACGCGCTCGGGCGCCGACACCCGGTCGACGACCGCGATCGCGCGCTTGGTGAAGTCGTCGGAGTTGGCGAAGAAGAGCGGCGAGTCGTAGCGGTAGACGATGAGGCCGGGCACCTGCTGGGCATTGGGGTGGTCGTCGATGTCGTGCATGCCGGCGACGTCCGGCACGTAGCCGAGGACCCCGTCGTGCGGGTGGACGATGCGCCGCAACAAGTCGAGCACGGACAGCGCGATGGCCGCCCCGATGCCGGGGAGCACACCGAAGAGCAGCACCGCGGCCGTCGTCGCGAGCGCCAGGACGAGCTCGCTGCGCCGGAAGGCCGCGATCCGCCGCAGCTCCGCGACGTCGACGAGCCGGATCGCGGCGAAGACGACGACGGCGCCGAGGGCCGCCGTCGGGAAGGCTGCGATGACGGGGCCCAGCCAGAGCAGGGTCGCGACGACGAGGACGAGGGAGACGAGCGAGTGCAGCTGGGTTCGGGCGCCCATCGTGTCGGCGATCACGGTGCGGCTGCCGCTCGAGCTGATCGGGAAGCCCTGGAAGAGGCCGGTCGCGACGTTGGCAGTGCCGAGCGCGAGGAACTCCTGGTCGCTGTCGATGGACTCGCGGCGCCGGGCGGCGAAGGCACGGCCGGTCAGGACGTTGTCGGAGTAGCCGACGACGGCGATGCCGAGCGCCGCCGGCAGAAGAGCCCACAGGTCCACGTCGCCGACGTCGGGCAGCGTCAGGGCCGGCAGACCCTCCGGCACCGGACCGACGACGTGGACGCCGGCCCGGTCGACGAGGTCGAAGACCGCGACGACGACCGTGGCGCCCAGCATCGCGATGAGGGGACCGGGCCAGGTCGGCGCGAAGCGCTGGAAGGCGAAGAGGACGGCGAGGACGCTGAGCGACAGGAAGAGCGTCGGCAGGTGCGTGTCGCCGAGATGGGTCAGGACGTACTTGACCTCCTGGACAAACGACTCGCCCTCCACGGTGATGCCGAAGACCTTGCCGATCTGGCTGACGACCATGAGCGCCGCGATGCCCGCCATGTAGCCGACGAGGACGGGCTTCGAGAGCAGGTCGGAGAGGAAGCCGAGCCGCAGGACGAACCCGGCGAGACAGATGAGCCCGACCACGATCGCGAGCAGCGCCGCCGCCTCCTGGCGCATCGCCATACCCCCCGCGGCCGTGACGAGCGCCCCGATCCCGGCGGCCGTCATGAGCGCCGTCGTCGACTCGGGGCCGACCGAGAGCTGGCGCGAGGAGCCGAGCAGCGCGTAGACGAGCAGACCCGGACCGGCAGCCCACAGGCCGGTGACGGCGGGCAGCCCGGCCACCTCGGCGTACGCGAGGACCTGGGGCACGAGGTAGGCGGCGACCGTGATGCCGCCGAGCACGTCACCGCGCAGCCACACCCGGTCGTACCGGCGCAGCACCGCGACCCCGGGGAGCCGCCGCTCCCACCGTGCCGGCTGCTGCGGACCCGCGGTCACGCGACGAACGTACGCGACGGCGTATGCCGTGAGGTAGGTTTCGCGAAGACGTGGGCCTGGGCTAGGCGGGGACGCGCAGCCGCCGCATCATCTCGCCGACCGCGACGGTGATCGAGTGGCCGAGGTGCACGCAGGTGCCGTTGATCTCGTTCTGCTGGCTGCCGCCGAGCCCGATGACGACCTCGGGGTGGGTGCGGCTCACCGTGTCGACGATCTCCTGGGCCGTGGCGATGTCGATGTTGCGCGGCACGGCCATGACCATGCCGGCGGCGCGCCGGGCCTCGATCGCCCGCAGCCAGTCCTCGACCGGCAGGTCCGCGCCGACGTAGACGGTCGCGAAGCCGGCCCGCCGGGCGGCCACGGCGAAGGCGAGCAGCCCGAGCTCGTGGCGGGCGCCGGGCGGGAGCCCGACGAGCAGGGTCGGGCCGTCGCCGCGCACCGACGCGACCTCGTAGGCGGCCGCGAGGCGCCGCTGGACGGCATACGACACGAGGTGCTCACCGGCCACGGTGAGCCGGCCGTGCGCCCAGGCCTCACCGACGAGCGCGAGGGTCGGCATGAGCCAGTCGTCGACGACGTGCTCGAACGTGCCGAGGGCGAAGCGGGCGTCGAGGACCGCCGTCGCCGACGCGGAGTCGAGACGCTCGGCCGCGCGGATGAACGCCTCGGCGTCCTCCGACTGGTAGCGACCGCCGGGTCGCAGCGGGGCGACCCGACCGCCACGGACCTCACGGTCACCCCGCCCGAAGGGGGCCTCACGGCCGGCGGCGTCGCGGCTCGAGAGCCGACGGGTCGTCTCGGCAGCGGCCTCCCGGGCGGACCACCCCTCGTTGACGAGGGAGTTCATGATCGCGAGGGCGCGGACGTCCTCGGGGCCGTAGAGGCGATAACCGCCATCGGAGCGCTGGGGGCTGACGACCCCGTAGCGGCGCTCCCAGGCGCGGAGGGTGGCGACGCTGATCCCGGTCAGCTCCGCCGCACGCTTGATGGTGTACATCGGCTACCCCAACCTGCCCAAGGCGTCTCGCATGCCCTGCTCGGCCTCGTCACCGAGCTTCTTGAAGGCCGGCGCGAACAACGGGGCGACGAGCTTAGCCAGCCCCTTGAACTCGAACTCGGCGCGGTAGGTGACGGTCGTGCCCTCGGACGCGGGGTCCGCCGATCCCTTGGTCGTCCGCACGAACGTCATGGTGTCCTTGGCGACGACGGTCGCGTTCTCGCCGCGGAGCGCGAACTTCTCACCGGTCACGTGCTCGACGACGAGGTAGTCGAGCTCCGTCTCACGGCCGAGGAACTTCGACACGTTGTGGTAGCGCGTGCCCACTCCCCCGTCCCCGGCCACCCGCTCGGTGCGCACGGTGCCGGGATCCCATTCGGTCGTGTTCGTGAAGTCGCTGAGGTAGGCGAAGACTCGGTCGACGGGCTGGCCCACGGTGACGCTGCGCTCGATCTCCATACCTTCTCCAACCTTTGACAGACCTTGAACAGCCACTCTACGGTGTGGACGAAGGATGGACAACGCACCCCACCGCACCCCGTCCTCCCGGCAATCCGGTCGGAGCTCCGCGCCGAACCACACGGGACCACATCAGCCAGGAGGCCTCGGTGACTCGACCGAACCGAACCGACACACCCGCCGGATCCGGCGCGGCCCGACCGACCGCAGCCGTCATCGGTGCGGGCGTGTCCGGACTGACCGCCGCCCACGTCCTGAGCGCGACCCACGACGTCACCCTCTTCGAGAGCGACACGCGTCTCGGCGGGCACGCACACACCCACGACGTCCGCGGGCGCGACGGAAGCCTGCGCATCGACAGCGGCTTCATCGTCCACAACGAGAAGACCTACCCGCACCTGCTGCGCCTCTTTCGCGAGCTCGACGTGCCGACGCAGCCGACCGAGATGAGCATGAGCATCACGTGCGAGGGCTGCGGGCTGTCGTATGCCGGCGGGCGCGGCCCCAAGGGGATGTTCGCCCAGAAACGGCGCCTCGCCGACCCGCGCTTCATCCGCATGCTCAAGGACGTCCCGCGTTTCCACCAGGCCGCCCGCGCCCTGCTGGCTGACGAGTCGCAGGACCCCACATGGGGCGAGTTCCTTGCCGCACAGGGCTTCTCCGCCTACTTTGTGCGCCACTTCGCCATCCCGCTGGTGGCCTGCGTGTGGTCGTGCGGCGACCTCGACGCGTCGTCGTACCCGGCCCGCCACCTCTTCCGGTTCCTCGACCACCACGGCATGCTGACGGTGACGGGTTCGCCGACCTGGCGCACCGTCACCGGCGGGTCGGCCACCTACGTCGACCGGCTCGTCGAGCGCCTGCCCGACGTGCGCAAGGAGAGCCCGGTGACAGCCGTGACGAGGCATGACGACGGTGTCGACGTGCTCGTCCGCGACGGACGGACCGCGACCTTCGACCGTGCCGTCGTCGCCACGCACGCCGACCAGGCCCTCGACCTGCTCGCCGACGCGACCCCAGACGAGAAGCGCGACCTGTCGGCGATCCGCTACTCCCGCAACGAGACCTGGCTCCACCGCGACTCCTCGGTCCTGCCGAAGCCGCGCCAGGCCAAGGCCTCGTGGAACTACCACATGCACGCCTGCGACGCTCCCGCGCCCGACGTCACCGTCAGCTACTGGATGAACCGTCTGCACGGCATCACCGACGCCGAGGACCACGTCGTGACGCTCAACCCCGGCGGCGCCGTCGACGAGTCGCTCGTCACGGCGCGGATGTCCTACGAGCACCCCGTCTTCACACGCGAGGCCGTCGAGGCTGCGTCCCGGCTGCGCGAGGGCGGCGGCGACCGTCTGGCTTTCGCCGGCGCGCACCTCGGGTGGGGCTTCCACGAGGACGGGTGCCGCTCCGGCGTGGAAGCCGCCGAGTCCTTCGGGGTGCGCTGGTGACGGCCGTCCTCACTCCGCCGCAGGTGCCTGCGCTCGTCGACGGCACCGTGGCACACTCGCGCCGCACGCCGCTGCACCACAGCTTCACCTACGGCCACTACCAATGGCTGGTGGACCTGGCCGACCTGCCCCGACTTCCTTGGCCGGCAAGGTTGCTCGCGCGTTTCGACGCCCGTGACCACCTCGACGGCGGTCGGCTCGGCGGCGGCATCCGGGGTGACGTCGAGCGGTTCCTCGCGGCGCGCGGTGTGACGCTGACCGCCGGTGACCGGGTGCTCATGCTCGCCAACGCCCGCATGCTCGGGCACACCTTCGACCCGCTGTCGGTGTTCTGGTGCCTGCGGCCCGACCACTCGCTGCTCGCCGTCGTCTTCGAGGTGCACAACACGTACGGCGAGCGCCACGCCTACCTGCTCGACGTCCGGGACGACGGCACGGCGACCGTCGACAAGGCGTTCTACGTCTCGCCGTTCAACGACACGAGCGGGGAGTATGCCGTCCGCCTCGTCCTCGAGCCCGACACCGTCGCCGTGACCGTGGGACTCGACCGCGGTGGTGAACGCATCATGACCGCGGTCACCCGCGGCACCCCGGAGCCGGCCACGACCCGTGCGCTGCTCCGTCTCGTCCGACGTCACGGTCTCGTCACCCAGAGGGTGACGGCTCTCATCCGGGTACACGGCATTCGACTGTGGTTGCGCCGCCTACCCGTCATGCCCCGCCCCCGCCACCCCAAGGAGGCCGTCCGATGACCGCCCAGTCCGCCGCCACGTCACCGACCATGGCATCCCCGCTGTGCCTGCGCCGACCCACCCTGCGCGTGCTGTGCGTGCGTGCCCGTCTGGCCCGCAGCATCCTCGCCCAGGTCGCCAAGCGCGTGCCCGTCGACGTCGTCATGCCGGACGGCATGCTGCTCGGCGGCGGCACCCGCCGGGCCGACCGTCCCGGTCTCGAGATCGTGCGCCCGACGGCCCTCTTCGAGCGGCTCGCGCACCACCCCAAGATCGGGATCGGCGAGGCCTACATGGCCGGCGACTGGAAGGCCGCCGAGGGCACCGACCTCGCGGAGCTGCTCATGCCGTTCGCCGAACGGATGACGACGGCCGTGCCCGAGGGCTGGTTGCGGCTGCGTGGTTTCGTCGACCGCCGCATCCCGAGCATCCAGAACAACTCGCTGCTCGGCTCGCGCCGCAACATCGAGGCCCACTACGACCTGTCCAACGACCTCTTCGCCACCTTCCTCGACGAGACGATGAGCTACAGCTCGGCGATCTTCGACGAGGACCAGCCGCTGCGCACGCAGTCCTTCGAGCAGGCACAGCTGCGCAAGGTGCACGCGATCCTCGACATGGCCAAGGTCGGCCAGGACAGCCGGGTGCTCGAGATCGGCACCGGCTGGGGCACGCTCGCCCTCGAGGCGGCGCGGCGCGGCGCCACGGTCACGAGCGTCACCCTCTCCAAGGAGCAGGCGGCGCTCGCCCGGCAGCGCGTGGCCGACGCCGGCTTCACGGACACGGTCGACATCCGCATCCAGGACTACCGCGAGGTCGAGGGTGTCTACGACGCCGTCGTCAGCGTCGAGATGATCGAGGCCGTCGGCGAGGAGTACTGGGAGACCTACTTCCGCACCATCGACGAGCGCCTCGCCCCGGGTGGCATCGCGGCCGTGCAGGCGATCCTCATGTCGCACGAGCGCCTCATGGCCACGAAGCACTCCTACGGCTGGATCCAGAAGCACATCTTCCCCGGCGGCCTCATCCCGAGCCTCCAGGCGATGAGCGAGACGACCGACGCCGCCACGAGCCTGCGCATGACGGCGGTCGAGGCCTTCGGCGCCGACTACGCAGAGACCCTGAGGCGCTGGCGTCAGACCTTCCTCGCCCGCTGGCCCGAGGTCCACGCACTGGGCTTCGACGAGACGTTCCGCCGCAAGTGGGAGTTCTACCTCGCCTACTGCGAGGCCGGCTTCGCGACGGGCTACCTCGACGTCGCGCAGGTCCGGTTCGAGCGGGAGGGCGCCGCAGCCGCGGCCGCCTGATGACAGCGGCCACGACGTCGATCCTGTGGTTCCGGCGCGACCTGCGCCTGAGCGACCACCCGGCGCTGCTCGCGGCCATCGACTCCGCCACCCACGTGCTGCCCGTCTTCGTCCTCGACCCCCGGCTGCTCGAGAACGACACGCCGCGCACCCGGCGGCTGCTCGCCTCGGTCGCGTCGCTGTCGAAGGACACCCGGGGCGCGCTCGTCATCCGGCGCGGCAACCCCGTCGACGTCATCCCGGAGCTCGCTCAGGAGGTCGGCGCCCAGCAGGTGCACGTCTCGCGCGAGACGACCCCCTACGGCCGCCGCCGCGACGAGGCCGTCGAGAAGGCCCTCGCCGACGACGGGCGCGAGCTCATCGGCACCGGCACGCCGTATGCCGTGGGGCCGGGTCGCATCGTCAACCAGTCCGGCTCGCCCTACAAGGTGTTCACGCCGTTCGCCAAGGCCTGGCACCAGCACGGGCGCCCCGCCCCGGCCGAGCGCCCCAAGCGCATCCCGTGGCTGCGCGACGACGTGCGCAGCGACGCCCTCCCCCGGGGCGCGCCGGCCTCGAAGCTCGAGGCCGGCGAAGCCGCCGCGCTGAAGCGGTGGGAGAGCTTCCTCCACGACGGGCTGACGGCATACGACAAGGAACGCGACCGACCCGACCTCGACACGACCTCGCGACTGTCGGCGCCGCTGAAGTACGGCGAGATCCACCCGCGCACGATCCTCGCCGACATCGCGGCGCACTCCGCCGGGCGGTCGCAGGCGGCAGGCACCTACGTCACCGAGCTCATCTGGCGGGAGTTCTACGCCGATGTCCTCTGGCACCAACCCGACTCGGCGTGGCACGACCTGCGGCCCGAGCTCGCGAAGCTGCCCTACGACTCCGGCCCCGAGACCGACCGGCTCGTCGACGCGTGGCGCGAGGGCCGCACCGGCTACCCGATCGTCGACGCGGGCATGCGCCAGCTCCTCGAGGAGGGCTGGATGCACAACCGGGTCCGGATGATCACGGCGAGCTTCCTCACCAAGGACCTCCACGTGTGGTGGCCGGTCGGGGCGCAGCACTTCCTCGACCACCTCGTCGACGGCGACATCGCCTCCAACAACCACGGCTGGCAGTGGGTCGCGGGCACCGGCACCGACGCCTCGCCCTACTTCCGGGTCTTCAACCCGGTGACCCAGGGGAAGAAGTTCGACCCCGACGGCGAGTACGTGCGCCGGTGGGTGCCCGAGCTGCGGCACCTGTCGGGCGCCGCGGCCCACGAGCCGTGGAGGCACGACAACGGGTACGACGAGAAGTATCCCCAGCCGGTCGTCGACCACGACGACGAGCGCAAGGAGACCCTGGCCCGCTACGAGCGCGCGCGACGCTGAGACGATCAGACCCGAGGAAAGCGAGGAGGAGAGCACGTGAGAGGACCCGTCGCCGAGCTGCGCGCCTTCCTCGACGCCGCCCTGCTCGAGCCGGTGCGCGAGCAGCACGTCGACCCACCAGAGGCGCGAATGCGGCGTCGCGTCGTCGTCGCCGTCACGCTCGTCGTGGGATCGGTCGTGCTCGCGTGGGCGCTGCGCGTCCCCGCGGGTGACCCGCTCTTCTACACCGCCTCGATCGCCCTCGCCGCGGTGTGGGGCATCGGCGCGATCGCGTCCGGCCCGCTCCACTTCGGTCGTGGCCACACCCGCTCGGGCGAGCGAGAGTCCCGGCCGGTCGTGCAGTCCCTCGCCCTCGGCGCCCTGCTTCTCCTCGTCTTCCTGGTCGGCGCCCTCGTGGTCGCGCGCGTCCCGTTCCTGCGCGAGCCCGTCGACCAGCTGCTCGACCATGCCCGCTTCGGGTCCCTGCCCGTCGTGCTCGCCATCACCATGGTCAACGGCATCGTCGAGGAGCTCTACTTCCGCGGCGCGCTGTATGCCGCCCTCCCGTCCCACGCGGTCGCCATCACGACCGTGCTCTACGCCCTGACGACCGTCGGCAGCGGGATCCCGCTCCTCGTGCTCGCGGCCGCCATCATCGGTCTCGTCACCGCGCTGCAGCGACGCGTCACGGGCGGCATCCTCGGGCCGATCATCACGCACGTGACGTGGTCGACCGGGATGCTCCTGCTCCTCCCACCCGCCCTCGAGCTGACCAGGTGATCCCATGACCCCACCCCGCAGGGCCCTCGTGACCGGAGCCTCCGGCTACGTCGGCGGCCAGGTCGTCCCCCGGCTGCTCGACGAGGGCTGGACGGTCCGCGTCCTGACCCGGCGCCGCGCCTCGATGGACGGCAAGCCGTGGGTCGACCGCGTCGAGGTGGCCGAGGGCGACGTGGGGTCGGCCGACGACATGCGCCGGGCGCTCGAGGATGTCGACGCCGCCTGGTACCTCGTGCACTCGATGGACGACCAGCCCGACTTCGCCGAGCGCGACCGCGAGGCCGCGACGCACTTCTCCGAGGCGGCCACGTCGGCCGGCGTCTCGCGCATCGTCTACCTCGGCGGCCTGCACCCGGACGACGAGATCCTCTCGCCGCACCTGGCCTCGCGCGTCGAGGTCGGCCGCATCCTGCTCGACTCGGGCGTGCCGACGGCGGTGCTCCAGGCCGCCGTCGTGCTCGGCGACGGGTCGGCGTCCTTCGACATGCTCCGCTACCTGACGACGCGGCTGCCAGCGATGGTCGCGCCGAAGTGGCTCGACAACAAGATCCAGCCGATCGCGATCGACGACGTCGTCACGCTGCTCGTGGGCGCCGGCAGCCTCCCGCCCGAGGTCAACCGCACCTTCGACATCGGCGGCCCCGAGGTGCTCACCTACCGCGAGATGATCGCGCGGTTCTCCGACGCCACGGGTCGCCGCCGGCCGCTCGTCGTGACCGTGCCGGTGCTGACACCGCGCCTCGCGAGCCACTGGGTCGGGCTCGTCACCCCGATCTCGGCCGGGCTGGCCAAGCCGCTCGTCGGCAGCCTCGTGCACGAGGTCGTCGCCAAGGAGAACGACCTGCAGGAGCTCTTCGACGTGCCGGGGGGCTTCACCGACTTCGACACGGCCGTCCGTTCGGCGATGCGCACCGTGAAGCCCGACACCGCGATGCGCAACCTCGCCCTGACGAGTGCAGCGACCGTCGCGACCGTCGCCGTGGGCTCCCTTGCCACCAAGCCCGATTCGACGTGGTACCGCTCGCTCGACCTGCCGGAGTGGCAGCCCCCGACCCTCGCCTTCCCGATCGTGTGGACCGCGCTCTACGCCGACATCGCGGCGAGCTCGGCGACCGCGCTCAACGCGTACGACAAGGCCGGCGACAGCGAGGGGCGCAACGCCTACCTCAAGGCGTTCGGCACCAACCTGGCCCTCAACGCAGCGTGGAGCGTGCTCTTCTGGCGCTCCCGCAGGCCGTGGGTGGCTGCGGCCGAGGCCGCCCTGCTCACCGCGAGCTCAGCCGACCTGGCCCGCCGTGCGGGGACGGTCAGCAAGGGCGCCGGAATCGCCCTGTCGCCGTATGCCGCGTGGTGCGGTTTCGCGACCGCCCTCTCGACCGCGATCGCCCGTCGCAACGGCTGACGGCGGGTCGATCCAGATGTATCTGCCTCTCTAGCGTTCTGCTGATACATCGGCAGACAGCCCTCGAGACGGAACAGTCGGCCGAGCGCTCGACCGGCGAATGCGATGTCCGCGCGGCGCGACGACGGGTGGCGGATGCGTCAGGCGCTGACCGGCTGCTTCGTGAAGGCACGGCGGTAGGCGACCGGCGGGATGCCGATCTGGCGCTGGAAGTGGTGGCGCAGGACGGCGGCCGTCGCGAAGCCGCTCTCGCGGGCGATGCGCTCGACGTCGAGGTCGGTGGACTCGAGCAGGTGGCGCGCACGGAGCACGCGCTGACTCGTCAGCCACTTGTGCGGAGTCGTGCCGACCTCGGCTGTGAACCGCCGGGCGAAGGTGCGTTCGGACATGGCGGCCCGCTTGGCGAGCGAGGGGATCGAGTGCTCCTCGTCGAGTCGCTCCGAGACCCACTCCATGACGTCCTGGAGCCCTTCGCACGGTTCGGACGGGACGGGCGTCTCGACGAACTGGCGCTGGCCCCCGGAGCGGTGCGGGGGGACGACCATCCGGCGCGCGATGCGGGTCGCGACCTCTGAGCCGAGCTCGGTGCGCACGAGGTGCAGACACGCGTCGATGCCGGCGGCGGTGCCAGCGCTCGTCAGGACCGGGCCGTCCTCCACATAGAGGACGTCGAGGTCCACGCGGGCTCCCGGGTTCTCCTCGGCCAGCCGAGCGGCATACCTCCAGTGGGTGGCGCACTCGCGGCCGTCGAGCAGGCCCGCGGCCGCGAGCTGGAAGGCGCCGGAGCAGACCGAGAGCACGCGGCCACCGCGTGCCGCGTTGTCCCGGAGGATGTCGAGGACCTGAGGGTCGTAGGGGCCGTCGACGGGGCCCCCGGGGATGGCGACGAGGTCGGCGCCGCGGGCGGCCTCGAGCGGGAACGGCGCGACGACGCCCATGCCGCTCGTGGTGCGCAGCACCTCGCCGGGACGGGGCGAGCAGACCCGGAAGTCGAAGGCCGGGACGCCGTCGTCGGTGCGGTCGATGCCGAAGACCTCACACAGGACGCCGACCTCGAACGTCGCGACGGGCTCCTGGACGATGACGGCGATGGTGCGCAACATCTGCCCAGCATGGCACCGGTGGCAGGATCTTGTCGAACACCGACTGTTCTGCCACTCGTGGCGGGATCATGGTGAGCGCAGACTTTTTGCCATGGACACCATCTTCTTCTTCATCATGATCGTCGCCATCATCGCCGCCCTCGAGCCGCACCACCGTCGGACGTTCTCCCTCCCACGGGCCCCGTTCGGCGCGGACGCCGCGCTCGACCGGGACATCGAGCGCGTGCGCCACGACGTGCCCGTCGCATACGACACGCCGGTCGCCCACTGAGCCTCGGACCGACCCGTGCGACGAGCGTCCGAATCCCTCGACTGCCCGGACCCGTCCGCGCTCGCCGACGTCTACGGCGACTGACCGACCTCGCTCAGAACGGCGGCGGGTCGTCCGGTGGTGTCGAGTCCGGTGGTGTCGAGTCCGGCACCTCGTCGGGCCGATCTTCTGGTGAGGGGCCCGGTGAGGCGCCCCGGATCGGCGACCCCGAGCCCCGGTCGCGCAGCGGCTCACTCAGCGGCTCACGCCAGTCCTTCGGATAGGTGATGTACTCCCGGCCGGCGAGCGAGGTCCATGAGATCCCATCATCGGCCGCGCGGCGGACGCGCCAGACTCGAGCGGTCTTGCCGTTGTGGCAGCCGCGACTCAGGGAGTCGAGGTTGGAGACGTGGGTGCGGCCGGCCGGCCACGGTAGGAGGTGGTCGACGTCGCACCGGTCGGCCGGCACCTGGCACCCGGGGCCGCGACACACACCGTCGACCGCCTTGACGTGCTCGACCATCTCGGGAGTCGGGGTGTAGCAGTCGGTCGAGAGCTCGAGGGCGCGGCCGGTGTCGACGTCGGCCGCGAGACGCTGCCAGACCGAGCCGGGGGCGGTGATGATCCGGCGGGCGTGCGCTGCCGTGACCCAGCCGTGGCCGGTCAGCTCGCACGGGGCGTCGGACAGACCGGCAGCCACCTCGAACGGAACGACGATGCGCACCGCCGCAGGCGGGGCGTCCGACAGGCCGGACCAGCTCGGGCCGCCAGCGCTGAACCCCTCCCCCGGGCCGGCGTCCGCTTCGGTACAGTCCGCACCGCCGTCCGAGCAAGACGCACCTGCGGGCCGAGCCCCACCGGTGCGCGGGCCGCCTCCAGGGCCGCCTCCAGGGCCGCCTCCGCGACACGACCCGCACCGGTCGCCCTCGGGGCCCGGAACGAGCCCGAAGAGGACGAGGTCGCAGAGCAGGTCGCTGCGCAGCTGGTCGAGCGTGCGGGGGTCGCCGGCCGCACGCGCGGCCCGTGCCATCGCGTCCACGCGGTCCAGCACCCCGACGACGCGCTCGGCGGGCGCCACGACGGTGAACGTGCCCATGCCGTCATCGACCAGTCGACCGAAGACCGTGCGCCTGGCCGTGGCAGCCTGTCGGCGCTCCTCGTGCCCACGCGGGTCGGCGGCTCGCACGCACCGCCGCAACCGGTCGCCGAAGAGGCGGTGCGAGGGGATCGAGCCGTCGCGAGCGGGCGCGAGGACGGTCGCCTCGAGTTCGGGGACGGCGTCATCGGCGAGCGTCCTCGTCTCCGCGACGATGCGCAGTGCCCGCTGGAGGCTGACCGAGCCGGCGCGCAACCGCTCGCGCAGCACCCGGTGCCGTCGGGGCGCCGTCGCCAGCTCCAACCTGCGCGCGACCTCTGACGCGCCAACACCGGTCGCGCACGCGATCTCCTGCGTCACGACCTGGTCGGCCGTGATGGGCACCGGCGAGGTCGAAACCAGCTGGGAGAGGTGCTGCTCCTCGACGGAGTGCAGCGCCGCATAGGCATCGACGATCCGGCCCTCGAGGCGGGCCTTGTGCACCTCGAGGCGCTCGATCTGCGACAGCACCGCCTCAGCCTCGTCGAGGAGCGAGAGTGCCGGACATGGCTTGGGACCCGGCCCCGACGCCGACTTCGCCTGTCTCAGCAGCCAGACGACACGCGGGTTGAGGCCGTCGCCGGCCGCACTGGAAGCCGAGCGCCCGGAGTCGAGGAATGGCACGAACTCACTCCTCCCACCCGGGTCGCCGACTCCTCAAGTAGAACACATGTTCGACTGGCTCACAAGAGTTGTCCACACCCGTCTCTCACCTCGACACCCTTGCCGCAGAACGGGATTCGGGGTGGTCAGCTCTTCGGGACGGGCTTCGCTCGCGACTTGCGACGCGTCAGGAGCACGCCCGCGATGCACAGCGCGCCGCCGACGAAGGTCAGGGGCGGCGGCACCTCGGAGAGCAGCGCCCAGGCGATGAGCGTGGCGATGAAGGGCACGAGGAAGGTCGTCAGGGTCAGCTTGCCCGCATCGTTCCGCGCCAGCACATAGGCCCACGTCGAGAAGGCGATGGCCGTCGGGAAGACGCCGAGATAGGCGATCCACCACAAGGTGCTCGCGTCGCTGTCGCGCACGACGGTCACGAGCTCGCCGCTCCACGGCAGGCACACGACCGCACCGATGATGCAGGCGATCCAGGTGACCTCGGGGCCGGGCAACCGCCCGAGGAGCGGCTTCTGCGCGAGCACGCCCACGGCATACGTGATCGCGGCGAGCACGGCCAGCCACACGCCCACCATGTCGCCGGAGTCACCGGAGGAGAACCCTCGCGCGATGACGACGACGCCCGCGAAGCCCACGGCCATGCCAATGAGGAGCCAGCGGCTCATCTTCTCGCCGAGGAAGACGGTGGCGAGCAGCGCCACGATGATCGGACCGATCTGCACGATGAGTGCCGAGGTGCCTGCGTCGATGCGGCGCTCGGCCTCGTTGAGGGCGAGGTTGTAGACGCCGAACCAGCCCACGCCGCAGAGCAGGAACAGTGGCCAGTCACGGCGGGCCGGCCAGGTGCGCGGCCGACGGAAGACGAGGACACCGAGCGCGACGGATGCGACGAGGAGCCGACCCAGCGACAACGCGCCGGGCGGCACGTCGCGGCCGAGGTGCCGGATCGCGACGAAGGCCGACGCCCAGAGCAGCAGCGTCACGGCCACGGCGCCGAGCACCAGCACGCTCGAGCGCCGATTGCTGGGCGGGGCCATTGATGCGGTGCGAGAGTCCACGGTCACCCCGTGACCATAGGCGTCGGCACTGACAGCCCGCCGCTCGGTTTCCGGTCAGATGTCCCCGACATCCCGCCACCTCGGGCGCGCTTGCTCTACGTCTCATGCATAAGTTAGCGTTTGCTTTATGGCAATGACTGGTTATGTCTGGATGAAGGGTGCCTGTCCCCTGCTCGGGAGCATGCCCGTGCGCTGAGCCGCAGGCCACGCCGCCTCAGCCGCTCCCGAGCGCCCCCGCCCCCGTCAGCACCCACCCACCCCGAAAGGCACGACCATGTCCCGCGGCGCCCAGCGCATCTCCGTCGACCTCGCCGAAACCGCCCGCCGACTCGCCCGCCAGCGCGCCCTCTGGCAGCGCCTCGTCGACTTCGACCCCATCACCCGCTACTACGCGCGCCTCCTCGCCGACCACGACCACGAGGCCTGGCTGCTCACCTGGCTGCCCGGTCAGGGCACACCGTGGCACGACCACGGCGGCAGCGCCGGCTCGTTCGTCGTGCTCCAAGGCGTCCTCACCGAGGAGGTCGCCGGCTACCGCACGGCCGTCGACCTCGACAACGTCCGGCGCGCGACCGGCCCGGGAGTGCTCCTCAGCCCGGGTGACCAGCGGACGTTCGGCTCCCGCCACCTGCACCGGGTCACGAACGCCGGCTCCGATCCGGCTGTCAGTCTGCACGTCTATGGCCCCAGACTGACTTCCATGACGAACTACCGCGCCGTCGACGGTGTGCTGGAGGTCGAGGAGCAGGCCGAGGTCGGGGTCGACTGGTGACGCCCGCGCCCGACCGACCCGCCCGGCCCCGCACCATCGACGAGGTGCTCGCCGACGCGCGCAGCCGACTCCATCGCCTGACGCCCGCGGAGGCCGACGCGGCGAGGGCCAAGGGCGCCTTCCTCGTCGACATCCGTCCCGCCGCTCAGCGCGCCGCCGAGGGCGAGCTGCCCTCCGCGACGCCGATCGAGCGCAACGTCCTCGAGTGGCGCCTCGATCCCGCGAGCGACGCGTCACTGCCGATCGCGAGCCACGACCTCGAGGTCGTCGTGCTCTGTCAGGAGGGCTACACCTCGAGCCTCGCTGCCGCCGCCCTCCAGGAGCTCGGCATCCACCGCGCCACCGACGTCATCGGGGGGTATGCCGCGTGGCGCGCCTGGCAGGCGTCCGCGGAGCAGGCCTCCACGGACGAAGGTCCGTAGCGGCCCACTACCGCGTCGAATCAGTGGCCCGGGCCGGTCACCATCTTGGCTCGCTCCGACTCGTGCGCGCCTCCCTTGACCGCGAGCGTCTGGCAGGCGTCCTCGATGTCCCGGGCCAGGGTGTCGACGTGCTCGCGGCTCATCGTCTCCTTGACCAGGGCGCGCATGATCGTGATGTCCTGGGCGTTGGGGGGCATCGTGTAGGCGGGGACCATCCAGCCGCGCTCGGCCGACAGCTGCCAGGCGATGTCGAACTCGTTGTACGGCTGGTCGCCGGCGAGCCGGAAGGCCACGAGTGGCAGCTGCTCCGCGTCCCGGCCGATCAGCTCGAACCGTCCCTGCTCCTCCAGCTTGTCGCCGAGCGTTCGGGCGTTCTCCTCCATGTTGCGCATGATGTACGTGTAGCCCTCACGACCGAACCGCACGAAGTTGTAGTACTGCGCCAGGACCATCGACGACCCTGTCGAGAAGTTCAAGGTGAAGGTCGAGTCGGTCTTGCCGAGGTAGTTCTCCTTGAAGACGAGATCGGGTGCCAGGTCGGCGACCTCCCGGAAGATCAGCCAGCCGATGCCCGGGTAGACCAGGCCGAACTTGTGTCCCGAGACGTTGATCGAGCGCACCTGCTCGAGCCGGAAGTCCCACGGCGAGTCGGGGTAGAGGAACGGCCACACGAAACCGCCGCTCGCCCCGTCGACGTGCAGCGGCACGTCGAGACCACGCTCCTGCTTGATCTGCACGAGCAGGTCGTTGATGCCGACGATGTCGTCCATGTGGCCCGTGAACGTGGTGCCGAGCACGGCCGCCACTCCGATCGTGTTCTCGTCCACGTGCGGCGCCACGTCCTCCGGGCCGATGGTGTACTTCCCCGGCTGTAGGGGGACGATGCGCGGTTCGACGTCGAAGTAGCGGCAGAACTTCTCCCAGACGACGTGCACGTCGCCGCCGAAGACCAGGTTCGGGCGCTCCGTGGACCCTCCTTCGGCCTGTCGACGGGTGCGCCAGTTCCACTTCAGCGACAGGCCGCCGAGCATGATCGCCTCGGACGAGCCTTGAGTGCGTGCGCCGGTGGTCGGGCCGGGCGCGTGGAAGAGGTCGGCGAGCATCCGGATGCAGCGCTGCTCGATCTCGGCGGTGCGCGGGTACTCGGCGTGGTCGATGAAGTTGCGGTGCAGGTTCTCGGCGATGATCAGCTGCGCCTCCGGCTCCATCCACGTGGTCACGAAGGTGGCGAGGTTGCGGCCCGGGTCGCCCTCCAGGGCGAGGTCCTCGGCCACGAGCCGCATCGCGTCGACGGCGGACATTCCCGCTCGTGGGAACTCCCGGCTGGGCACCTCCTGGGTGAGGAACCGGTTGCCATAGAGGGCTGAGACGGCGTCGATCTCGGACGGAATTGACATGCGCTTCTCCTTCGAGGGGTGGCTCCGGGCAGGGGTATCGGTCAGGGGGATCGGTTAGGGGGATGTCGCGGCGACGGCGGACGTGACGGCACGTCGCCAGGCGGGCAGCATCAGGGCCGCGCCCACGAGGAAGCACACGGCGCCGCCGAAGGTGCCGGCAACGGCGAGACGCGCACTCAGCATGGCGTCGGCGCTCGGGACGACGTAGCCGGCGATCGCCGAGGCCATGAAGAGCACCGAGCCGACCATGTTGAACCAGGCGATCCGCCACGGGAGGGACCGCGGCTGGACGGCGAAGAACCGGTGCGAGACCGCGAGCACGGCGAACGCGCTCGACACGAGGAAGAGCACGGACCCGTAGAGGTCCGGGCGCCAGACGTACCGGTCCGACTCGGCGGCCGTCGCGTTGTGCGTCAGGGCGGCGATGGTGCTGATGTTGAAGAACACCGTGCCCGGGAACTGGACGGCTGCAGCCAGCCAGTTGCGGTCGTGAGGGATCCACTCCCACAGACGCACGGGAGCGGGTCGGTGCTGGGTCACCGCGTCGACGGCGGTCATCGCCGGGGTCTGCGCCTGGACGAGCTGGCCGTAGGAGGCGCTCGTGAAGAAGAGGGACCCGACGGCATACGTGATGCCGTCGACCCACCCACCGATGGCATTGAGGTAGGCGGGCACCGAACCCACCGCGAAGCACGCCGACCCGACCACGAAGAGCCAGGCGACGGTCGCGTTGAGGCGGTGGGGTCGCACGGTCATCCGGGCGGCTTCCTCTGCGCGTCGGGCACCGGAAGCACCGCAGTGACGACAAAGGAAACGACCACGGCGACGACCACCTGGGGGATGACCGTGAGCCCGTCGGTGCCCATCAGCAGGGTCGCCAGGAGCACGGACGTCAGTGGCAGCCGGAGCATGGCGCAGCACATCGCACCGATGCCGGTCCCGATGGCGGCGGCGAGCTCCATGCCAGGCAGGCCGCTGACGGCGATGCCGAGCACCGCACCGGTGAACATCGCGGGGAAGACCGGGCCCCCACGGAAGGCCGAGAGCGAGACGCCGTAGGCGACCGCCTTCAACAGACCGAGCAGCACGAGCACCCAGACGGAGTAGCCGGCCGCGCCGGCCACGAGCCCGGGCAGTGCGCTCTGTCCGGAGAACAGCACCTCGTCGAAGGGCCGACCTGTGGCCAGCTGGTACCCGGTGGCGCAGAGGCCCACGACCAGGCCCAGTCCCACGGTGACCGCCACGCGCTTGCGGTGCACGTAGGGCCGCAGGCTGAGCCCGAGCCGGCGGACGCCCCAGCCGAGCAGGGCGCCCGCGACGCCGACCGGGATGGACCACAGCAGGGACGCGAGCGTCGGCTGCACGCCGGGCGGCACCGTGGTCAGCGCGAGCGAGAAGGTGCCGAGACCGGTCCAGGCGTCGAGGCCCACGAAGACGAGGGCGCCGATGCCCGACGCGAGCAGCCCCGGCAGCGCCACGAGGCTGAGGGTCGCCCCGGCAATGCCGGCCGCCTCCATGATGAGGAAGGCGCCGAGCAGCGGCGAGCCGAGGAGCGTGCTCACCGCCGCGAAGCTGCCGGCGGACGCCATCATCGTCGCGGCCATCGGCGGGGCGTCGCGCTTCGCGAGGTGCACCGTCAGGGCCCCGAGCCCGCCACCGATCGCGATGAGTGGCGCCTCGGGCCCCAGGACCGCCCCGAGCCCGAGGGTGAGCAGGGCCGCGATCACGATGCCGGGCAGGTCGCGCCCGGTGGCGGGTCCGCCCCCGGTGCTGAAGCCCAGGGCCGGCGAGTGCCCGGCGGTCCCGGGCAGGTGACGGATCGTGAGGGCGACGAGCAGTCCGCACAGCATCAGCCAGGGAAGGGGCCACCAGGCCGGGCGCGACCCGTCGAAGAGGTTCGAGGGCAGGTCGGTGAAGAGATACTTCTGCACCACCGACACGAGCGCGAGGAAGCCGTAGGCGATCGCCGAGACAGGGATGCCGAGCAGTGCGGCCAGCACGAGGGCCGAGAGGTAGGACCGGGAGCGCACGGTGCGCGCGACGTCGATCGGGGCCGTGGCCCCGATCGGAGCGGCTGCGTCGGTCACCTCGGTCTGCCTCCTCGGGAGAGCGAGGGCATACGCGCTCCGAGCGGGAGATGCTTGCCAGCCCAACGTAGCCGGGCGGCCCGGCGTCCCGCGCACGTTTGGCGAGTCCGGCCGTCTTGTCCGGTATGCCGTCCGGTATGCCGTCCCGTATTCCGCCTGGTATGCCGTGCGCGGCGTCTCAGGAGCGGCGTCCCGCGCGCCCGCCTGCCTTCCGGACGAGCTCGCTGAGGCGGTCGAGGTGCACCGATGGCAGTCGCCAGCGCTGCCAGTAGAGGGGCACGTCGACGCGGTCGCGCGACCCGAGACGCACCAGCTCGCCTGCCTCGAGGAGCGGCGCGAGCTGCCCCGTCAACAGCGCACCCCACCCGAGGCCGGAGCGGACCGCGGTGACGAATCCCCCGCCGTCCGGCACCTCGTGGGTCGGTGGCGCACTCGTCACGCCATGGTGGTCGAGGATGCGCTGCTGGATGTCGTCCTTGTCGTTGAAACGCACGAGAGGCGCTGCAGCCCAGTCGAAACCGCGGCCCGCTCGGTGTTGGTCGAGCAGCTGCGGCGTCGCCGCCGGCAGGTAACGCATCGTCACGAGCGGCTCCGTGGAGCAGCCCTGGACCGGTGTCGGGTCCGACGTCACGGCACCCAGCACCTCGCCCGAACGGAGCAGCCGGGCCGAGTGGTCCTGGTCCTCGACGCGGATGCGCAGCACGACGTCGTCCCACTGGGCCGCCTCGGCCAGCACCGCGCCGAACCAGGTCGACATCGAGTCGGCGTTGACGACGATCGGCAGGTCGGTGCGAGACCGCGTGTCGACGGCGAGACCCGCGAGCGCCTCCGACTCGAGCAGGCTCTGCTGACGGGCCAGTCGAACGAGGGCCTCTCCCGCGGCCGTCGCCCGGCAGGGCGACGTGCGCACGACGACGACCCGCCCCACCTCGGCCTCGAGCGCCTTGACTCGCTGACTGACGGCCGACGGCGTCACGTGCAACTGCCTCGCCGCCGCGTCGAAGGTGCCGGTGTCGACGATGGCGAGCAGGGTGGCCAGGTGCTCAGGCTGGAGCCGCATGAAGCCATGCTAATGATGCTGAAGAAAGCTTCGCTTCACTGAAGCCACTCCCCCGTCTACCGTCGAGGGCGTGACCTCCCTCCTGCCCGGCTTCCTCACCATGGCCTCTCTCATCGTGGCCATCGGGGCGCAGAACGCCTACGTGCTCCGCACCGGACTCGCGCGCCGGCACGTCGCACTCGTCGTCGCCGTCTGCGCCCTCAGCGACGCGGTCCTCGTCGTCGCCGGCGTGCTCGGCGTCGGTGGTCTCGTCACGGCCCACCCGGGACTACTCACGGTCGTGCGATGGGTCGGGGCGGCATACCTCGTCGGCTACGGCCTGCTCTGCCTGCGCAACGCGCGCCACCCCCAGGGTCTCGAGGCGGACGGGACCCAGAGGTCACGCAGCGGCGTGCTCGCCACCGTCGTCGCACTGACGTGGCTCAACCCGCACGTCTACCTCGACACGGTCCTGCTCGTCGGCTCGCTCGCCAACCAGCACGGCGCCGAGGGGCGCTGGTGGTTCGCCGCCGGAGCCGCCGCCGCGAGCCTCGCCTGGTTCACGGCGCTCGGCTACGGCGCGCGGCTGCTCGCGCCGCTCTTCGCGCGACCCTCCACGTGGCGTGTCCTCGACCTCGCCATCGCGCTGGTCATGTTCACCATCGCCGCCACCCTCGTCCTCGGCTGAGGTCCACGCCCGCAGCGCGCGAGTTCCCGCGTTGCCCTGCGGGGCCGGCGAGGATCGACCTAGCCTCTGCCGAGTGAGCACAGGGGAGGTCGCGGCGATCGGCGACGACAAGTCGAGTGGCCCGGCGGGCGGGTCGGCGCGTCGCGAGTTCGAGCGACGACGCGATGCCCGGGAGCAACGGGTGCGCGAGCGCTTCCCCCGCATCGGCGGCTTCCTCCTTGCCGTCACGGACGAGCCTCAGAGCACCAAGGCGTGGGACACCGGCGCCGCCGGCGAGCAGGTGGTCGGAGCCCGGCTCGACGGCCTCACGGGTGACGGGCTCACAGTCCTGCACGACCGACGCATCCCGGGAACCAGGGCCAACATCGACCACATCGTCGTCTCGCGTGCCGGCGTCTTCGTCGTCGACGCGAAGAAGTACAAGGGCCAACCGGGCCTGCGCGTCGAGGGCGGCCTGTTCCGTCCCCGGACCGAGACCCTCGTCGTCGGTGGACGCAACTGCTCGAAGCTCGTCGACGGCGTGCTCAAGCAGGTCGAGCTCGTCCGCGCCGCTCTCGACGACCCCGCTCTCCCCGTCACCGCGGTGCTCTGCTTCGTCGCGGCCGAGTGGCCGCTCTTCGGAGGCTCCTTCACGACCCGCGGCGTGCACGTCCTCTGGCCGAGACGCCTCGCCCAGGTCGTGGCGGCCGAGCCGAAGACGCGTGGGCCGGAGACACCCGCGCCCATCGACGTCGCATCGGTCCACGCCCGCATCGCGCGGGCCTTTCCTCCTGCCTGAAGCGGCCCCGCGCGCTACCTCAGACCACGCGGGACGGCATACGCCATCTGATCTGAGGTAGCGCAGGCCCCGGGATAGGGAGGTCGTCCGATGTGGGGGTCTACCTCAGCGGCCGAATCTGGAGAAGTCCAGAACGGCACCAGCAGAGGAAAGACCATGACCACCCAGTACCTCGACTTCCGCGCCATCCAGTACGAGATCGAGTCCCGCTACCCGCAGCGTCGCCGCGTCCGCCGCGACTCGTCGCTCGAGATCATTCGCCGCACCATGGCGCGGATCTCCCGGCAGGAGACACAGCCGGGCCGCACCCGGTGACGACGGCGCCCCGAGCGGTGTCGCCAACCGACGCACCGCTGTCGGCGGAGTACGCGATGATGCCGCGTATGCCGCTGCGCACGGGCCCTCTCATCGGCAGGGACACCGACCTGTCCCGTCTCGCCGACGCCATCGGGTTGCCCCCCGTCGCGGGGGCCCAGCGCGGTGGCGTCGTCGTGCTGTCGGGCGACGCCGGCATCGGCAAGTCGCGGATCGTCGCGCAGCTCGTCGCCGACGCCACCGGCGCCGGCTGGTTCACCGCGGTCGGCCACTGCGTCGGTCAGGCCGGCAGCAGTCTCGCGTACCTCCCCTTCGTCGAGCTCGTGGGCGCGATCGACGCCGGTCGCCCGGACGTCGTCGAACGCGTGCTCGTGACGCACCCGATCCTCGGGCACCTGCTGCCCGGCCGTGTCGACGTGCCCGACGGCGAGCTTGCCCAGCACGCGGGACGGGCCACCGACCCGGGCCAGGTCGCCGAGGCCGTCCACGCCCTGCTCACGGCCCTCGGCGACGCGCAGCCCTCCCTCGTCGTCGTCGAGGACGTCCACTGGGCCGACCACTCCTCGCGCGACCTCATCACCCTCCTGCTGACCCGCGGCTTCGCCACGGCCGTCGGTCTCGTGGTGACCTACCGCTCCGACGACCTCCACCGCCGCCACCCCCTCCACGAGACGCTCGCCGTGTGGGCGCGCATCGCGGGGCTCGAGCACGTCGAGCTCGCCCCGCTCCCCGACGACGCCGTCCGAGAGCTCGTCTCCGGCATCGAAGGTGCCCCCCTCGATCCCGACACGGCCACCGAGATCGCCCGGCGAGCGGAGGGCAACCCGTTCTTCGCGGAGGAGCTCGTCGCGAGCGCCGCCGCCGGCCAGGCCCTGACCGGCGGTCTGGGCCGCGTGCTCCGCGCGCGGGTCGAGCAGCTCGACGACACCACGCAGCGCGTGCTGCGCGCCATCGCCCTCAAGGGCGGTCAGTTCATCGGCCACGACCTCCTCTCCCGGGTCGTCGACCTCCCCGACGAGAGCCTCGAGGCGGCGCTGGCCGCTGCCGTCGAGCACCACGTCCTCGAGGCGCGCTGGCCCCCGGCCTACACCTTCCGCCACGCCCTGCTCGGTGAGGCGGTCGCCGACAGCCTGCTCCCGGGTGAGCGCCTGCGCCTCCATCGGGCGTATGCCGCCACGCTGGCCGAGCATCCCGAGCTCGCCCCCGCCTCCGAGCTGGCCCGCCATGCCGCGGCGGTGGGCGACCTGCCGACGGCGGTCCGGGCGAGCAGAGCGGCGGCCGAGTCGGCGATGGCCGTCGGTGGCCCGCAGGAGGCGCTGCTCCACTTCGAGCGGGCCCTGTCGTGGCTCGACGAGAACGACCCCGAGCGCGACGAGGTGACCCTGGGCGCCTCTCGCGCGGCGACCGTCGCCGGTGAGCCGATCCGCGCGATCGACCTGCTGCGCGACCGGCTCGACCACCCGGGCACCGCCCAGCAGCCGGGCGCGCGCGCCGTCCTGCTCGCGACCCTGGTCATCCGCTCGCGCATGCTCGACCTGCCCATCGACTCCGTCGCCCTGACCGACGAGGCCCTGTCACTTCTCGGCGAGGAGACCGACGAGCGCCGGGTCCGGGTCCTCGTCGCCCGCGTGCAGGCCCTCGTCGACAACGGCTCGTTCGTCGAGGCTGCCGTCGTCGGCGACGAGGTGTCGCTGCTCGCCGAGCGGCTCGGCCTGGGCGGGGCGCTCACCGAGGTCCGCACGATCATGGCGCGGGTCGTGGAGGCGCAGGAGGACCTCGACTCGGTCGAGGCCCACCTGCGGTCGGTCGTCGCCGACATCCCGCCCGACGACCCGCTGCTGCTGCGCGCCCTGCACCAGCTCGCCTCACTCGCGCACCGCCGCGGCGACCTGCCCGGATCGCTCGCCCTCTACGACCGCGGCGCCGAGGTGGCGCGACGCATGCACCGTGAGTGGGCGCCGTGGGGTCAGGAGTGCCGCCTGCTCGGGGGCCTCACGGCCTACGAGCTCGGCGACTGGGACGGCGTGGTCCGCCGGCTCGACCTCGCCGGCCGGCCGGCCCCTCAGCCGGGGCGCGCCATCTTCACGGCGGCCGCCCTCAGCGTCCAGGCCGGTCGGGGCGAGCCGGTCGACCCCGCCCTCCTCGATGCCCTCCGGCAGTGGTGGCACGTCGACGCGATCTGCGTCGTGCTGACGACCATGCCCGCGGTGGATGTGCTCGGCCAGTCCGGCGACCTGCGCGCGCTGCTCGACCTGACGGAGGCCGCGGTGCGCGTCCTCGACTCGACGTGGGGCGAGTACCACGCCATCGTCCGGCTCGCCGCGCTCGTCGCCGGCCAGGCGGCCGCGCTCGTGCCGCACGCCGACCCTGCGCTCCGGGCTCGTGCCCTGGCCGTGGTCGACGAGCTCGCCGACCGCGGCCGCCTCATCAGCGAGCTGCGGCCGGCGGTCGAAAGAGCGAGCCGACCCATGTTCGAGCGCTCTGCTGTCGGGTCGCTCGAGGACACGAGCCGCGAGACCTGGGCATGGACGGTGCGTCTCGAGGCCGAGCTCCTGCGTCTCCAGCGCGTCGCCGGCGTCGGAGACCCACCGCCCGTGGCCGCGCTCGTCGACGCGTGGCGTGAGAGCGTCGCGGCGTTCGAGCGCTACGGGCACGTCTTCGAGGCCGCCCGGTCGCGGGCCCGACTCGCCGCCGCCCTGCGGGCCGCCGGCGACCACGCCGCCTCACGCGACGTCGCCGAGCAGGCCCGCGAGGTGGCCATCCGCCTCGAGGCGAAGCCGCTGCTCGCAGAGCTCGACGACGTGCGCCCCGGCGCGGCAACCAGCCATGCCGCCGTGGAGGGTGCCGGGCCACCCGAGCTCACACCGCGCGAGCTCGAGGTGCTGGCCCTGCTCGCACAGGGCTTGACCAACGGCCAGATCGGCAAGCAGCTCTACATCAGCACGAAGACCGTGAGCGTGCACGTGTCCAACCTGCTCGCCAAGCTCGGCGCCTCCGGACGCACCGAGGCCGCCGCCGTCGCCCGACGACGGGGACTCGTCTCCTGACCCCCTTCGAGGTGACCTCGGCTGTCTGCCGCGAAGGGCCGCCTGGTTCCGTCCCGAGGAGCACGATGAAGGCGTGACCTCCGGGGTGCTGGCACCCAGCGGCGGAGCGGCGTCGATCCGCGCCGCTGCCGCGCGAGCTGCGCCCGAGGTGCTCGAGTCCCTCGGCGTGGACCCCTCCCGCGGACTCGGCCCCGGCGAGGTCGAGCAGCGACGGGTCACCTACGGCCCGAACGCGATCGCGACCCACCACGCGCGTGTCCTCACCGTCCTGTGGCACCAGCTGGACTCCCCCCTGCTCGGCCTGCTGCTGGTCGCCGCGACGGCGTCGTACTTCGTCGGCGAGCAGGGCGACGCCGTCATCATCGGCTTCATCGTCGTCGTCTCCGTGGGACTGGGCTTCGTCAACGAGTACCGCGCAGAGAAGGCTGCGGCCTCCCTCCACTCGCAGGTCACCCACGAGGCCGTCGTCCTGCGGGGTGGAGCGTTCAGCCGCGTCGACGTGACCTCGATCGTGCCGGGGGACGTGGTCGAGCTCAGCCTCGGGGAGGTGGTGCCCGCCGACATCCGCCTCGTGTCCGTCGCCCGGCTCGAGTGCGACGAGTCGGTGCTCACGGGCGAGTCCCAGCCGGTGGCGAAGACGACCGACGCAGTGGACGAGGCGGCCTCCCTCGACGATCTCTGCGGATGTGCGCTCATGGGGACCGTCGTGCACGCCGGCAGCGGGCGCGGCGTCGTCGTCGCCACGGGCTCCCGGACCGAGTTCGGGGCCATCGCCACCGGTCTCAGCACCCACCAGCTCGACACGGAGTTCCAGGTCGGCCTGCGGCGCTTCTCGATGCTGCTCGTCAAGGTCGCCGGCGCCCTGACGACCGCGATCTTCGTCATCAACGTGCTGCTTCACAAGCCGTTCCTCGACGCCCTGCTCTTCTCGCTCGCCATCGCCGTCGGCATCACGCCACAGCTGCTGCCCGCCGTCGTCTCGACGAGCCTGGCCGCGGGGTCGCGCCAGATGAGCCGGCGCAAGGTCCTCGTCAAGCGGCTCGTCTGCATCGAGGACCTCGGTGACATCGACCTGCTCTTCACCGACAAGACGGGCACCCTGACCGCCGGTCGAATCGACTACGCGCGGGCCGTGCCGGTGGACGGACAGCGCTCGGAGGACGTTGTGCGGTGGGGGCTGCTCTGCACCGAGAACGTCCCGGGAGGAGCGGCGGCGGTCGGGACGAACCCGCTCGACACTGCCCTGTGGGAGTCGCCCGCCACGGCTCTGGTCCGCGAGTCGCCGACCGCGCTCGAGGTGCTCGGAGTGCTGCCTTTCGATCACGAGCGCCGGATGCTGTCCGTCGTGGTCCGCGACCAGGCCGGGGCCCTGCAGCTCGTCACCAAGGGGGCCCCCGAGACCGTGCTCGAACGGTGTGTCGACGTGCGACCGGGGACCCGCGCCGCCCTCGATGCCGAGTTCGCGGCCGGCAACCGCGTGGTCGCCGTCGCCAGCCGACCCGTCGCCACCGCCCGGGCACCCGAGGCCGCGGACGAGCACGGCCTCCAGCTGCGCGGCCTCCTCGTCTTCCTCGACCCACCGAAGCCCGACGCCGCCGCGGCCCTGGGCCGGCTGGCCACCCTCGGCGTCCGCGTCAAGGTCGTGACCGGCGACAACGCCGTCGTGGCGGCCAAGGTGTGCAGCGACCTGGGCCTGCCGGGCGACGAGGTGCTCACCGGCGCGGACCTCGACGCCCTCGACGACGAGCACCTCATCGACGCCGTGACGGCCACGACGGTCTTCGCGCGGGTCAGCCCCGAGCACAAGGCACGCATCGTCCGCGCGCACCGTCACGGCGGGGGCGGGGTGGCCTTCCTCGGCGACGGCGTCAATGACGCGCTCGCGCTCCACGCCGCCGACGTCGGGATCTCCGTCGACTCGGGCACGGACGTGGCCAAGGACGCCGCCGACGTCATCCTGCTCGAGAAGAGCCTCGACGTGCTCGCCGACGGCGTCGTCGAGGGGCGGCGCATCTTCGCCAACACGTTGAAGTACGTCCTCATGGGGACGTCGAGCAACTTCGGCAACATGGCCTCGGCGGCCGGCGCGTCGCTCTTCCTGCCGTTCCTGCCGATGCTGCCGTCACAGATCCTACTCAACAACCTGCTCTACGACACCGGGCAGCTGGCCATCCCGACCGACAACGTGGACCCGGAGCAGCTGCTGAGGCCGTCGCACTGGGACATCGGCTTCATCCGCCGCTTCATGCTCCTCTTCGGACCGCTCAGCTCGATCTTCGACTTCCTCACGTTCGGGATCATGCTCTGGGTCTTCCACGCCGGGCCCGACCTCTTCCGGTCAGGATGGTTCGTCGAGTCGCTGGCCACCCAGACGCTCGTCATCTTCGCCATCCGGACGCGAGCGATCCCCTTCTTCCGGAGCCACCCCAGCCTGCCGCTGACGCTCGCGGCCCTCGGCGTCGTCCTCGTCGGCGCGGTGCTCCCGTCGTCGCCACTGGCCGCGCCACTCGGCTTCGCGCCGCTGCCCGGCGGCTTCTTCGCCGCCCTCGTCGTCATGGTCGTCGGCTACCTGGTGCTCGTCGAGATCGGCAAGAGATGGTTCTACCGCGCTGCCGGGGCGCAGCCCACCGGCGGGCCCACCGACCTCGGCACCCGGTTCGTGCGGCGGCGGGCAGCACGCTTCAGCGTGGCGGCCCCGCCCGCGAACCGCCTCAGGCCGGGGCGGTCTCGAGCACCGGGGAACCTGGCCGCGAGCGGCGCAGGCCGGGCGTGAGGGCGATCGAGACGAGCACGGACGCCGCGGCCATGACCCCCATCGCGTGCGAGGCCGCGACCGGTCCCACCCCCAGGGCGCTTGCGACCGCGCCGCCGAGCAGGGCACCGAAGGCCTGGCCCACCATGAGCCCGGTGCCCTGCAGGCCGAACACCTGACCACGCGCCTGGCCGTCGGTGTGCGACACCAGGCGCTCCTGCAGGGGCAGGCTCGCGGAGTAGCCGACGGACGCCACGAAGGCCAGCGCGGCGGCATACTGCAGCGACGGGACGAGGAAGAACGCGAGGTAGGGCACGGCGAGCAGCAGGCGCAGCGGACCGATGAGACGGTCGCGCAGCGCGACCGCCAGGAAGCGGCCGACGACGATGTCGCCGAGGAGCATCCCGGCGGCCGTGACGGCGAAGAGGTAGCCGGCGCGGTCCCCCGCGAAGGGGACGAAGAGCGCCTCGCAGCCGACGATGAGGCCGTTCGGGACCCACATCGTCAGGTAGAGCGGACGGATGACGCGCGAGCCGAGCAAGGCCCGGTTCACCTCGCGCGTGCGGCGCACGACGGACGCGCCGGCATGGCGCGGCGGGTGGTCCGAGAGGCCGAGGCGCAGCAGGACCACCGCGACGAAGAGCGCTGCCCCCGCGCCGAGGAAGAGCTGCGTCGTCGAGAAGGTGATGAGCAGCAGGCCACCGATGCCGTAGCCGACGATCTGCATGCCGCCGACCGCGATGTTCATCGTGGCCCGGCCGAGGATGAAGCCGTCGGGCGGGAGGATGTCGGAGACGAGCGCCATCATGCTGCCGCCGAGGGCCGAGGTGATGAGGGGCCCGACCGCGAGCAGCGCGAAGCGCCAACCCCACTCGAGTCCGGGCAGCGCCTGCAGCAGGTCCGTCACCATGGTCGTGCCGGCGACCACCACGAGCGCGGTGCGCGGCCGCACGAGGTCGGAGCCGGAGCCGAAGAGCGTCTGGCCGACGAGCCGCATGAGCGGGGCGCCGAACATCGCGAGCGCCGTCAGGATCGGGGACCCGGTGGCGGCGAAGGTGATGGTGCCGAGCGCGAGGGACGCGACGGCATACGACCCGACGTTGAGGCACTGGACGAGGAAGAGGACCCGGAACTCACGGATGGCGAACAGCTGGCGGTAGGTCTTCACCCGGTCACCCTGACGGCCCGACGTCGCCCACGCTAATGTTTCGGTCGGAGGCGAAACATGGGGACGTGGCAGATCTCGGCCGACCTGCTGGCGCGGAGCCGCTTCGTCGTGTCTCCGCGCATCGAGACGGTCGCCGCCCTCAACGACCTCGTGCGGCCGAGCGATGCCGCCGGTCGCGCCTTCGCCGCAGCGCACCGCGAGTCCTTCGAGGAGATGCTGGCCGAGCACCCGGTGCGGCGTGCCGTCCTCGAGCACAGCTGGCGGCCCGGCTGGATCTCCGACTGGCTCGCACTGCCGCCCGACGGCCCCGGACGCACCTTCATCGAGGAGATCGACGACGTGCGGACGTTGGGAGACAAGCAGGTTCGCGCGTGCCTGCGTGAGAGCAGTCCCGAGACGACGCTCCCTCGCATCCTGACCCGGCCCGGCACCGCAGAGCACGCGGCGCAGCTGCTCGAGTGGGTCTGGACGCATGCCCTCGCCACCGACTGGGCCCGTCGCGAGCGCATCCTGCGCGCCGACATCGTCTCGCGCACGGCCCGGCTCGCGACCCATGGCTGGGCGGCCGTGCTGCGCGACCTCGGTCGGGACCGGGAGTGGCTCGGCGACGGCCAGCTGCGGATCAACCGCTTCGACCTGCCGTCGCGCGTGCTCGACGACGACGCCGACCTCTACTTCGTGCCCGCCCACGGCACCGCCACCTGGGTCGGGTGGCACCTGCCGCGGCGCTATGCGATCTACTACCCCGTCACCGGAGCGCTCGCGGAGGTCGACGGCCAGGCCGACGACGGGCTCGAGCGCCTCGTGGGGAGCGCCCGAGCCCGCCTGCTGCGCGGACTCGACGGACCATCGAGCACGAGCGCCCTGGTCGCCCGCACGGGTATGCCGCTCGGCTCGGTGGGCGACCACCTCAAGGTCCTGCTCGCGGCCGGGGCGGTGCTGCGCCGGCGCTCGGGTCGCGAGGTGCTCTATTGGCGCACCGCCCTCGGCGACGCCCTCGTCGCGTCCGGGCGGGGAGTTCTCCCCATGTACCGCAAGGGCGCCCGGCCCTAGCGTCGGCCCTGCGGACGCGCCCGCGTCCACGCCGTCGACACACGCTCAGGGGTCCGTCATGTGTGAGCTCCACGAAACCGCCAGTCCTTCCGTCGGCCGTCGCACGCTGCTCCGTGGCGCCGGCGGCCTGCTCATCGGCGGCGGTCTCGTCGCCGCCACGGCCACCGCCGCGCAGGCCGCGACCTCGCAGAACGGCTGGTCGGCCGGCTCGTCGGCCGTCGTCCCGCTGGACACCCTGTCCGTCGGGGCCGCCACCTTCCCGGCCGGGGTGCGCCGCGGCGACGTCCACGTCGTCCTCGGCTACGTCGCGCGCCGCTTCGACCGCGAGGTCGAGGCGCTCGTCAAGGGCTGGTGCTGGGGGCACAGCTACCGCGTCATCTCCGGCAGCACGTCGCTGTCGAACCACTCGAGCGGCACCGCCATCGACCTCAACGCGCCCCGCCACCCGCTCGGGAGGTCGGGCACCTTCAGCGCCACACAGCGCTCGCACATCCGCTCGATCCTGAACTCCTGCAACGGAGTCGTGCGGTGGGGCGGCGACTACTCCGGCCGCAAGGACGAGATGCACTTCGAGATCAACGTGCGTCCGGGTGATGCCCGGCCCGCGGCCCTCGCCAAGCGCATCGGCGGCGGAGGTGGCGGCGCGCCGGCGCCCGCTCCGATCGCGTGGACGACCGTCAAGCGCGGCGCGAGCGGCTTCCGCGTCACGGCGATCCAGCACCTGCTGCGCCACCACGGCTACAGCCTCACGGTCGACGGCGCGTTCGGCCCGACGACCCAGAGCCGTGTCATCTCCTTCCAGCACGCCCGGAGCCTGGCGGCCGACGGCGTGGTCGGCCCGAAGACGTGGTCGGCACTCGTCGTGACCGTCAAGCGCGGTTCGAGCGGCCAGGCCGTCGTCGCGGCCCAGAAGCTGCTGACCCACCGCGGCCACGCGCTGACGGCCGACGGCGTCTTCGGCGCGATGACGGCGACGAAGACCCAGGCCTTCCAGCAGTCGCGCCATCTCACGGCCGACGGGGTGGTCGGCGCCCGCACCTGGGCGGCCCTCACCGCCTGACGGCAGGCGCCCGGAGCCTCGAGGTGAAGACTCGTCGCGAAACCCCTCTCAGGCGACGTGGGCGGGTCTAGCGTCACTCGTGTTCCAGCCATTCAACGAAGAGGGGCACGGCACATGGCAGAAGACTGGGCAGCAGACGTCAAGAAGTACTCCCCCGACGCCGACGACGCCGCGATCAAGGGCATCG
This sequence comes from Terrabacter sp. 01T434, assembly GCF_056398545.1. Lineage (NCBI taxonomy): Bacteria > Bacillati > Actinomycetota > Actinomycetes > Micrococcales > Intrasporangiaceae > Terrabacter > Terrabacter sp. 01T434. Next base: position 132,364 of record NZ_JBFTPP010000002.1, read on the forward strand.
TCCGGCACTGCGGTATCGCGCTGCAGAAGCGCGACTCGGCACTCGTGTCGTTCAGTGACAAGACCGAGACCGACCGCGTGCGTGACGGATTCATGAAGAAGAAGCCTGGGCTCACCGACTCGGACGCCGAGCTCGACGCCTCACTGGCGGAGGTCGGCCAGACGCTCAAGGGCGACCGCACGAAGAACCGCGTCACCGTCTACTACCTGCTGGCCGAGAAGCACGGGAAGCTCGACCTCTTCCGCTGAGGCGACCCGAGGGCTGCTGACGCGGGTGTGCCGTTGCCACGTGCAACGGCACACCCGCGCCACGATCCTGGGTCCAGGCCTCGATTTCTGACCGTGCATCGGCGCAGCATGGAACACGGACAACCACAACGCCGTGCACCATGGCACTCCCTTGCGTCGCCTCCGCCGAGCAGGGCCGCCCCGGCGGTCGCCTCCCGGCGAGGATCCCCCTCCCCAACGGACTCCAACCGGAGGGCATCACCTCGGGGCCGGGCGCTACGTTCTACGTCGGTTCGTTCGGCGACGGACGCATCGCCAAGGGCAACCTGCGCACCGGGACCGTCCGCACCCTCCTCTCTCCCGCCACCGGCCGCTCACTGCGTGGCCTCTTCTTCGACCGCCGCACCGGACTGGTCTGGGCCGTGGGCAGCCTCGGCACCGAGGGCCACGTCTGGGCGGTGGACGCGGTCTCCGGAGCCGTGGCCGGCGACACCGTCGTCCCCGGGGCCGGCTTCCTCAACGACCTCGTCGTCACCCCTCGCGCGGTGGGGGTCACCGACTCGAGCGTCGACCGGCTCACCGTCGTGCGCCTCACCCGCAGCGGCCACCCCACCGGGTCCCCTGCCCGCTTCGTGGGCCTGACCGGCGCGTGGCCGGCCAGTCCCCCGAACACATTCAACGCCAACGGCATTCGCGCACTCACCGATGACGTGTTCGTGCTCAACAACACGCGTGTAGGCGGCCTGTGGCAGGTCGACGGCGAGTCCGGAGCCACGCGACGCATCGCCGTCACCGGCGGCCCACCGATCACGAGCGGTGACGGCCTCGAGCTACTGGATCACGCGGCTCGGCACCGCCTGACACGAGCGGGTGCCCTCCGGCACCAGAGGCTGGGGCGCACCGGACCCCGGCCACGCGTCGAGCCAGGTCGAGCGCGGGCTCACATAGGGAGAGATGAGGTCGACGAGTCCCGGATCGGCCTGTCCCGCAAGCACCTGCGAGGCGATCCGTCGTGAGGCGCCGGCGAGGAAGTCGGCCAGCTGTACGCGCGGGTCGTCCTGCGAGTCGACGAAGCTGATGCCCTCGAGCGCCTCCGACGACCCGTCGGCCCTCGAGCCGACGGCCGTGCGGATCGCCGCATCGGTGAGGGTCGCCTGCACGTCGTGGACCACCCAGAGAGGACGACCGACCGCTCCCCAGTGACGCAGGACCTCCGCGAACGCCGGCACGATCGGGTCGAGCACGCCCCGTCCGCGCGCCACGAGGGCGAGCAGCGGCTCCGAGCCCGCGGGCACCCCTGCCACCAGGTCCGGAGCGAGGTCGGCCACGTCGGCCAGCCCGCGGCGCAAGGCCTCAGCGCTCTCGGCCGCCTCGTCGAGCGAGCGGGCGCGCACGATGTCGTTGAAGTCGGCGAGCACCGTCTCCCAGCCCTGCCGACCCAGGCGTCGCACGGCCGTTCGGTGCAGCTGCTCCGATCGACACGCGCTGTCCGGGAGCGGCGCCGGCCCGCCATCGAGCAGCGCCACCATGCGGCCCGTCAGGTGCAGGGCCTTGTCGGTGAGGTGCACGTGGGCTCGGCCGAGGAGCGGCCCGTCGGCGCCGAGGAGCCACTCGAGCAGCCGCCGGTTCTGGGGCCGCAGCACGACGCTCGCCTTGACCTCCGTCGCCGGCGACCGCGCCTCGACGCGCACGCGCTCGATCGTCGCCGTCGCGGTCGCCGTCGTGACGTCGACGCTCGCATGGGCGAAGGTGTCGGTGCTGCCTCGGACGAGCTTCTCCCCCTCCGAACCGGACTCGTCGCACGCCACCTCGAGGAGGACGGTGGCGCGCGGGAGTGCGGAGGACGGCATACCCCATCCTGTGCGCAGGACGCGGCCGCGCCAACCGACTTTGCGCCCGGAGGGCACGATTCGGTCACGACGGTGAGCAGGCTGAGCGGAACGGGTACGACGCCGCAGTTCTCACCGGGCGCTCACGGTCCCGGCCCGACCAGAGGGAGCCCTCCATGACCACGCCGCACCGCACGACACCCGGCGAGTGGCGGGACGGCCTCGAGGAGACGCTCGAGAGCTTCGACGAGACCGGTGGGCACCGCGTCCTCAGCCGGGTCTTCGACGAGCTCGGCGTGGAGGACGCGCTCTCGCTGGTCGTGCTGCCCTACCTCCACGACGTCGGCGAGCGCTGGTCGGCCGGCTCGATCGGCGTGGCCCAGGAGCACTTCGCGAGCCACGTGCTGCGCTCGCGGCTCTCCGTCCTGATGGAGGCCCCCGAGCGCGCCGACGGCCCGCTCGCCGTGCTCGCGTGCATGCCCGGAGAGCACCACGAGTTCGGGCTCATGGCCACCGCGATCGTCCTGTCGCGGCTCGGGTGGCGCTCGAGCTACCTCGGCGCCAACACGCCGACGGCCGAGCTCGCCCACACCTGTCGCATGCTCCGGCCCGCGGCCGTCGTCGTCGCCGCCCACCGGTCCACCGCCTTCGCAGCCCACGCGCCGGCGCTCCGGCGGCTGGCCGGGTCGACGACGGTGCACCTCGCGGCCCATGGCGCCACGGACGAGGTCGCCGAGCTCTGCGGCGCCTCGAGCCTGCACGGTGACCCGGTGTGGGCAGCCCGCGCGCTGCACGAGGCGCACGGACGGTCCACCCCGGACGTCGCCGAGCCCACCGCCGTCTGACCGACACGGCCGACGGCGCCGGGCGAACCGGGCCCAGGACCTCCGCGACGATAGGCTCGTCTGTCATGCCCAGCCACCGTGATCCGCAGGACCCGACCGATGGAGCTCCCATGAACGAAGGACCGAGCGGGGACCAGGAGCCCGCGGAGGTCCCCGAGCCCGTCGAGCCTGTCGAGTCGGTGCTCGTGGAGGGATCCGGACGGAGGGTGCGCGACCAGCGCATCGGCCTCGTCTTCGCCGGCCTCGCGGTCGCCGCCCTGCTCGTCGGCGGTCTCATCGCCCTGGTGCTCGCGATGGCCGGCTGAGCACGGCCGCCGCGGACGAGCGCATGACCTGGGCCGGACACCTTCCCGCGAGCCGCGAGTACCGTCGCATCCTCGTCGGGCTCGGCGCCGCAGGAGTCGCGACATTCGCGCAGCTCTACTCACCGCAAGGGCTGCTCCCGACCCTGGCCCGCGGGCTCCGGGTGAGTCCGGCCGACGCCGCGCTGTCCGTCTCGCTCGCCACCCTCGGCGTCGCGATCGCGGTCCTGCCGTGGTCGTGGGTCGCCGACCGCGTCGGCCGGCTGCGTGCGATGCAGGTGGCCATCGTCGCCTCGACCGTGCTCGGTGTCCTCGTCGCGCTCGCCCCCACCATCGAGGTCCTGCTCGGGCTCCGCCTCGTCGAGGGCATGGCCCTCGGCGGCCTCCCGGCACTGGCGGTCACCTACCTGCACGACGAGGTGCATGCGCGCCACACGGCGGCCGCCGCCGCGGCCTACATCTCGGGCACCACCGTCGGCGGCGCGGCCGGACGCCTCATCGCCGGACCCCTCGCCGGCCTGGTGGGCTGGCGGCCGGCGCTGCTCACCGTGGCCGCCGTGTGCGCGGTCGCCTCCGTCGTGTTCCTGCGCCTCATGCCCCGTCCGCGCGGTTACCGACCGTCGACCGCCACGACCGCCCGGACCGTCGCCGACGGCATCCGCACGAGCCTGCGCGACCCTGCGCTGCTCGCGCTCTACGCCCAGGGCGCCCTGCTCATGGGCGGCTTCGTCGCGGTCTACAACTACCTCGCCTTCCGTCTCGAGGGACCCGAGTTCGGGCTGCCCGCGACGGTCGGGTCGCTGATCTTCGCTGCGTATGCCGCCGGCACCGTCAGCTCGCGCCTGACCGGCCGATGGGTGCCGCGCCTCGGGCGGCGCCGCGTGCTCCTCGGCGGCACCTTGACCATGGTCATGGGCGCCCTGCTCACCCTGTCGAGCGCGCTGGTGGTGGTCGTCGTCGGGCTCCTCGTGCTCACCGCAGGCTTCTTCGCGGCTCACGCGACGGCATCCGCCTGGGTGGGCGCCCGAGCCGCGACCGGACGGGCCCAGGCGACGGCGCTCTACAACGTCTTCTACTACAGCGGGTCCGCGCTCGTCGGCTGGGTGCTGGGCTACGCGTGGTCGGGTCCGGGTTGGTCTGCCGTCGTCGGGGCGGTGGTGGCGCTCGCCGTCGTCGCGATGGGGCTCGCTCTCACCGTCCTGCCGGGCCACTCGACGACGCCCATCACGTCTCCTCGGGCCCCAGCGCGCGAATCACGGCCTGCGGTCCGTCCCACCGTCGCCAGGCCGGACGAAACGGACCGAGCAGACGGATCACGAGGTGCTCGACGGCCGCGCTGACACGTCGGACCGTTGCCGACCACGGGCTGACGGCGCTGCTCGCGCCCCTGCTTCCAGACGGTCGCGGCGTGCTGCTCGTCGACGGACGCTCCGGCAGCGGCAAGACGACCTTCGCCGAACGCGTGGCCGCCCTGCTCCACGGCGCCGTCGTCCACACCGACGACCTCGCGTGGCACGGAGCTGTGACGTTGGCCGAGGGCGTTCTCGTCCTCGAGGGCGTCGGCGCGGGACGCGCGTCGCTGGCTGCCCGTGCCAAGGCGGTCGTCTGGGTGCAGTCCGACCGGCTGGAGGCGCGGCAGCGCGGCATCCGACGGGAGGTCGAGCTGGGCCGGACACCCGGGGAGGCGGAGCAGTTCTGGGACGCGTGGATGGGCGCAGAGGAGCCGCTCCTCGCGTCCGACCGCCCGTGGGAGCGGGCCGCCGCGTCGCTGTGACCCGACGCGGCCCCTGTGCGTTGGGTCGCCAGGTGACTCAGGCCGTGGCGAGGAGTGTCTGGGTCACGTGACAACCCAGTGCACAGCAGCCGGGCAGCATCACCGGACGCCCACCCGTGCGGGGCGCACGAAGCAGGAGCGGCAGCGCGCCTCGTAGGTGAAGGTGCCGTCGTCGGGCAGCGCCTCGGAACCGCCGAGGTGGTCGAGGAAGGGCTCACCCGAGCGGAGCACCTGCGTGTGGGTGGCGCTGAAATCACGGCACTGGTCGCACACCGCGCGCCGGTAGGCGACGGTGTCGGGCCCGAGCTCGAGCAGGGCCCGGACCGGGGCGAAGAGCTCGCCGCGGTGGTCGAGGTCGATCCCGGCGACGACGACGCGGGTGCCGCGACGCAGCAGCTCGCCGATGACGGCCATGTCGTCGAGGTCGAACATGTGCACCTCGTCGACGCCCACGACGTCGAGCTGCTCGTCGAGGGCGGCGTGCAGGGACGAGACCTTCGTCGTCGCGAGCTCGCCGCCGCTGCGCGAGGTCACGCCGGTGTCGCGGACGTGCCGCTCCGACTGGTAGACGCGGTGCCTCACGCGGGTGAACTGCAGCGGCGACAGCGTCGAGATCAGGGCCAGGCTCTTTCCCGACTTCATCGGACCGAGCACGACGTCGAGGGACACCCCGGATGCGGTGCGAACGGCCTGCCTGACGTCGTCGATCGTGGTCACGGGCGAGAACGCTATCGCTCGCCGGTGTCAGTCCGGAAAACCCGTCGCCCCCGAGCTCCCACCCGCCTAGCGTGACCGGGATGCCGATGCACGAGGACGAGGTCCGCGCCACACCCGAGCTGGTCGAGCGGCTCGTCGCCGAGCAGTGCCCACAGTGGGGGGACCTGCCCGTCACCACGCTGCCCGACGACGTCGAGGGCACCGACAACGTGCTCTTCCGGCTCGGCAGCGAGCTCGTCGTGCGCATGCCGAAGATCGACTGGGCCCAGGACCAGGCCGAGTCCGACGCGCGCTGGCTGCCCCTGCTCGCCCCGCACCTGCCCGCGGCCGTGCCGGTGCCGGTCCACGTCGGCCGGCCCTCGAACGGCTACCCGTGGGTGTGGTCCGTGGTGCCCTGGGTCGTCGGGTCCACGCCGCCACGCCTCGGCGTCGACGACGTGCGGCTGGCCCAGGACCTCGCAGCGTTCGCCCTGACCCTGCGTGCGGTCGACGCCACGGGCGGCCCCACCAAGCCGCCGGGATCGCGCGGCACCCCGCTCGTGCACGCCGACGCCGGCGCCCGGGCAGGCCTCGAGCGCCTGCGGGCCCACGACGACGGCATCGACCTCGCGGCCGCCGAGCGCGCCTGGGAGCTGTGCGTGTCCGCGCCCGGCTGGGGCGCCGACCCGGTGTGGATCCACGGGGACCTCCAGCCCGGCAACCTCGTCGTCGACGACGACCGGCTCGTCGCCGTCATCGACTGGGGCGCTCTCGGCGTCGGCGACCCGGCACCTGACGTCGCCGCTGCACTCTGGACCTTCACGGGCGAGGCCCGGGACGCCTACCGCACGGCGGTCTGCCCCGACGACGCCACGTGGCTGCGCGCCTGCGGCTGGGCGCTGGCGCCGTCGCTCACGGGCATCGACTACTACCGGCACACCTTCCCCCGGATGGCAGAGCACGGACGACGCATGGTGCGGGCCGTCGTGGCCGAGCTGACCTGACCCGAGCTGACCGGACCAACCGACGAATCGGCGCCTGTCTACTCGCCGGTCACCGCGCCGGCGTGGAAGGCTGCGGGGAGCGACACCACCCCTCGGCAGAAGGAGCCCCGATGATCTCTCGCATCGCCATCGTGAACCGCGGCGAAGCCGCCATGCGGCTCATCCACGCGGTGCGGGACCTCAACGCCGCAGCAGGCGCGCACGGCCACCGCATCGAGACGATCGCCCTGCACACCGAGGGTGAGCGCCGGGCGATGTTCGTCCGCGAGAGCGACCACGCCTACGACCTCGGCCCCGCGTCGGCGCGCCCCTACCTCGACCACGCCGTCCTCGAACGCGCCCTGCGCGAGACGAACGCCGACGCCGCCTGGGTCGGCTGGGGCTTCGTCGCCGAGGACCCGGCGTTCGCGGAGCTGTGCGAGCGCGTCGGCGTCACCTTCATCGGCCCGAACCCCGAGGCGATGCGCAAGCTCGGCGACAAGATCGGCAGCAAGCTCATCGCCGAGGAGGTCGGCGTGCCCGTCGCGCCGTGGAGCCGCGGCGGCGTCGACACCCTCGAGGACGCCAAGGCCGCGGCCGCGCGGATCGGCTACCCGCTCATGCTCAAGGCGACCGCCGGCGGCGGTGGTCGCGGCATCCGCCGCGTCGACTCCGACGCCGACCTCACCGACGCCTACGAGCGCACCCGGGACGAGGCGCAGCGCGCGTTCGGCTCGGGCGTCGTCTTCCTCGAGAAGCTCGTCACCGGCGCCCGCCACATCGAGGTCCAGGTCATCGCCGACGGGCAGGGCGCCGCGTGGGCGGTCGGGGTGCGCGACTGCTCGGTGCAGCGTCGCAACCAGAAGGTCATCGAGGAGTCCGCCTCGCCCGTGCTCAGCCCCGAGCAGGAGGACGAGGTCCGCACGAGCGCCGAGCGGCTCGCGATCGCGGTCGGCTATGCCGGCGCCGGCACGGTCGAGTTCCTCTACCACCCGGGCGAGCGGTTCTTCGCCTTCCTCGAGGTCAACACCCGCCTGCAGGTCGAGCACCCCATCACCGAGGTCGTCACCGACACCGACCTCGTCAAGCTCCAGATCTTCGTCGCGAACGGCGGTCGCCTCGACGACCTGCCGGGCGGCCGGCCCACCCAGCGCGGCCACGCCGTCGAGGCCCGCCTCAACGCCGAGGATCCCGACCGCGACTTCGCGCCGAGCCCCGGCCGCATCAGCCTGCTCCAGTTCCCTGCCGGTCCCGGCATCCGCGTGGACACCGGTGTGGGAGAGGGCGACTCGATCCCCGCCGACTTCGACTCGATGATCGCCAAGATCATCGCGCACGGCCGCGACCGCGACGAGGCGCTCGCCCGCCTGCGCCGCGCCATGGCCGAGACGACCGTCGTCATCGACGGCGGCTCGACGAACAAGAGCTTCATCCTCGACCTGCTCGACCAGCCCGAGATCATCGACGGCTCGGCCGACACCGGCTGGATCGACCGCGTCCGCGCCGAGGGTCGCCTCGTCTCGCACCGCCACTCCGGCGTCGCGCTCGTCGCCGCCGGCATCGAGGCCTACGAGGACGCCGAGGCCATCGAGCGCGCCCGCCTGCTCGAGTCGGCCCGGGGCGGTCGCCCGCAGGTCCAGCACACGGTCGGCCGCGCCATCGACCTCAAGCTGCGCGGCACGGCATACAAGGTCATGGTGCTGCGCACGGCGTCGCACCGCTACCGCGTCTCCATCACGAACGGCGGCGACGAGCACGTCGTCGACGCGGCGCTCGACCGCATCGACGAGTATGCCGGCCGCATCGTCGTCGAGGGACGCCCGCACCGCCTGATCACGGCCACCCACGGGCCGGTCCACCTCGTCGAGGTCGACGGCATCACCCACCGCGTCACCCGCGACGAGGGCGGCGTCGTGCGCTCGCCCGCGCCCGCGCTCGTCGTCGCGACCCCCGCCCAGGTGGGTGACGAGGTCGCCGCGGGCGCCCCGGTGCTCGTCCTCGAGTCGATGAAGATGGAGACGGTGCTGCCGGCCCCCTTCGCGGCGCGCGTGCGTGAGCTGCTCGTCTCCGTCGGCAGCCAGGTCGAGACCGGCGCACCGCTCGTGCGCCTCGAGCCGACCGGCGACGAGGACGAGGTGGTCGAGGCGGCCGCCACCGACGGGGTCGACCTCGACCTGCCCGACTCGAGCGCCGGCCGGGCGACGGTGCGCGAGCGCGTCGACCGCGGCATCGAGGACCTCTCCGCGAGCGTCCTCGGCTTCGACGGCGACCCGAGCGGCGACCGGCAGGTGCTCACCCGCTACCTGTCGGCGCGCGACGAGATCGCCGCCGGAGGCACGATCCCGCTCGGCGAGGAGATCGCGGTCCTCGAGCTGCTCACCGACTTCGCCGAGCTGAGCCGCAACCGCCCGGCCGCCGAGGAGCGCCACACCGAGCTGCTCGTGCACAGCCCGCGCGAGCACTTCCACTCCTACCTCCAGAGCCTCGACGTCGACCGCGCCGGCCTCTCGGCGGAGTTCCGCGACAAGCTCGCCCGCGTCCTGCGCCACTACGGCGTCACCGACTTCGAGCGCACGCCCGACCTCGAGGAGGCGGTCTTCCGCATCTTCCTCGCGCAGCAGCGCTCGGCCCCCGAGGTGCAGCTGGCGACCTCGATCCTCCAGCGCTGGCTCGCCGAGCCGATCCCTGAGCCGCCGCACGACGCGGCCGCCCGCGACGTGCTCGAGCGCCTCGTCGTCGCCACGCAGCTGCGCTTCCCCGTCATCGGCGACCTCGCTCGCAGCGTCCGCTTCCGCTGGTTCGACCAGCCCCTCGTCGACGAGGACCGCCAGAGCGTCCTGGCCGGCGTGCGGGACAAGCTCGCGGCCCTGGCCGCCGAGCCCGAGGCGCCCGACCACGCTGCGCGCATCGACGAGCTGGCGGCCATCCCCGAGCAGATCGTCCGCTTCCTCGCCGAGAGGCTGCACGAGGAGGCACCCGAGCGGCTGCCCGAGCACGAGCCGATGCTGGAGGTGCTCATCAAGCGCCACTACCGCGAGCACGAGCTGCACGGCCTCCGCACCTTCTCCGAGGGCGGCCGCCCCTTCGCCGTCGCCGACTACACGCTCGACGACCGTCCGACGCACCTGACGTCGACGATCGGCGGTGTCGACGAGCTCGTGCCCGGCGGCCCCCTCGACGCGGCCGTGTCCAACGACGTGTGGTCGCGCCCGACCGGGATGCACTCCGTCGTCGATCTCTACCTGCGCTGGCCCGAAGAGCCCGCGTCGCCCGACGCCGCGAGCGAGCAGCTGGCCTCGCTCCTCCAGCAGCTTCCCTTCGCGCAGGACGTGCGCCGGGTGGCCGTCGCCGTGAGCGCCGGCCGCGGGCGTCCCGTCAGCTACTTCACCTTCCGCCCGGTCGACGGCGCGCTCGTCGAGGACCGGCTCGTCCGTGGCGTGCACCCCATGGTGGGGCGCCGCCTCAACCTGTGGCGCCTCACGTCCTTCGACGTGACGCGCCTCGAGTCGCCCGAGGACGTCCTGCTCTACGAGTGCGTCGCCAAGGACAACCCCGAGGACCACCGACTCGTCGCCCTCGCTCAGGTGCGCCAGATCGTCGTCGTGCGCGACGAGTCCGGCCAGGTCTCGGGGCTGCCGCACGTCGAGCGCGCCATCGCCAACTGTCTCGAGGCGATCCGCCGGGTCCGGGCGAGCCGCGGCGCCAAGGGCTCCAAGCTCGACATGAACCACGTGTGGGTGCAGATCTGGCCGACCATCGAGGCCGACCTCAGCCAGCTGACGGCCCTGCAGGACAAGATCGCCCCGGTCACGGCCGGCGCCGGCATCGAGGAGGTCCTCGTCCAGGCCCACATCGCGGGGGCGCCCGGCGAGGCGCCGCTGCCGATCGCCGGCCGGTTCTTCTACCAGCCCGGCTCGGGGGTCACCGCCGCAGTGGGGGCACCCCCGACCGAGCCGCTCAAGCCCTTGGACGACTACGCCTCCAAGGTGGTCCGGGCCCGACGGCGCGGCCTCGTCTACCCCTACGAGCTCCAGTCGATGATCGCGGGCGACGGCGGCACCGTCGTCGAGCACGACCTCGACGACACCGGCGCACTCGTCCCGGCCGATCGCCCGCAGGGCCTCAACAAGGCCGGCATCATCGTGGCCGTCGTCAGCTCGCCGACCGCGCGCCACCCGGAGGGCGTCACCCGGGTCGTGCTGTCGGGCGACCCGCTCCGTTCGCTCGGCTCGGTCGCCGAGGCCGAGTGTGCCCGCGTCATCGCGGCGATCGACCTCGCCGAGCAGATGCAGGTCCCCCTCGAGTGGTACTCCCTCTCGGCCGGCGCGCGCATCTCCATGGACTCGGGCACCGAGAACATGGACTGGGTGGCCCGGGCCCTCAAGCGGATCATCGAGTTCACCCAGGCGGGCGGCGAGATCAACATCGTCGTCGCCGGCATCAACGTCGGCGCCCAGCCGTACTGGAACGCCGAGGCGACGATGCTCATGCACACCAAGGGCATCCTCGTCATGACGCCCGACAGTGCGATGGTGCTCACCGGCAAGCAGTCGCTCGACTTCTCCGGGGGCGTCTCGGCCGAGGACAACTTCGGCATCGGCGGCTACGACCGGGTCATGGGCCCGAACGGCCAGGCGCAGTACTGGGCCAAGGACCTCGCCGGCGCCCGCGCCATCCTCATGGCGCACTACGACCACGCCTACGTCAGCCCCGGCGAGTCCGGTCCGCGCCGCGTCCCCACGAGCGACCCGTCGCACCGTGACGTGACGCTCTTTCCGCACGACGCACCCGGTTCGGACTTCACGACGGTCGGCGAGATCTTCAGCTCACTCACCAACCCGGACCGCAAGAAGCCGTTCGACATCCGCACCGTCATGCGGGCCGTCTCCGACCAGGACCACGAGCCGCTCGAGCGCTGGGCCGGCATGGCCGACGCCGAGACGGCCGTGGTCCAGGACGCCCACCTCGGCGGCATTCCGGTGTGCCTCATCGGCATCGAGTCCAAGTCGGTGCCGCGTCGCGGCTTCCCGCCCACCGACGGCCCCGACACCTACACGGCCGGCACGCTCTTCCCCCGGTCGAGCAAGAAGGTCGCGCGGGCCATCAACGCCGCGAGCGGCAACCGTCCGGTCGTCGTCCTCGCGAACCTGTCGGGCTTCGACGGCTCGCCGGAGTCGATGCGCAGCCTCCAGCTCGAGTACGGCGCCGAGATCGGCCGGGCCATCGTCAACTTCGACGGCCCGATCATCTTCACCGTCGTCTCCCGCTACCACGGTGGCGCGTTCGTCGTCTTCTCCAAGACGCTCAACCCGCGCATGACGGTGCTCGCCGTGGAGGGGTCGTTCGCCTCGGTGCTCGGTGGCGCCCCGGCGGCGGCCGTCGTCTTCTCACGCGACGTCGACGCCCGCACGGCGTCCGACCCGCGCGTGGCCGAGCTCGAGCGCCGGCTGGCCGCCGCGTCCGGAGTGGAGCGGGCGCGCCTCGCCACCGAGCTCGCCGAGCTGCGCACGTCGGTGCGGGCCGAGAAGCTCGGTCAGGTTGCGTCCGAGTTCGACACGGTGCACAGCATCCACCGGGCCGTCTCGGTCGGATCGGTCGACGCCGTCATCGACGCCCACGACATGCGGCCGCGCATCATCGCCGCCATCGAGGCCGGCCTGCAGGACTGACGCACCGACGACGATGAGGGCGTGTGCCGGGAGCGGGGCTCCCGGTACCCGCCCTCTCTCATCAGGATGGGGCTGCGTGGTTGCGTGGGGTGGGGACGCGCAGCGAGGTGACGCCGCCGAGGTCGAGCCACACGGCATCGGGCGTGCGGACGACCCGGAGCAGCACGTCGTCGCAGCCCGGGCAGCGGCCGACGAGCCCGGGCTCGGGACCGTAGACGCGCAGCGTGGCGACCTCCGCGGCCCTCCCGCAGCCGCGGCAGCGGACCACCGCCGCCGTGACGTCGAGGGCGAACAGCTCGGACAGCGGTCCGGCCATGACGTTGCCGTCCCAGGCGGCCCCAGCGCCATGCGTGCCGTCCCCGCCCTGCGCGCCGTCGCGCTCATCGATGCCGGTCATGGTGGTCGCCTCCTCACGGGCCGCTCGGCCCGAATCGCTCTGTCCTGACGCAGTCGGGCGCGTGGCCGAGCCCGACGAGCAGGTCGGCCGCGGCCTCGACGAAGCCCGTCGGACCGCAGACGTAGCAGGTGGGCGCGTCCTCGGCGGTCCACCCCGGCGCGACGAGATCGTCCGCCCGCAGCCGCCCGACCGGGCGCGGGTCCCCGTCCGGAGCACGCCGCGTGTGGACGAGGTGCACCCCGACGCCAGCGGTGGCGGCGCGCGCCTCGAGCTCGTCGCGGTAGATGACGTCCTCGGGCTCGCGCACCGAGTAGACGAGCCGGAAGCGCGGTGCACCCGACGCGTCCTGTCCGCCGCGGGCCCTGAGCATCGACATGAGCGGCACCACGCCCGAGCCACCGGCGACGAGCAGCACGGGCCCGGACTGGCCTGCGCGCCAGACGAACCAGCCGCCGACCGGACCGCGCAGCCGCACCGCGTCGCCGACGGCGAGACCGTCGGCGAGGAAGCTCGAGACCTCGCCGTCGGGGACACGCTGGACGGTCAGCTCGACGTGGTCGCCCCGCTCGGGTGCCGACACGGAGTAGCTCCGCGTCGCGGTGTAGCCGTCGGGAGCCGTGAGCCGCACGTCGACGTGCTGACCGGGCAGGTGCCCCGGCCAGTCCGGGACGTCGAGGACGAGGGTCACCGCGCTGTCGGTCTCGGGACGTCGCTCGACGAGCGTGGCCTCACGCCAGGCGCGCCGGGCGCTCAGTCCCCCTGGTACCGCTGCTCGCGCCATGGGTCCCCGTAGTCGTGGTAGCCGAGCTGCTCCCAGAAGCCGGGTGAGTCCTCGAGCATCAGCTCGATGCCGCGCACCCACTTGGCCGACTTCCAGAAGTAGAGGTGGGGCACGAGCAGCCTGGCGGGGCCGCCGTGCTCGGGCCGCAGGTCGTCCCCGTCGAACTCGAACGCGACCCACGCCTGCCCGTCGAGGAGGTCCTCGAGCGGCAGGTTGGTCGTGTAGCCCCCGTAGCTGTGCACCATCGCGAAGTCGGCGGCCGTCTCGACGTCGGCCAGGAGCGTGTCGAGCGAGACGCCGCGCCATTGCGTGTCGAGCTTGGACCAGCTCGTGACGCAGTGGATGTCGACGGTCACCGTCTCGGCCGGGAGGGCCATGAGCTCCTGCCACGACCACGTGTGCCGGGTGCCGTCCTCGGCACTGACCCAGAGCTCCCAGTCGTCGTGGTCGACCGGCGGCGTCGGACCCGCCGACAGCACCGGGAAGTCACCGGTGAGGTACTGCCCCGGGGGCAGCCGCTCGTCCCGTCCTCGGGGACGACCCTGGAACCCTCGCGTGACGAAGTCCATGCCCAGCCACTGTACGGGCCCTCGGACCGAGCCGGACGGCATACGCCAGCAGGTCAGTCCAGGCCGAGCTCGGCGGCGCGCCGCACGATCTCGCGCCGGGTGCGCAACCCCAGGCGCCCCAGGACGGCCGAGACGTGGTGGTCGACCGTCTTCGGCGAGATGTAGAGGTCGCGGGCCAGTTCGGCGTTCGTCAGGCCCCGGGCGACGAGGCGCGCGACGTCGAGCTGCCGGTTCGTCAGGCCCGACGGGTTGGCGCGTGTGCTCGCCCGGCGACGCGGGGGGACCGCGTTCAGCCCGCGCTCGCGCAGGACGGCACGGGCGCGGGCGGCCGAGGCTGCCGCCGGCAGGCGCTCGAGGTCCCAGACGGCGCGCGCGGCCCGGGTCTCGTCGTCGCCGTGGACGGCCGCCAGGGCAGCCTCGTACGGCGCACCGAGCTCGCTCCAGGCCGCTGCGGCGGCGTCGTGACGACCGGCGAGCTCCAGGCGGAACGGCTCGGCCACCCCGTCCCGGAGCGCCTCCGAACCCGCGTCCCGTCCGATCCGGACCAGCCACACGAGGAGGTCACCGACCGCCCACTGCACCCCCGACAGGCCGACGACGTCGTCCAGCGTGGCGGTGGCCGCGTCCAGTCGAGAATCGGGTTCGCCGGTCAGCCACGACCCCTCGGCGAGCGCCGACAGCACGGGCAGGTGGGCCAGGGGCTCGTCGAGCCGCTGCGCGACGATCCAGGCGGCATCGAGGTGTTCGGTCGCGGACCTCCCCGCCGGTGCCTCGCCGGTCCTGAGCGCCACCAGCCCCCGCACGAGATGCGGCCACATCATCGCCAGCGGCATGCCCTGCCCGTCGATGACGGCGTCGGCGTCCTCGAGCGCCGCCGCCCAGCGGGCCCGCTGGAAGTGCAGGCGCGCCCGCATCCCGATCTGCCACTGGTTGCACACGGGGATGTCGCGCTCGACCGTGATCGGGATCGACTGGTCGAGCACCCCCTCGGCCTCCCGGAAGCGCCGGTGCTCGATGTCGATCGCCGACAGGTTGGAGTATGCCGTCGTCCCCACCTCGTCGAACGAGCGCTCCAGGGCGACGGCCGCGTGCATGAGCAGCCGCCCCCGAGCGTTGAGCGTGCCGCGGAGCAGCTCGCTCGCGTCCTCGATGATGTCGCACCGGAGCCCGACGGCGTCGTCCCCGCGCCGGGCGGCCACCTCGCGTGCCAGCCGGCTGCTCGCGTCGGCGGTCTGGTGGTCGTGCCGGCGGTAGGCGAGGTAGGCCTGCGTGGCGCAGGCCGAGGCGTAGGCCGCCGTGTCGTCGCGGGCCACCGCGAGGCGGGCGTGCTGCTCGGCCTCGCGGCGTCGGGCGGAGTAGTACTCGATGATGGCGCCCCGGTCGTGCGCCGCGGCCATCCCGCGGACGTCGCCGACGCGCTCCCAGAGCCGGATGGCGTCCGTGATGGAACCGATCGCCTCGGGGAGCCGGCTCACCATGTACTGCTCCTGGCCGAGCGCCTCGAGCATGCGGGCCCGGGCCGCCGACTCGTCGTCGCCGCGGTCGAGGGCCAGCGTCAGGAAGGCGACCGCCTCGGTGTGCGAGCCGGCGCGGGCGGCGTCCTCGGCGGCCAGGGCGGCATACCGGCTGGTCCGTGACCGGTCGTGCGCGGCGTCGGCGTGGTGCGTCAGCACGGCGTGGTCGCTCGACCGGACCCGCTCGAGCGCGTCGAGCAGCCGGCCGTGCAGTCCGCTCTCGGCGCCGAGCGGGATGGAGGTGCGCACCGCTCGACGAGCCAGCTCGTGCCGGAAGCCGATCCCGCGTCGCGAGCGCACGAGCAGCCCGGTCGCGTCGAGGCGCCGCAGGCAGGCAGCGTCCACGCCGAGCAGCGGCAGGAGCCGGTCGTCGACACCGTCCGGCGCCGTCGCGACGAGCTGGAGCACCTCGAGGTCGTCGTCGGCCAGCTCGCTCGTGCCGGCCAGCACGGCGTCACGCACCGACGCGGGCAGCCCACTGCCGGCGTGGCGACCGATCTCACTGACGTAGAAGGGGTTTCCCCTCGTGAGCCGGTGGACGCCACCTGCGTCGAGCCCGGTGCCGTCGAGCAGCACGCCCACGGCGTCGACGCTGAGCGGCGGGAGGGCGATGAGGTCGGAGTTCTCGAGCCGGGCCAGGTCGCCGAGCAACGGTCGCAACGGGTGGGTTGTGCCGATCTCCACGTCGCGGTAGGTCAGCACGAGCAGGACGGGGAGGGCGTCGATGCGCCGCACGAGGAAGCGCAGCGCCTCGACCGACGCCTCGTCGATCCACTGGACGTCCTCGACGACGACCGTCGTCGAGCCCGTCGACCCGGTCGGCCAGGTGGACACGGCCGTGACGAGGAGCGCCTCGACGTCCCCACGGCCGGGCGTGCCGGGCGGCTGGTCCACGCCGAGCTCGGCCAGGATGTCGCGGACCGGGCCCAGCGGACGTGGCGTCGCGAGCGGGTCGCAGAGGCCGCGCACGACGCGCCCACCGGTCGGGGTGGACGTCGCGGCACGAAGCAGGCTGGTCTTGCCCGCTCCTGCCTCGCCGGTGACGGCGACCACCTGCCCCGACCGGGCGCTGTCCCCCATCGCCCGGCGGAGCCGCGCGAGCTCACGCTCGCGCTCCAAGAGCCCCACCGTCGAAGCGTAGAGCGGCCGGCCCGCTGCCACACCGGCATTTTCCCCGTGACGCCGGCTCCCTCGCCAACACACCCGGTAACGGTCAACCCGGCACTGATGCAACCGTGCGGCCTTGACCGTTGCCGGGTGTGGTGCGGGTGAGGCGTCCCGCGTGGGCGCCGCTCCGGGTCAGGCGGCCTCGCCGTGCCGACGCTGGCGTCGCACCGCGAGCGAGATCTCGCGGGCACTGCGCTGCAGACCCCGGTGCCGGTGCGACCGGCGGTCGGGCGCCTCCCCGTGGCGCTGGCGCGCGAGCTCGCGCACGAGCGCGTACAGCTGGCTGTCGACCATGCTCTCTCCCTCCCCCGGCCCTCAGGCCGCGACGTGGTCCGCGGTGTGCGGGCCGATCTCGTCGACGACCTCGGAGACGAGGTTCGCCGGAAAGCCGCCGCGCCGGGCGTGCTCGAGGATCGCCTCGGCCTTGTCGGCCTCGTGGACGCAGTAGATCTTGTCGCCGGCGACGTAGCTCGTGACCCAGGTGTAGGGCACTCCGAGGGAGTCGACGGCGGCGTTGGACGTGCGTGCGATCTCGCGCAGGTCGTCCTTGGTCATCGACGAGGCCCCAGGGACCTCGCGCTCGATGAGGAATCGCTTCATGGTGCTTCCTTCTGTGTGGTGTTGCGCCGACGGTCGTCGACGCACCACCAGAGTGCGGTCGCGGGGCGAGGTGCCACATCGGGCGCACCTCCCCATGTTTCGACCGGACCGGGTCGGCGACCTCCCTACGTTCTGACGGTCACTCCGCCCCATCCGCCGGCCGGGCAGGCAGGATGAACCCGTGACGACGACGCTGCCCAAGCTGTCGGTGTCGGACGGCGTGGCCACGATCCGGCTCGCGCGACCCGACGCGGGCAACGCCGTGGACCTGCCGACCGCCATCGCGTTGCGCGATGCGGTCGGAGGGATCTCGGAGGCCCTCGACGAGATCCACGTCGTCGTGCTCCGCGCGGACGGCCGGCTCTTCTGCGCCGGCGGTGACGTCCGTGCCATGGCCGCCGCGCCCGACCGGCCGGCCTTCGTCGCCGAGCTGGCCGGCGTGCTGCACGACGCACTGGACACGCTGCGCGCCCTGCCCGTCCCCGTCGTCGCCGTCGTCCAGGGCACTGCGGCCGGTGCAGGCGTGGGGCTCGTCCTCGCAGCCGACGTGGTGCTGGCCGCCGACCACGCCACCTTCGTCGCGGCCTACCCCTCCGTCGGGTTGTCGCCCGACTGCGGCGTCAGCGCGCTGCTGCCCGCGGCCGTCGGTGCCCGCCGGGCTGCGCTCTTCCTGCTGACCGGCACGCCGGTCGACGCCGCGACCGCGCTCGACTGGGGGCTGGTCACCGAGGTGTGCCCAGCCGAGACGCTCGACGCGCGCGCCGGGGAGGTCGTCGCCGCGATCGCCGCGCTGCCGCGCCAGGCCGTCGGCGAGGCGGCGCGTCTGCTGCGCCGGTCGGGCGAGCGGCCGTATGCAGCCCAGCTCGCCGACGAGGCCGCGACCATCGCGCGCCTCTCGGCCACCGCCGAGGCCGGCGCCCTGCTCGCCTCGTTCGCCCCAGCCCCCGCCCACCCGACCCCCGGAGACAGCCCATGAGCGCGACCACCTCGAGCACCGTCGACGACATCGTCCGCCGGAGCGCGAGCCGCCACCCCGACCGGGTGGCCCTCGTCTTCGACGACCGTACGTGGACGTATGCCGCCCTCGACGACGCCGTCTCACGCGCGGCCGCGCACCTGCTTGGCCTCGGGCTCACCGCTGGCGACCGGGTTGCGACCGTGGGGGTCAACTCCGACGCCTACCTGCTCGCCTTCCTCGGATGTGCGAGAGCAGGCCTCGTCCACGTGCCGATCAACTACGCGCTGACCGGCCGCGAGCTGACCTACCTGCTGCGCGACTCGGGGGCGCGGGTGGCCCTCGTCGACGTGGCGCTGCGCGACTCCGTCGAGGCGGTGCGCGGCGACACCGACCTCGAGCAGGTGCTGCTCCTCCACGGCGGCGACGACGCGCTCCTGCCACGGTGGAGCGAGGGCGACGTGCCCGTGCTGGACGTCGAGACCCGCGACACCGACCTCGTCCAGCTGCTCTACACCTCGGGCACGACGTCCCAGCCCAAGGGCGCGATGATGACGCACCGGGCCCTCGTCCACGAGTACGTCTCGAGCATCGTCGCGCTCGACCTGCGCGAGGACGACGCGCCGCTGCACTCGATGCCGCTCTACCACTCGGCCCAGATGCACGTCTTCCTGCTGCCCTACCTCGCGGTCGGCGCGACGAACCACCTGCTGACCCGGCCCGACGTGGAGACGATCCTCGAGCGCGTCCAGACCCACCGCATCGGCTCGCTCTTCCTCGCGCCCACGGTGTGGGTGCCGCTGTCGAACCACCCGGCCCTCGACACGGCCGACCTCACGTCGCTGCACAAGGCGTACTACGGCGCGTCGATCATGCCGGTCCCGGTGCGAGACCGGCTCCAGCAGCGGCTGCCCGAGCTCGGCTTCTGGAACTGCTTCGGCCAGTCCGAGATCGGCCCGCTGGCCACGGTGCTGCGCCCCGAGGAGCACGCCGAGCGGCCCGAGGCCTGCGGCCGGACGGTGCTCTTCGTCGAGGCCCGCGTCGTCGACCCGGAGGGCTCCGACGTCCCGGCCGGCGAGCCGGGCGAGCTGCTCTACCGCTCACCCCAGCTGTGCACCGGCTACTGGAACAAGCAGGACGCCACGAGCGAGGCCTTCCGCGACGGGTGGTTCCACTCCGGCGACCTCGTCACGCGCGACGAGGCCGGCTACCTCACCGTCGTCGACCGCATCAAGGACGTCATCAACACCGGCGGCGTCATGGTCGCGTCCCGTGAGGTCGAGGACGCGCTCTACACGCACCCCGCCGTCGGCGAGGTCGCCGTCATCGCGACCCCGCACGACAGGTGGGTCGAGGCGGTCACGGCCGTCGTCGTGCTCCGTGCCGGGCAGACCGTCACCGAGAGCGAGCTCGTCGACCACGCCCGCGCGACGCTCGCGCCGTTCAAGCTGCCCAAGGCGATCCACTTCGTCGACGAGCTGCCCCGCAACCAGAGCGGCAAGCTGCTCAAACGGGTGCTCCGCGACGACCTGGCGCAGCAGGCCGCCCCGCGCTGACCGAGCGGTCCGGGTCAGCGGAGGGGGACGGCATACGCGAGGTAGGCCGTCCCCGCGGTCCACACGCCGAGGCCGACGAGGTTGGTCCGGGGGTGGAGCGTCAGCGCGGCGAGGAGCTCGCGCAGGAACGCGCTGGGCAGGAAGTACCACGCGGTCGGCGCGGCGGTCACGTCGGCGTCGATGCCGAGGCTGTGCGTCAGCAGCGCGGCCCGTCCGACGTGGTAGCTGCTCGTCACGACCCGGAGGTGGCCCGCGTCGGCGAGCCCACGGGCACGGAGGATCTCACGCGAGAGCAGCAGGTTCTCCTCCGTCGTCGTCGACCGGTCCTCCGTCGCGACCGCCTCCGCGGGGATGCCGTGGGCGACGAGGTATGCCGTCATGGCCACTCCCTCGGCCATCGGCTCGTCGTCGCCCTGTCCGCCGCTCGGGACGAGGAGCGGGTCGTGGCCGAGGGCGCGCTCGTCGTGCCAGGCCGCGAGGGCGGCGTCGAGGCGGTGGGCGAGCAGCGTCGGCACGGTGCCGTTGACGAGGCCTGACCCGAGGACGATGAGCGCCGACGGGGCCGGGCGGGGTCGCCAACGGTCGTAGGCGAGGCAGTAGAGGGCGTAGGCGACGAGCACCAGGCCGGGATATCCCGGCAGCAGGAGCACGACGACACCGACGACCCCCAGCAGGGTCGGGCTCGGCGGGAAGAGCCAGATCGCGAGGACGGTCGCCGTCACCATCGCCACGCCGAGCACGAGGGACAGCGCGTTGGTGCGGCTGCGACCCTCCGGGCGAACGACGCGCAGTCCGGTGCCGAGGAAGAGGAGCCCGAGCAGCATCGCTCCGACCCAGGGCAGCACGAGCGGGGAGGCGCCGACGGCGGTCGTCGCAGCCCAGAGGGCTCCGAGAAGGAGAACGCCGGTGCGCCACTGTCGCGGCTCGGTGCGCACGGTGAGGGCGAAGAGGACGAGGAACGCCGCCACGAGGACGAGGTCGACAAGGGGGCGCATGCGACGAGCATGCCCTCCCGGACCCTTCGCCACGAAACCGGCTGGTGGGCAGCACCTTCCGGGGTGTCGAATCGAGGCATGGACGCAGACGAGATCCGCAGCGCGTTCCTCGACCACCTGGCCGGCCGCGGCCACGCGGTCATCCCGCGCGCGTCGCTGGTCCCCGACGACGACCCGACGACGCTCTTCACCGGCAGTGGGATGCAGCCGCTGCTGCCCTACCTGCTCGGCGACGACCACCCGGCCGGCCGCCGCCTCGTCGACAGCCAGACCTGCCTGCGCGTGCAGGACATCGAGGAGGTCGGTGACAACCGGCACACGACCTTCTTCGAGATGCTCGGCAGCTGGAGCCTCGGCGACTACTTCAAGCCCGAGCAGCTGCCGCAGTTCTGGGACTTCCTCACCGGGACGGTGGGGTTGGACCCCGCCCGGCTCTACGTGTCGTGCTTCATCGGTGACGAGGCACACGGCATACCGAAGGACGACGAGTCTGCGGCACTGTGGCGGAAGCTGTTCACGGCGGCGGGCGTCCCGGCCGACCAGGTCGAGCTCGGTACCGAGGAGCACGCGGCACGGGTCGGGACCGGTGGTGCGCGGATCGCCTTCTACGGCAACAAGAACTGGTGGTGCCGCGAGGGCAGCCCGGAGCGGATGCCGGTCGGCGAACCGGGCGGCCCGGACACCGAGGTCTTCTACCTCTTCCCCCACGTCGAGCACGACCCGACCTACGGCGAGCACTGCCACCAGAACTGCGACTGCGGCCGGTTCATCGAGCTCGGCAACTCCGTCTTCATGGAGTACCGCCGCACCGAGAGCGGCTTCGAGCCCCTGCCACGCCGCAACGTCGACTACGGCGGAGGGCTCGAGCGCATCGCCGCCGCAGCGCTCGACACCTCCGACGTCTTCCGGATCAGCCTGCTGTGGCCGATCATCGAGCGGCTCCAGGAGCTGTCGGGGCGCACCTACGAGGACGAGACGCTTCCCATGCGGGTCATCGCCGACCACCTGCGCGGGGCGACGTTCCTCGCTGTCGACGGCGTGCGCCCGAGCAACAAGGCGCAGGGCTACGTCCTGCGCCGGCTCGTGCGCCGGGCCGTCCGGTTCGCCGTCGACCTCGGCATCGAGGACAACTTCTTCCCGCACGTCATCCCGACGATCGCCGGCATCTACTCCGGCGCCTACCCCGAGGTGGCAGCCGCGGCCGACGCGGTGGCGGACCTGCTCGCGCGCGAGGAGCAGGTCTTCCGCCGCACCCTGCGGCGCGGCCTCGAGCGGCTGGAGGGTCACCGGGACACGGGCGTCACCGGTGCCGACCTCTTCGTGCTCTACGACACCTACGGCTTCCCGGTCGAGCTGTCGACGGAGGTGGCGCGCACGGAGGGCATCGTCGTCAGCGGCACGTGGCGTGAGGAGTTCGACGAGCACATGGCGGCCCAGCGGGCGCGCTCCCGAGGGGTCAGCGCGCCGCGCAGCCGGTGAGGACACGCGCGATCTGAGCTTGCTCCGCGGGCGTGACCCACAGGTGGTAGCGCTGCTTCACGGTGACCTGGCGCGCCACGTAGGTGCAGCGGAAGGCCTTGTCGGGCGGCAGCCAGGACGCGGCGTCGGCGTCGCCCTTGGCGCCGTTGGTCGGTCCGTCGACGGCGAGCAGGTTGAGGGGGTCGTTCGCGAGAGTCCGGCGCTGCGTCGGCGTCAGCTGCTGGGCGCCGGTGACCCAGGCGTCGCCGAGCGCGACGACGTGGTCGATCTGCACCATCGCGGAGCTCGAGCGTCCCCGGGCGAAGACGATGAGGTGGCCGGTGTAGGGGTCGGCGAGCGTGCCCGAGAGCACGACGCACCCATGCGTACCGGGCTTGAGCGCCTCGGCCCTGAGGTCGCGGCGGAGCACGTCGTTGCGGGTGTCGCAGCCGTTGTGACCGCCGTCGACGTCGACGTCGTCGCTCCACGCGGGGCCGAACTCGGCGCGCGTGTAGCCCGTCTTCGGCGCCCGGCCCTTGACCGGGAGGGTGCCGAGAGCCGCCACGGCCGCGCGGGCCTGTGCCGGCGTCAGGCTCGGGACAGGCTGCGGCGCCGACGGGCTCGTCGTGCCTCGCGGCTCCACCCGGGTCGCGGTGTGCGGGACACCGGCGCCGGGTGACGACGACGGGAGGCCGCACGCAGCCAGCAGCCAGGGCGCGGCGGCGGCGGAGACCGCGAGGAAAACCCGGCGCAGGACAGGCCGAGGGGCGCGGAGACGGGCCGAGCTCACTGCATGCACGGTGGGAAACCCTGCCACCTCATGGAATTCACTGCATGGCTGGGTGGCAGGTCGGCCGGTTCGCAGGCTCAGCCCGCTCGCGGGCCGGACATCACACGTCGGTTCGCCGGGCGTACTGGTCGGGCAAGGACGGCCAGCGCTGGGAGGCCCACTCCGACCAGGTCGCGTGCCCGGGCGGAACGGGTGGGATCCGGCCGCCCCGCAGCTCCTCGTCGTCCGGCGCCTGGAACTGGCCGCGCCACTGCTCGAGCTCGACGTCGCTCATGTGGAACGTCTGGTCGGGCGTGGCCGCGAAGCGACGGGTGACCCGTCGGCGTTGCTCCTCGTGGTCGACCGGCAGGTAGACGACCTGGCTGCGCGCACCGACGGCGCCCGCGATCCAGCGGAGCGCCGAACGCTCGTCGGTGCCCCAGAACCCGAAGTCGAAGACGACGTCGGTGCCGAGCTCCGCGGCCCGCATGCCGATCTGCACCAGCTTGCCCTCGACGAGATCACGCTTGTCCGGTGGGTTCTGGTCACCGAAGAGCATCAGCTGCCACTCGTCCGGCGTCAGCCGGAGGGCCGACGCGCTGACCTCGAGCTCCTTCGCGCGAGTCGTCTTGCCGGCGCCGGGAAGGCCGACGATCAGGTAGACGGTCGCAGGTCCGACAGGCGGATCGCTCGGGTCGAGGCGGTCGTGGGCAGGCATGCAGGGCTCCTGGGGGATGTCAGGTCAGACGACACTAACGGGCTGCCCGGCCGACGGTCGGTGCTCGGGGGCCTGACCGACGGCTCGGTCCAGGGCCGGGATGCCGAGTGCCATGACGACGTAGAGGCCGCTTGCCACGAGAGGAAGGGCGGTGGGTTCGAAGCCGTGCGCGCCGACGGTCAGACCGTTGAGGACCAGAAGGACGCCTGACAGGGCTCCCGTGACACCGGCCAGACGGACACGGGTGCCGAGGTGGGCGCCGAGGTGAGCCTGTCGCAGCAGGCCTGCAGCGACCGTCATCAGCGTGATCCCGAGCAGGATGGCAAAGAACGAGTTCACGCCCCACTCCAGCCAGCGCACCGCCTCAGCGGCGGCGAACCGGGACGCCCGGTCTGCGGGGTCTGCGGCCGCCCACGCGTCGACCGCCCTCTTGAGGGCGACGCCGTCCACGGCCATGTTCACGGCGATGAGGGCCACGGTGGCGGCCGCCGCCGCGTCGCCGACCCGCACGAGGGACCGGGGAACGCCGACTCGTTGCAGGGCACGGCCCGCAGTCAGCAACCCGGCGACGACCACTGCCGCCGACAGGAACTGGAGGTCATGGACCCACACCCAGTCCGCGCTGTGGGCGTACTCGGCGAAGACGGCCTCGTGGGAGTTCGGCGGCTCCTCGTGCGGATGCAGGATGCCGCCCACGACGGCCAGGACGGCGCCGGTGACGAGCAGGACCGCGGAGAGCCGGCCGGTGCGCGAGCCACGTGGGACACCGTCCCCGCTGCGGGCCGAGGTGGCGCCGCCCGGGGTGTGCGGACGCCAGGCCAGGTAGGCGGCCATGAGCGCGAACATCCCGACGTGGCCCCAGGTGAGCAGGTGCTCGCCGGGAAGGACGCCGAGCCAGTAGGGCACCAGCAGGACGAGGAAGGGCAGCACCATGACGGCGGACATCTCCGCGATGTGCCGGCGTGCATGCCGTCGCACCCACATCCAGGCCGCCATGCCGACGGTCATGTCGAAGGCCATGGTCAGGGCCATGACGTCCGGGCGGCCGGTCAGGCCGGGCCACGCGGCGTCCCAGACGATGCCGAGCACCCCCATGCCGACGACCATCGCGAGGGTCATCTCGAGGTATGCCGTGAGGAAGCGGCCGAGCCGCGTGTGGAGGAGCCGGCGGGCCAGGGCGCGAGGCGTACGGTCCGCATACGAGGTCGAGTACGTTGTCATGCCGACGATGGTCGGTCCGGAGGGCCGCACCCCGGACGTGCCAGAGGTCACCTTCGAGGTCACCCCGACGGCATGACCCTCACAGCAGGCCGAGGGCCTGGGCCCGGAGCGCCGCCTGCGTGCGGTCTCGGACGCCGAGCTTGGCGAGGACGTTGGTGACGTGGTTCTTGACGGTGCCCTCGGACAGGTACAGGCGCTCGGCGGTCTCCCGGTTGCTGAGCCCGTCGGCGAGGGCCCGAAGGACCTCCAGCTCACGGTGGGTGAGCGGGTCGACGAGCGGCTGCGGGCGCGGCTCGTGCGGGAGGTCGGGCAGCCGGCTCATCCGGGCCAGCACCTTGGCGGCGACCGACGGCTGCAGCACGGACTCGCCGCGGGCCGCCGCGAGCACGGCCTCGACGAGCCGGGACGCGGTGGCGTCCTTGAGCAGGTAGCCGACGGCGCCGGCGCGCAGGGCGGGGAAGACCTCGTCGTCGCCGTCGAAGGTCGTGAGGACGAGCACCCGCACGTCGGGATGTTCGACGCGCAGCCGCTGCGTCGCGGCCACGCCGTCGAGCACGGGCATCCGCAGGTCCATGAGGACGACGTCCGGTCGCAGCGTGGCCACGAGCTCCAGCGCTTCGGCCCCGTCCGCCGCGGCGCTCACGACCTCGACCTCCTCGTGCACGTCCAGGAGCGTCGTCAGGGCCTCACGGAACAACGTCTGGTCGTCGACGACGAGCACCCGCACGGGGCGGTCAGGGCTCATCCCGGCACCTCGACGCGGACGGTCACGCCGGCGCCCGGTGCCGACTCGACGGTGAGGGAGCCGCCGAGCCGATCGACCCGCTCACGGATGCCGACCAGCCCGAACCCGCCGCCGTCGTTGCGCCCGAGGCCGCACCCGTCGTCGCGCACCTCCAGACTCACCGAGTCCGGCAGGTAGGCGAGCCGGATCACGGCGGCGTGAGCGCGCGCGTGCTTGCGCACGTTGGTGAGGCCCTCCTGGGCGGCACGATAGAGGGCCACCTGGGCGTCGTGGTCGAGCCGGCGTTCGGTGCCCACGACGTCCACGGACGTGGGCAGGCCGGCCGCCTCGCTCTCGCCGGCCAGCGTTGTCAGCTGCTCCGGGAGCCGCTGGGCCGGTCGCGCCTCGCGCAGGGCGGCCACCGACTCGCGGACCGACGTCAACGCCTGGCGCGCCTGGTCCTCCGCCTGGCTGAGCAGGCGGTCGGCCCGAGCGGGGTCGCTGCTCATCACCGCCCGCGCGGCCTGGACCTGCATGCCGACGACCGTGAGGTGGTGCCCCAGCCCGTCGTGGATGTCCCGGGCCACGCGGGTGCGTTCCCGCATGGTCGCCAGCTCCTCGGCCTGCGCACTGAGGTCGCGCAGCCGGTGGTTGGCCACGGCCAGCTGCGACCGGGCCTGCTGCTCACGCAGGTGCAGCGTGGCCAGGACGAAGGCGAACGCGCACGCGAGCCCCGTGCTGACGACCTGTCGCAGCCCGTCGACCATGGGCATCCCGACATGGACCAGCGGGACAAGCAGCGCGACGATGACCGCCCAGCCGAGGGGCAGCAGCACGACGGCCTGCACGACCACCACGACGAGCAGCAGGGTGCTGCCGACGCCGGGACCGGCGACGTCGAAGACGACGAACCCGAGCACCAGCGCAACGGCCAGGTGGACGACTGCGGCGAGGCGTCCACGGCCGAGCGCCCAGCGGTAGCCGGCCACCGACCAGGCCACGAACACGGCCCCGAGGACACCGGCCGGCAGGATCGAGCCGCTGGGAGCGGCCTCGAGCAGCATCACCAGCCACGCTGCTACTGCCAGCGTCGGCAGCGCCCGGTTCACCGTCCCAATGTCGCGCCCGCCTCAGAACGCGTCAACCACGCCCGGCCGGCCGGTCCGCGCGGTCAGACCGCCAACGCTCAGGACTGGGTGCGCAGGTAGCGGCCGAAGTGCGGCACGGTGAAGGCGATGAGGCCCCGCTCCCCGGAGTAGATGAGGCCCTTCTTGATGAGGGCGTCCCGGGCGGGCGAGAGCGACTGCGGCTTGCGCCCCAGCACGTCCGCCACCGCGGACGTCGGCACCGCCTCGCGCTCGGCCACCCCTTCGCGGACGTATGCCGCGACGTCGTCCGGGAATCCCTCACCTCCCGAATCCGCTTCGCCTGCAAGCGGGTTCACGAGGGCGGCGTCCGCCATGGCACGGAGGTACTCACGCTCCGCGGGCGTCGCCCGCTCGAAGCGGGAGCCGAAGAAGCCCACGGCGAGCTCGGACTCCGCCTCGGGCACCGCGACGCGGATGTCCTCGGCGGTCACGGGCGAGGAGGGCGCGACGTCCCACACGACCTTGCCGTAGGCCTGGATGAAGTACGGGTAGCCGGCGGTGACGGCATACATCTCGTCGAGGGCCTCGGGGGTGAACTCGCAGCCCTCCTCCGCTGCCGGTCCGACGAGCGCACGGTCGGCGGAGTCGCGCGGCAGCCGGTCGATGCGCGAGTAGCGGAACAGCCTCTCCGAGTAGGACTTCGACGCCGAGAGGACGGCCGGCAGGTGCGGCAGCCCGGCGCCGACGACGATGACGGGCAGGCCCGACTGCGAGATCTCGTGGCAAGCCGCGCAGAGCGCCGACACGTCCTCGGGGTCGAGGTCCTGCATCTCGTCGATGAAGAAGGCGACGCCCTTGCCGACATCGGCCGCGAGTCCCCCGATGTCGGTGAACAGCTCGACGAGGTCGATCTCGATGTCGCCCGAGTCCGCGCGTCCGGTGACGGCCGGAGCGTCGATGCCGGGCTGCCACCTCTCGCGCAGCTTGGCTCCCGTGGGGGTGTCACGCAGCGCGAAGGCCTTGATGCTGCCCAGCACCTGGTCGATGTCCTCTCCGCGCGGGTGGCCGAGCTCGCGCACGGCCTGGTGCGCGGCCGCGGCGAGCGGGCGGCGCAGCCGCTGGTCGGGACGAGCCTCGAACTTGCCGGTGCCCCAGTCGGCGCGGACGGCGGACGAGCGGAGCGCGTTGAGCAGCACCGTCTTGCCCACGCCGCGCAGTCCGGTCAGCACGATCGAGCGCTCGGCACGGCCGCGGGCGATGCGCTCGAGCACGACGTCGAAGGTGCGCAGCTGCTCGTCGCGACCGGCGAGCTCGGGCGGGCGCTGGCCCGCGCCCGGGGCATACGGGTTCGTGATCGGGTCCACGCTCGGAGGCTATACGCGTCTCTACCGGAAACCTGAGACATCCGAATAGGGCCTCATCGGCGCGTCGCGGAGACTCTCTCCCACCCACCGGTACGGGTCGACCGGCACCGACTGGCGCTGATCCGACGAGCCTCACTTCGGAATCCGAAGGATGCGGGCACATGAAGACGCCGTTCCGCATGGTCAGGGGTGGTCATGCGGAACGGCGCCATGCGACTATAACCCGATCGGCTGTGGAACCGTCAACCGATGCGAGCGATGTCGAAGACTTCGTCAGGCCGGGCAATCGCGTCCTGCTCCTGAACGAGGAGCATCTCGTCCGAGCCGCTGGCGTGCGTGCGCTCGAGCACGGCATACATCGACGCGGCCGTGCGGCGCAGGGCCACCTGCGGACCGTCGGTCAGGTAGTGCGCGAGGAAGATCGCGGCGGTGACGTCGCCTCCGCCGCGGACGGTCATCGGCAGCATCGGCGTCGTGACGACCCAGGCGTCGTCGGCGGTGATGCAGGCCATCTGGATCGAGCCCTCGGGGGTGTCGGAGGTCAGGGCGCTCGTGACGAGCACCACCGTGGGCCCCTGCGCCACGAGCTCACGTGCCGCGGCGACGAGGTCGGCCTCGGTGGCGACCTCGCGGCCGACGAGGAACTCGAGCTCGAACTGGTTCGGGGTGACGATGTCGGCTTTGGGCACGACGTGGTCGCGCAGGTACTCGGGGATGCCCTCCCGGACGAAGAACCCGCGCCCCACGTCGCCCATGACCGGGTCGCAGCAGTAGATCGCCGCGGGGTTGGCGGCCTTGACCCGCGCGACGGCGTCGAGCACGACCTCGCCGACCGCCTCGGCCCCCTGGTAGCCGGAGAGCACGGCGTCGATCGTCGGGAAGGCCCCGCGCTCCTCGACGCCGTCGATGACGGCCGCGACGTCGGCCGGCGCGATGAGCGGGCCCCGGGTCGAGCCGTAGCCGGTGTGGTTCGAGAAGGTCACCGTGAGCACGGGATAGACCTCGTGCCCGAGCCGCTGGAGCGGGAAGACCGCGGCCGAGTTGCCGGCGTGGCCGTAGGCGACGTGAGACTGGATCGACAGGATCTTCACGGCCCCCACCCTAACCACGCGGGGTGAGCGGTCCCCCTCATCTGCTGGGGCTCGCGGGCGCCGCCGTGTCAGGATGGATCCCATGAGCGCGATCCCCACGACGACCGTGTCCGAGCTGCCCGACGACGCCGTCCTCGTCGACGTCCGCGAGGCCGACGAGTGGGCTGCCGGCCACGCCCCCAACGCCATCCACATCCCCCTCGGCGAGCTGCCGTCGCGCATCGACGAGCTGCCCGAGACCGACGACACCGTCGCCGTCGTGTGTCGCATGGGAGGCCGGTCGGCCCGTGCCGTGCAGTGGCTCGTGCACCAGGGCTACGACGTCGCCAACGTCGAGGGCGGCATGGTCGAGTGGCAGCGTGCCGGCAAGCAGCTCACCGCCGACGGCCAACCCAGCATCATCTGATCCCCGCGATCTGACAGGAAGTGGCGCGCACGTGACCCACCGGAGCAGCCAGGACGACGCGTCCGAGCCGGACCCGACGGTCGACTCGTGGTCGGCGTGGCTGCCACGCCTCGACCCGTCGACGACCCCGCTCCCGCAGGCGTCGGCGCCACCAGACTCCGCCATCCCGCCGGCCCCGGTCCCGCCGCCGGCCGCCCCGCCCGGCCCACCGATGAGGTGGTATGCCGCGTCGCCCCCGCCACCCCTCGGAGGCCCTCAGCCCTACACCCCACCCCCACCGAACCGGCTCGCCCTCGCGATCCTGTGCACCATCTTCTGCTTCACGCCCTTCGGCATCGTCGCGATCGTCAAGGCGACCTCCGTCAACTCCCTCTGGGCACAAGGTCGCTGGGGCGAGGCGTACCGCACGTCGCGCTCGGTCAAGAACTGGTGCATCCTCGCCGCCCTCGCGTGGCCCGGTTCAGCCCTCCTCTTCGCCTGCACCGGCATGCTCGGGATGCTCTGACCCGGCGCCGGGCCCGTCAGTCGGCAGGGATGGTCCCCGGGCGCGTGCAGACGAGCTCGTCGCCCTGGGGAGCCGCTGAGGGAGCCTGGACGATGCCACCTCCGACGGCGGCGGGCCTGGCCTGCGCGGCCCGGTCGTCCACCTGCACGCAGAGCTGCCACTGCTTCACGCCGGGGTCCACGGCCGTGCGTGGGGCATCGAAGGAGTCCCCCGGCACGTCCAGCTTCGGCGGCGACGCGGCATACGCCCTCCCACGGATGCTGGCGCCCGGCGCGATGACGTGCCCGCCCATGACCGGGGCAGCGGCGAAGCGGACGTTCGGGGCCGTGGCGAAGCCCTGCTTGCTGAGGCGCAGCACCCCCGACTGCTCGTAGACCCAGGCGTGCGCGACGTCGACGCCGGTGGGGAGCGTGGCGCTGCCGAGGTCCTGCGGCACGACGTCGTAGGCGAGGAGGGGCTGCGCCCCGGTGTTGGTCACCGTGTAGCTGACGACGCGGCCGGCCGGCGCCATCGTCGCCTCCAGGCGCACTGGCCCCGAGCTGACCGTCTGGACCATCGGGACCGCACCAGCCGCGGCCGTGGGCGCTCCCGGGGAGGGCGTCGCCTGTCCGCAGGCGCTCGTGGCGAGCGCCGCCGCGAGGACGAGGGCGGGGACGGGACGGACAGGACCGCGCGGGCTGTGGAGCGTCGAGGACTTCATGGTGGGGAAGACAACCACGGGATGCGGATCGTTGCAGCCCGAGGCGAATTCGGACAGTCCTGAGGGAAACCTGCACGTAGTCGAGGAGCCCGCTGACAGTTGCACCAAGACGGGGCGCAGTTTCGGCAAACAGTCCTTAAACGAGGCGTCCGGCAGCCCTGTGCCGATCCGGCCGGGCGTACTTTTGCCCCGGCCCTTGAGCGTTGCGCCAGGCGCGCCCGGCCGCTTCCCGATCGTCACAGGAGACCCCATGAAACGTTCCGTCCGTCTTGCGCTCGCCGGTGCCGGGGCTGCCGCCCTCGTCGTGCCGGTCGTTGCCACCGCCGGCGCCGTCAGCGCCCATCCCGCGCCGACGTCCCGGACCTCGACGTCGGCCAGGACGTCGACGCCGATCAAGCACGTCGTCGTCATCTTCGGCGAGAACGTGTCCTTCGACCACTACTTCGCCACCTACCCCCAGGCGGCGAACGCCCCCGGCGAGACGCTGCAGGGCTCGACCACTCCGGCCCCCATCTTCAAGGCCGCTCCGGGCACGCCGCGCGGGATCGCCACGCTGGCGCACGACCGCCTGCTCGCGCCGAACAACCCCAACTCGGTCCAGCCGGAGCGCCTCACGCCGGGTCAGGCCGTGACCTGCGACCAGGACCACACGTACACCAACGAGCAGAAGGCCTACAACGCCGGCGCGATGGACAAGTTCGTGGAGTTCACGAGCAAGGACGCGTGCGCCGCGCCGACCTACGGGCGACCGGGCCTGACGATGGACTACTACGACGGCAACACCGTCACGGCGATGTGGAACTACGCCCAGCACTACGCGATGAGCGACCACGCGTTCAGCACGACCTTCGGCCCCTCGAGTCCCGGCGCGATCAACCTCGTCTCGGCGCAGACGCACGGCGTCAAGGAGTTCAACGCCGACGGCACGCCCGCGACGACACCCGCCGCCGGCGACTACACGGTGCGCTTCCCCGACGCGCACGGCGTCGGCACCATGACGGGCGACCCCGACCCGGTCTACGACGACTGCTCCAACAACAGCCACACGAAGAGCTACACGCTCGCCGGCATGACGGGCCGCAACATCGGAGACCTCCTCAACACCAAGAAGGTGTCGTGGGGCTGGTTCCAGGGCGGCTTCACGCCGACGACCGCTGCCGCAGGCGGCGCGCCCGCCGCGTGCATGGCCTCCCACACCAACGTCGCCGGGGTGAGCTCGACCGACTACAACCCGCACCACGAGCCCTTCCAGTACTACGCGTCGACGGCGAACCCGCACCACCTGCCGCCGGCGAGCGCTGCCGAGATCGGCCATGACGGGCAGGCCAACCACCAGTACGACATGTCGTCCTTCGACCAGGTGGTCGGCACGGACAACATGCCGGCGGTGAGCTTCCTCAAGGCCCCGAACTACCAGGACGGGCACGCCGGCTACTCCGACCCCCTCGACGAGCAGCACTTCATCGTCAAGGAGATCAACGCCATCCAGAAGTCGAAGCACTGGAAGGACACCGCCATCGTCCTGGCCTACGACGACTCCGACGGCTGGTACGACCACGTCGCCGCGCAGGTGAAGAACGCCTCGAACACCACCGACGACGCCGCCTTCTGCACCCAGGCAGCCGCCTCGGGAGTGCCGATCGCCAAGGGCTACCAGGACCGCTGCGGCCCCGGCCCGCGCCAGCCGCTCGTGGTCATCTCGCCCTTCGCGAAGACGAACTACGTCGACCACCACCAGACCGACCAGGCCTCGATCCTGCGCCTCATCGAGGACAACTGGGGCGTCGGCCGCATCGGTGACGGCTCGGCCGACGCCTGGGCCGGGTCGATGCGCGGCCTCTTCTCCTTCGACGAGTCGCAGGCCCCGCAGGTCATCCTCGACGAGACGAACGGCACGGTCACCTCGGTGCGCCGGGGCCGTCACGAGGACTGACCTCGTAGAGAACCCATCAGACAGAGAGGGCGCGCCGGGTCACCCGGYGCGCCCTCTCTGCGTGCGGGACTACTTGAGCAGCTTGGACATCCGCCGGTCGGCGAGCGGTTTGCCGCCGGTCTGGCAGGTGGGGCAGTACTGCAGGGACGTGTCGGCGAACGACACCTCACGCACGGTGTCGCCACACACCGGACACGCCTCACCGGTGCGGGCGTGGACCCGCATGCCGGCGCGCTTGGCGTCCTTGAGCTCCTTGGCCGGCTTGCCCGACGCCGTCGCGACCGCGCCCTTGAGCGTGTCGCGCAGGGCGGCATACAACCGGTCGACGACCTCGGGAGCGAGCGAGCCGGCGATCGCGAAGGGACTGATCTTCGCGACGTGGAGGATCTCGTCGGAGTAGGCGTTGCCGACGCCGGCGATGAACTCCTGGTCGCGGAGCAGGCCCTTGATCTGGGTGCGCCGGCCGTCGAGCATCGACCGGAACTGCTCGAGGGTGAAGTCGTCGGCCATCGGGTCGGGCCCCAGCCGCGCGATCCCGGGCACCTCGGCCGGGTCCTTGACGATGTATGCCGCGAGCGACTTCTTCGTGCCCGCCTCGGTCAGGTCGAACCCGGAGCCGTCGGACAGGCGCACGCGCAGCGCGATCGGGGACTTGCCGGGGCGCACGACCGTCGCCGGCAGCTGGTCGGACCAGCGCAGCCAGCCGGCACGCGCGAGGTGGAAGACGAGATGCGTGCCGTCGGCGTCGATGTCGAGGAACTTGCCGTGGCGGTGGACGCCGTCGACGGGCGCCCCCTCGAGCGCCTGCGGCGGCGGGTTGAAGGTCTTGAGCACGCTGAACGACGCGAGCTCGACCGACGTGATGGCGAGACCATCCGTCCGCTCGGCGAGGAAGTCGACGAGCGCCTGCACCTCCGGCAGCTCAGGCATGGCCCCAGTCTGTCATCCGGAGACGACGGAACGGCCCGGACGCGAGGGCTGTTCGTCGGTGGCGACGGCCTCCCCGACCTTGCCGGCATCGGTCAGCACCCGCAGCAGCCCGTGCCCGTCGGGCCCCGAGAAGTTCGGCACCGAGCGTGACGCCCACGGCCGCATCGGTGAGTCCATCCGGATCGGGTTGGACAGCACCTGCTCCTTCGGGGACAGGTGACGGATGCAGATGGCGTCGACCCGGTCGGGCCGGGCCTCGGCGAAGTCGGCGTAGATCTGCGGGTCGTGCTGGCCGTCGTCGCCGACGAGCAGCCACCTGATGTCCGGGAAGTCCCGGGCGAGCCGGTCGAGGCAGCTGCGCTTGTGCGCCTGGCCGCTGCGGAACCAACCGGTGTTGGTGGGACCCCAGTCGGTGAGCATGAGCGGCCCGAGGGGAAAGCCGTTCTCGACGAGGAACCGGTTGAGGGTGGCCGCGGTGTTCCAGGCCCCCGTCGACACGTAGACGATGGGCGCCCCGGGGTGGGCGGAGAGGATGCGGCGGTACATCGGGGCCATGCCGGAGACGGAGTGCCGGGCCTTGCCACGCCGGACGAAGGTGTTGAAGGCCGCGATCATCGGGCGGGGCAGCATCGTGGTGATGACGGTGTCGTCGATGTCGCTGACGATCCCGTGCGTCACGCCGTCGGCGACGATGAAGACGTCGGCCGCGACCGGGTCGGTGCCCTGGGCCTCGACGACGACCTGCTGCCATCCGGGCTCCAGACCGTGGTCGCGGGCGACGATGTCGACGTGGCCGCCCCGGTCGGACCGGCCGTAGACCTCGCGGTCGCCCACGGTGACCTTGACGGGGACGCCGGTGGCCGGCGACGTGAGGAACGCGCGCCAGCCGCGGTCGTAGTGTGCCGGGCTCAGGGCACCGGTGGCGTCCTGTCGGGCCTCGGGTCCCTCGATGTGCTCACGACCCTTGCGCCCGAGGAGGATCCGGGCATACACCCGCACGAAGCTCGTCGACCCGTAGCCCACGTGCGTGATGACGCGGTTGCCCCAGCCGCGGCTGCGCAGCACGCGTTCGACCTGCTCGTGGACGGCGTCCTCGACGATGGCGGCCGCGTGCGGTCGTGACATGGCCTCAACCTACCCGCCGGGGCGTTGAGCGGGTGCCAACAGGTGGACCCCGACGGGCGCGGGCCGGACGGGCCGGGTTGGATGGACGGCGTGCACCCCATCGCGGAAGTCCTCAGCAAGGCCGCGGGCGGCGACTTCCCCACCGTGGACGGTGGCTGGCAGCGCGTCGAACCGTGGCGCCCCGGCGTCGAGGGCGTGGTCGCCTTCACCGGCCGCGCCTACCTCGCCGTCGACGACGACGTCTCCGACGGCACCCTCGTCTCGCTCGGCCCGGACGGCTTCGGGGGCGCCAGCAGCCCCCGCCTCGTCTCCCGGCTCGCCGGGAGCGGCTGGATCGACTCCCTCGACATCGTGCTGGTCGCACGCGGCACCGGCGGCGAGCCGACCCTCGTGCCCCGCAGCGACCTGCGCAACCATCCCCGTGCCGAGCACGCCACGTCGGTGCGCAGCGACGTCGCGACCTTCGGGTATGCCGCCCCGGACGACCACACGCTCGTGACCCTCTCGCGGGGGCTGGGTGGGCTGACCGAGGTGGGAGTCGAGACCGACCCCGCCAAGGACCACGTCGGCGCCGACATCGTCAGAGACGCGTTGACGCTCCTGCCGGAGGGCGAGGTCGTCGTCGCCGCGTGCGCCCCGGGCAACGCCCGGGCCCTGCGCGCCTTTCTGGCGGCGGGCTTCGAGCCGGTCGCGTCGGTGCAGCTCTGGCGCCCCGAGCGCTGACCGTCCGGTGACGAGCAGGTCGCGCTGCGGCACGTACCGTGGGGCCATGCTCAGGGGATCTCGCTTCAGGACTCTCGTCTCCGTCTCGCTCACGGGTGTGCTCGCCGGCACGCTCGCGGCCGGCTGCTCGATGTTCGACTCACCGCCTGAGCCCGGCGACGCCGCGCGCGCCCTCGCCGCGGGCCTGGCCTCGGGGGACCTCGGCGCCGTGACGTTCAAGGGCACGACGCCGGCCAAGGCCACTGCGTTCGTCAAGGCCGCCTACAAGGACCTCGGCACGCTGCGGCCCCAGGTGTCGCTGAACGAGATGAGCCACGCCGAGGGCTCCGACCGTGCGACGGCGACGCTCGTCAGCCGGTGGGACGTCTCGGCGTCCCCGACCGACTGGACCTACAAGACCCAGGTCCCGATGACCCTCGTCGACGGCACGTGGCAGGTGTCGTGGAGTCCCGGCGTCGTGGCGCCGCAGCTCACCGCCGACGAGACCCTGCACGTCGCCCGCAAATGGCCCCAGCGCGCCGACATCGTCGACTCCGCCGGCGGCAAGATCATGACCGAGCGCGAGGTCGCGGCGGTCGGCATCGACAAGACGAAGGTGTCCGGGGCCGAGGCCACCGCCTCCGCGAAGGCGCTGGCGACCCTCATCGGCATCGACCCCGCCCGTTTCGCCGCGAAGGTCGGGGCGGCCGGCTCCAAGGCCTTCGTCCAGGGCGTGACCCTGCGCCAGACCGACCCGGTCCTCGAGCGGAACGGCGCTGCGATCGCCAAGGTCAAGGGCGCGCTCACGGTGCCGACGATGCAGGTGCTCGGCCCGAGCCGAACGTGGGCCGCCCCGATCCTCGGCACGGTCGGCGAGGCGAACGCCGAGCAGATCAAGGCCTCGAAGGGCACCCTCGAGGCGGGCGACTCGGTCGGCCAGACCGGACTGCAGTACCGCTACGACGCGCAGCTGCGAGGCACCCCCGGGCTCGCCGTCCACGCCGTCAAGCGCGGCGCCGACGGCAGCATCCTCGACAAGCGTGAGCTCTTTGCCGAGCCGTCCACCGACGGCAAGCCGCTGACGATCACCCTCGACCAGAGGGCCCAGACCGCTGCGGAGGCGGCACTCGCCCAGCAGACGGCGCACCCCACCGCCCTCGTCGCCGTGCGGGTGTCGACGGGAGAGATCCTCGCGGCGGCCGTCGGCCCGGCTGCGAACGGCTCGACCCTCGCCCTCGCCGGCAAGGAGGCGCCCGGCTCGACGTTCAAGATCGTCAGCTCCCTCGCCAACGTGCGCAAGGGCGCCACCGCCGACACCCTGCTGCCCTGCACCCCGACGCTGACGGTCAACGGCCGTCAGTTCAGCAACTACACGACCTACCCTGCCGCGCACCTCGGGGACATCCCGATGCGGACCGCGCTCGCCTACTCGTGCAACACGGCCTTCATCAGCCAGTACCAGAAGGTGGGCCAGAACGACCTCGTCGCCGCGGCGCAGTCGCTCGGGATGGGTGAGAAGCTGGACCTGCCGTTCACCGGCTTCCTCGGCTCGGTGCCGCCGACCGACGACGTCGTCGAGCACGCGGCCTCGTTCATCGGCCAGGGCCGCGTCGAGGCGTCGCCGCTGACGATGGCCCTCGTCGTCGCGTCGGTCATGAAGGGCCAGACGGTGCGCCCGCAGCTCGTCGCCGGTGCACCTGCCCTGCCCGCGCCCGCCACCCCGCTCGCCGCCACCGAGGCCGACGTCCTGCGCCAGGAGATGCGCGCCGTCGTGGCCGAGGGGTCCGGCACGGTCCTCAAGCCGCTCGGCGTCGAGTACGCCAAGACCGGCACCGCCGAGTTCGGGACGAAGAACCCGCCCGACACCCACGTCTGGATGGTCGCCGGCCGCGGCGACATCGCGATCGCCGCCTACAACGAGGTCGGCGACAACGGCGTGACGGGCGCCGCGCCCTTCATCGTCAGCTTCCTCAAGGCATACGACCTCCGCTGACCCCCACCCCCACCCCGCTGACCCCTACCGCTGACACCGTCGAAAGGCCACGTGTGGCCGGGTCCGGACAGTCGAAAGGCCACTTCTCGCGACGAGAAGTGGCCTTTCGATGTCGGTGAGGCGGCAAATCGTGGCCTCTCGACGGTTGGAGGGGCGGGTTACTGGGCCTTGACGACGTCGACGTCCGCGGCGCGCACGAACGCGAAACGGTGGCCGAGCGAGATCTGGTAGTAGCGGTCCTGACCCACGACGTCGAGGTGGTCGTTGGGGGTGTCGGGTGAGAACGTCACGGCGCGGTAGTAGTCCGTCGGGACCGTCAGGTCACCGACGGCATACCGCTGGCCCGCCGCGAAGGAGTACTGCAGCGGGGCGAGCGCCTGCACGGGGATGCCGGCCGGGTAGGCGGACGCCTCGGGGTAGGCGCGACCGTAGACGGGCGCCTTGGCGAGGCCAGCCTTCGGCACGACGTAGGAGCCCTTGACCGGGACGGCCGTCGGGGCGGACGCCGGGTTGAGGAACCAGCCCTCGACGCCGTTGAACCAGATCGCCGTCCAGTCGCCCTGGTGCTCGGCGACGGCGAAGGTCAGGCCGGCCTGGGCACGCGCGCCGATGTCGGAGACCGACGTCGTCGACGGTGCGCCCTTGGAGTTGCGACCGATGTCGTTGACGAGCGGCGCCGACTCCGACGGCGCGGTGTGCAGGTAGACGAAGTTCGTCGGCTGCGAGCCGCAGCTGTCGGCGACCGCGCCGTCGCAGTACGTCACGGTCTGCCGGTTGTCCTCGAAGCCGGGCAGGATGCGGACGAGGTCCTTGGCGGCACCGGAGGTGTGCGACTGCAAAGGGGCACCGAGCAGCTGGAAGTAGTGCTCCCAGTTCCAGTAGGGGCCCGGGTCCCAGTGCATGCCGGCGACATTCGCGGGTGTGACCCCGGGAATCTGGTCGTGGCCGAAGATGTGCTGCATGTCGAGCGGGATGTCGTACTCCTTGGCGAGGTAGCGCACCAGACGCGCCGACGAGCGGTACATCGGCTCGCTGAACCACTGCGCCCCCGTCGCGGCGAAGCCCTCGTGCTCGAGCCCGATCGAGTGGCCGTTGATGTACCAGTTGCCGGCGTGCCAGCCGACGTCCTTGGCCTGGAGGTGCTGCGCGACGTGCCCGTCGGAGCTGCGCAGGGTGTAGTTCCACGCGAGGTACGTCGGGTCGGTCGCGAGCTTGAGGGTCGTGTCGTAGGTCGCCTCCGTGTTGTGGATGACGATGTTCGTGATCTTGGGCGCGGTCGGGCGGTTCGCGAGGTCGTGGTTGCCGTAGTCACCACCGCCGAGGTCCTGGTAGGGCGCGGGGACCCACTCGCAGTCGAGTCCGGGCGGGCAGTCGACGGGGCCGGCGTTCTGCTTCTTGTGCAGACCGAGTCGGCCGACCTGGGCTGCCTGCGGCTTCACGCTCGAGGGGACGAGCGAGACCTGCTTGCCGTCGACGGTCCGCCGCGAGGCGCCGGAGGCGATGACGGAGTAGGCGTCGTCGGCGAAGGCCGCGGCGACGTCCTGCTCGGTCGAGCCGGAGGCGTCGGCGACCGCGGCGTACCACTGCCCCGCGTCGGTGGACGCGCCCGTAGGCAGGCCGAGCCGCTTCTGCGTGGCCGCCAGCAGGGCAGCACCGCCACGGATGTTGGCGCGCTCGTCGGTGCGCAGGGCGGCCTCCGGCAGGCCGGTCAGGGTCGCGGCCCGGCCGAGCGTGTCGGCAGCGGGTGCCGGCGCCGGAGCCGGCGCGTCGCCCAGGCCCCGGCCCTCGGCTGCTGAGCCGAGGTTCGCGTCGACGAGATGCATCGGCCCGTAGCCGCCCGACGTGCTGTGCCCCGGGTTGAAGTCCCAGCGGGTCTGCGCGTACGACACGGCCTCGAGGACCGTGCGCGGCACGCCGTACTCGGCCGAGGCGGCCGCGAAGGCGCGCTCCCGGCTCGCCGGGTCGCTGCCCGCGCTCGCCCCGTTGGACGAGGTCGGGTCGGCAGCCTGCGCCGACGGACTGGCCACGGCCATCCCGGCGGCGACTGCTGCGAGCGCACCGAGCGCTGCCACGGACCGCCTCACTCTGCGGGCCCCTGGAGTTCGGTGCGGTGTGGAGTTGGGTATCACTCGATCGTCCCTTTCGTATCCGTATGACCGCAGGATCCGCAGCCGTCGACAAGGGTCATCGGCGTCGTCGTCCTGCGACTGGGTGCGCGTCCGACCCGGTCGGCACACACCTCTGAGACCGAGCATTCCCGTGCACCTTGAGGCC
Organism: Terrabacter sp. 01T434; assembly: GCF_056398545.1. Taxonomy (NCBI): domain Bacteria; kingdom Bacillati; phylum Actinomycetota; class Actinomycetes; order Micrococcales; family Intrasporangiaceae; genus Terrabacter; species Terrabacter sp. 01T434. The sequence continues at coordinate 172,224 of NZ_JBFTPP010000002.1, forward strand.
CGCCACTTGAAACCGTCACCCACCCGTCATCCCCGATCCACCGCGTCCGGCATGCACCGCCTTCCGGGAGGGAGCACCATGGTTCACATGGGGCGCGCACACGTGGGCGCGGGGTTGGCCATCGCAGGACTCCTTCTCGGGGGCTGCGGGGCCGACTCGCCCGGCGACCAGACTGACCCGACCTCCTCCACCGCCACGTCGTCGACACCGGCTCCACCGCGCGTCGGCGGCGGTGGGAACGATGCCCTCTCCGCCCCCTACGGGCCGGCGTTCCCGCTGACCCTGCGCCGCACCGGCGGGATGGCCGGCTTCGACGACCACGTCGTCCTCGACCTCGACGGCCGGGTCCATGTCGAGACGCGCACGGTCCACGGCCGCGTCTGCACGCTCGGCGCTCCCCAGCTGCGTCAGCTCGTGGCGCTCCTCGCCACCTTGCGCCTCGGCCCGCGCCCGAGCGAGGACCTGCCGTCCGGCGACGCGCCTGCTGGGGAGACCAGCGCGGTCAGTCCCGACCCCGTGACCGACCCGATCACCATCTCGGTGACCGACCACGAGGCGCGCCGGGTCGACCTCAGCGACCCTTCGCTCGGCGAGGTCTCGGGCCTGGTCGGCACCCTCGTCAGCGACGTCACGCTCTCGGTGCCCGCGACCACCCGCTGCACGACGTCGGCGAAGCCCGCCGTCGCGCCCGCTCCCTGAGCGCTCGCGCCCTGGGCGCCCGCTCCCCGGCGCTCGCCGTCGAGGAGTCACCCGCCACACGCACGAGGTCGGTATGCCGCGGGGCTGAGCCCGCGGCATACCGACCTCTGGGGATGGTGCGCGTGTCAGATGACCGAGCGCTCGCTCAGAAGTTCGTCGCGACGTCGTCCACGACGAAGCTCGTCTGCAGCGAGGAGTCCTCGGTGTCGGCGAGCTTCAGCGTGACGTTCGTGCCCTTGTAGGCCGTCAGGTCGATCGTCTTCTGGACGTAGGACGCCTTCGGCGTGGACAGGTTCGAGTAGCTCTGCTTCGTGACGCCGTTGATCTGCACCGTCGCCGTGTCGTAGGCGCTGGTCGTCGACGTCTCGGACGTGTCGATCCGGATCCAGTAGGTCAGGGTCGGCGAGGTGGCCGTGGACGGGACCGCGAAGGTCTGCGACTCGTTCTCCGAGCCGGAGACCCCGTTGCCACCGAGCCACATCTTGTACGAGCCGCTGTGGGCCGGGCGACCCGTGTCGTTGGTGATCGGGCCGGCGGTTCCGGTCCACCCGGTCTGGCCGGACTCGAAGCCGCCGTTCGTCAGCGCAGCACCCGTTCCGCCGCCCCCGCTCGTGCCGCACGTCTCGGTGCTGGCCGGTGCGGAGATGGCGCCCATCGCCTTGTCGACGGCGGTGCACTCGGCGGAGCCGACGCCGTAGAGGTCCTTGGCCGCCTTGATGACACCGGTGCGCGCCGCGGCGTAGTTGCTCGACGAGGTGAGGTACGTCGAGAGCGTGCGGTACCAGATCTTCTCGGCCTTGACGTGGCCGATGCCCGTCACGGTCGAGCCGTCACACGTGGGGCTGTTGTAGCTGACGCCGTTGACCGTCTTGGCGCCCGAGCCCTCGGAGGCCAGGTAGTACCAGTGGTTGAGCGGACCGGAGGAGTAGTGCGGGTCGAGGCTGCCGAGGGTCGAGCTCCAGCAGTCCTTCGAGGCGCCGTCCTTGCTCGGCTTGTCCATGTAGCGCAGCGGCGTGCCGTTGCCGTTGAGGTTGAGCTTCTCGCCGATGAGGTAGTCGGGCGTGTCGTTGGGGTTGTTCGTGTACCACTCGACGCCCGTGCCGAAGATGTCGGACGTCGCCTCGTTGAGGCCGCCCGCGTCCCCGGTGTACGCGAGACCAGCGGTGTTCTCGGTGACGCCGTGGCTCATCTCGTGACCGGCGACGTCGATCTCCACCAGCGGGGCGGCGTTGCCGGCGCCGTCGCCGTACGTCATCTGCGTGCCGTCCCAGAAGGCGTTGGAGTAGTTCTGGCCGTAGTGGACCCGGCTGCGGGCGCCGGTGCCGTTGTTCCAGATGCCGGCGCGGCCGAGCTGGGTGTTGTAGTAGTCGTACGTCTTGCCCGCGCCGTAGTGCGCGTCGACGGCGGCCGACTGCCGGTTGCTCTGCGCGCCCGTGCCCCAGACGTCGTCGGCGTCGGTGAACGTCGTCCCGTTGCCGGACGTGGCCTGGTTGAGGTCCGTCGTGTAGTTCCCGTGCGAGTCCTTCATCGTGTAGGCACCGGAGCTGCCCGAGGTCGCGAGCGACACGTTTCCGACGAAGATGCCGTTGCCGGTGCCCTCCTTGACGTCGTCCCAGCTCGTCAGGGTCTTGCCCGTGGTGGCGTCGACGATCGTGTGGAGCTTGGTCGGGGTCTGGTCGGCCTTGATGCCCTCGGTGATGACCTCATACGCCAGCTTGGGTCCGGTGGCCGACTGGAAGACGACGAGCTCACCCGGGGTGGCGGTCTCCTTGTTGGCCTTGGCGGCGGCGAGACCGGCCTGGTGCGCCTGGCTCTTGGAGACGGTCGGCGTCATCGTCGACGGGGTCACGCCCTTGCGGACGTTCCAGGTGACGCCCTTGACGGCGCCCGAGGAGTCCTTGTGGCTGACGAAGTCGCCGCCGATGACGCGGAGACCGTCGAGGGTGCGCTCGTACCGGACGTGGGTGGCACCGTCGGGGTCCGCGATGACGGACTTGACGATGAGCTTTTCGCCCGAGGCGAGGCCGAGGGCGCTGGCGGATGCCGCGGCTCGGGACTGCTCGGTCGTCTTGAGGCTCTGGGACTCGGGGGCAGGCGCCTTGTCGCGCCCTGCACCGGCCGCTGCGCCCGCCGGGATCGCCGGCGAGATGGCGAGAGCGAGGGCGAGCAGCCCTCCGGTCGCCAGCCCGGACTTCAGTCGATTCACTGGTTGCTCCTTGTCGAGTTGCGGCAGGTGGCCGCTCGAGAGAGTTCCGCCATCCCACGACTTGAGATCGGGCCGGAACGAGCGCGACGCTCGCAGCCGCGGAGAACACCGGTCAACGGCCTTGCCAAGTCTTTGCCATATGCGTTCCAAGTCCTGAGCGGCGCTTGGCGGCAAGGCGATTCGCCGCAGGGCGCGACTTGGTGATCTCTCAGAGTCGTCGGGACCCGCCGTCAGCCGGAGGTCTGAGCACCTTCCGAGCGTGCTCGGGCGCGGGCCAGGTCGGCCGGGGTGTCGACGTCGAGGGCCAGCTCGGCGGGGTCGTCGACGGACTGCGTGCGTATGCCGGATGCCAGCTCGCGCATGCTCCTTCCGTAGGCGTCACCGACCTCGTCGAGCCGGGCCCGCAGGGCCGGGAGTCGCCAGGCCGCGCAGAGCCAGTTCGTGCGGCCGTCGCGGTCGACGGTGACCCCGAGGTCGGCGTCGTCCAGGGCGCCCAGCAGTCGGTCGACGTGGGCGGAGGTCACGAACGGCAGGTCGGCGGCGAGGACCACGACGGCATCCGGAGGGGGCGCGTCGGCAGCGGCCGTCAGGGTCTCGACGGCGGTGGCCAGGCCGGCCACGGGACCACCGCCGGGCACCCGCTCGAGCACGACGCGTACGCCCTCCGGGACTCCCTGGCCGGGCCCCACGACGAGCGCCGGGCGGTGACCGGCGGCGTCGAGCACGCGCGCGACGAGCGGTCGGCCGCCCACGTCGAGCAGCGGCTTGTGCGAGCCCATGCGCCTGGACGCGCCGCCCGTCAGGACGACGACGACTGCGGACGTGGCGGCTGGGGCAGGTGGCACTCTCGGAGTCTGGCACGGAGTCTGGCAGGCTGAGTCCATGGGACGGGTGACGGTACGGCGCAGGGTCACGACGATCGATCTCGCGACCCCGTCGACGACGACCCACCCCGACACGCTCACCGTCGAGGAGCCGCTCGAGCTGCGCGTCAACGGGACGCCGCTCACGGTCACGATGCGCACGCCGGGGCACGACATCGAGCTCGTGCACGGCTTCCTCATGGCGGAAGGGCTGATCCGGTCGGCCGACGACATCGCGCTGGCCCGCTACTGCGAGGGCGCGGTCGTCTCCGGCGAGAGCGGGTTCGACGAGAACACCTACAACGTCATCGACGTGACCCTGGCGCCGGGTGTGGCGGCCCCGGCAGCCTCTGCGACGCGCGCCTTCTTCACCAACTCGTCGTGCGGGGTCTGCGGCAAGGCGAGCATCGAGCAGCTGCGGGCACAGTCGGCCTTCGACGTGCGTTCGGACGCAACGGAGTTCGCGGCCAAGGTCATCGCCGAGCTGCCCGACGCGCTGCGCGGCGAGCAGCGGTCGTTCGACAAGACGGGCGGCCTGCACGCGGCCGGACTCTTCACCGCCGACGGCGAGCTGCTCGTCGTGCGCGAGGACGTCGGTCGGCACAACGCCGTCGACAAGGTCGTCGGATGGGCGCTGCAGAGTGGCCGCGTCCCCGGCGTCGGGTGCGTGCTCGTCGTGTCGGGTCGCGCGTCGTTCGAGCTGACGCAAAAGGCGATCATGGCCGGGATTCCTTGTCTCGCAGCGGTTTCCGCACCGTCGTCCTTGGCTGTGGAGTGCGCCGAGGACGCCGGCATGAGCCTGCTCGGCTTCGTGCGCGGGAGCCGCCTCAACGTGTATGCCGGCGCGCACCGCATCACGACCGACTGACCACCGACGTCCACCCGAGCACTTGGAGGCACCACCGTGGCGATCTTCGCGATCCACTACACCTACCCCGACGACGTCACCGAGATGCTGACGATCCGGCCAGAGCACCGCGAGTTCCTCGCCGGGCTGTCGGGGCTGCTCGTCGCAGGGATGTACCAACCCGGCATCGACGAGGTGAGCGAGGGTGAGCCGACCGACCAGGAGCCTGCGAACGCTGCGCTCATCGTCTACTCGGCCGATTCGCTCGAGGCCGTCGCGGAGACGTTCGACCAGGACCCCTACTGGCTCGGCGGGCACATCCTGCGACGCGTCGTGCGCCAGTGGGACCCGCCGCTGGGGCCCTGGGTCGCGGACCCGACCAACTCCCCGGGCTGACTTCGCAGGGGGCTCATCCACCTCCAATTCGCTTGTCTTTCAGGCGAACTGGTTGTGGATGAACCTTCTGGTGTCGCCTTCGGTCAGGTAGAATCGAACACATGATCGACGACGCGACGGTGGTGACGACGGAGGGCCTCGAGGCCCTCGTGTCGGCGCTGTCGCGGGTCGGGTTGGACGACGAGTCCGATCAGGTCCGGGTCGACCAGCTCACGGCGCTGGAGCGAGTGAAGTCCGCGGTGGCGGCGGCGCAGGTGCGGGTGACGGCGGCGTTCGTGGACTCCCAGGAGCAGGTCGCGCAGGCCTGGTCGGAGCGGGCGCGGGAGTGCTCCGACGCCGGGGACTTCGACGGGTGGCGGGCCGCGCGGGAGCGGGCCCGCGCCGCATCCTTCGACGACGAGAGCGCCGGCCGCGACGCCGACAGCCGCTCCCAGCGGCGACGGCGTCGGCCGTCGGGGCTGACCGGGGTCGCGGCCCAGGTCGCGCTGGCCCGGCACGAGTCACCGTTCCGGGGCGCCGGGCACGTCCGGCTCGCGCTCGCGCTCACCCGCGAGATGCCGCACACCCTGGCCGCGCTCGAGGCCGGCGAGCTGAGCGAATGGCGCGCCCAGATCATCGTCCGGGAGACCGCCACCCTCACGGGCGAGCAGCGGTCCCTGGTCGACGCCGAGGTCGTGGGTGACCCGACCCAGCCCGTGGCGGGACTCGGTGACCGCGAGCTCGGCCGCCGGGTGCGGGCCGTCGCGTACCGGATCGACGCCGCGTCGGTCATGGCCCGGGCTGCGAAGGCTGAGGCGGGCCGCCGGGTCACGCTGCGGCCCGCGCCGGACACGATGGCCTACCTCACCGCGCTGCTGCCTGTCGCGCAGGCTGTCGCCGCGCACGCCGCCCTGACCGCTGCCGCCGACACCGCTCGTGCTGCCGGCGACGAGCGCGGCAAGGGCCAGGTCATGGCCGACACCCTCGTGGAGCGGGTCACCGGGCAGGCGACCGCCGACGCGGTCCCGGTCGAGGTCCAGCTCGTCATGACCGACGAAGCTCTCCTCGCCGACGACGACACCCCCGCGCACGTCACGGGCTACGGCCCCGTCCCAGCACAGTGGGTCCGAGACCTCCTCAATCGGGCCGAGTCCGCCGTCGGCGCCGGTCCCCTCGGAGCGAACGTGTGGCTCCGCCGGCTCTTCACCCACCCGGTCACCGGGACCCTCGTCGCGATGGACTCGGTCCGCCGCACCTTCGACGGCGGCCTGCGCCGCTACCTGCTCACCCGCGACGCCGACACCTGCCGCACCCCCTGGTGCGACGCCCCAGCCCGCCACCTCGACCACATCCACGACCACGCCGACGGCGGACCCACCACCGACACCAACGGCCAAAGCCTCTGCGTGCGCTGCAACCACACCAAACAGCTCCCCGGCTTCACCGCCACCACCATCACCGGCCCGCAGCCCGGCGCACCCCACACCGTGCAGACCACCACTCCGACGGGACACACCTACACCTCCCACGCCCCACCCCTGCTCCCCGCCCGACCACCCCGCCCACCCGACCTCAGCCCGCCCGACCTCCGCGCGCCCTACCTCAGCCCACTCGAACGCGCCCTCACCCTCGCGCTGGCCGCCTGACGCGTCCCGGGCCCAGTCAGAGCTGCTGGGCCAGGCCCACCACGTGACCCTGGGGGTCCGCGATGAGCGCGAACGACACTCCCGGGACGGTGACCGGGTCCTGGACGACACGGCCGCCGAGCCGGGTCGCGTTCTCGATGGACTCGGCCATGTCGTCGACGCCCACGAAGAACGTGACGAGGTCATCGTCGCCCTGGAGCGGGCTGATGGCGGTGTAGAGCGCGTCCGGGACGCCGGTCTCGACGAACGTGTAGCCGGGGAAGGCTCCCTCATTGGGGTAGGTCCACCCGAACAGGTCGCCGAAGAAGGCGCGGGTCGCGTCGGGGTCGCTGGAGCGGATCTCGGCGTGGACGATGGGGTGACTCATGATGACCTCCTGGGGTTCGCGGCCACCGGCCGGTGACCGCTCACCTCCTTGACGAACGAGCGGCCCCGAAATCGACACCCGTGCAGCGTCAGAGGCGGGTGACCTGACCGGCCTCGACGTGCCAGCGCTCGTCGAGGCGCACGTTCTCGAGCAGGCGACGGTCGTGCGACACGAGCAGCAGCGCCCCGTCGTAGGAGTCGAGCGCCTCCTCGAGCTGCTCGATGGCGGGCAGGTCGAGGTGATTGGTCGGCTCGTCGAGGACGAGCAGGTTGACGCCGCGCGCCTGGAGCAGCGCCATCGCCGCCCGGGTGCGCTCGCCGGGTGAGAGCCGCCCGACGGCGCTGCCGACCTGGTCGGCCTTGAGTCCGAACTTGGCGAGCAGCGTGCGCCGATCGGCGGGGTTGATGTCGGGGACGGCCTCGCCGAACGCGTCGCCGAGCGGCAGGTCCTCGCGCAGCCCGGTGCGCGCCTGGTCGATCTCGCCGATGGCCACGCTCGCGCCCAGCGACGCGCTGCCGTCGTCGGGCGCGACCCGTCCGAGCAGCAGCGAGAGCAGCGTGGTCTTGCCGGCGCCGTTGGGCCCGGTGATGCCGATGCGCCGGCGCGCCTCGACCTGCAGCGACGCCGGCCCGAACGTCCAGTCGCCCCTGCGGACCACCGCCTCGTTGAGGGTCGACACGACCGAGCTCGACCGTGGCGCGGCCCCGATCGAGAACTGCAGCACCCACTCCTTGCGCGGCTCGGCGACCTCGTCGAGCCGGGCGATCCGCGACTCCATCTGTCGCACCTTGCGGGCCTGCTTCTCGGACGACTCGATGCTCGCGGCGCGACGGTTCTTGTCGTTGTCGGGGCTCTTCTTCATCGCATTGCGCACGCCCTTGGACGACCACTCGCGCTGCGTGCGCGCCCGCGCCTCGAGGTCGGACTTGGTGCCGGCATACGCCTCGTACGCCTCGCGGGCGTGCCGGCGGGCGACCTCGCGCTCCTCCAGGTAGGACTCGTAGCCGCCGTCGTGGACCGAGACGGAGTTCTGCGCGAGGTCGAGCTCGACGATGCGCGTGACGCAGCGGGCGAGGAACTCCCGGTCGTGCGAGACGAGCACGACGCCGCCCCGCTGGCCGTGGACGAAGGCCTCGAGGCGGTCGAGCCCTGCGAGGTCGAGGTCGTTCGTCGGCTCGTCGAGCAGCACGAGGTCGAAGCGGCTCAGCAGCAGCGCGGCGAGCGCCGCCCGCGCGGCCTGCCCACCCGAGAGGGAGGTCATGAGAGCGTCCGGCCCGACGTCGAGACCGAGCTCCGCGAGCATGGGCGGGATGCGCTCGTCGAGGTCGGGCGCTCCGCTGACGAGCCAGTGGTCGAGGGCGACGGCATACGTCTCGTCGGCCGTGGGGTCGTCGCCGCCGAGGGCAGCCGCGGCCTTCTCCATGGCGGTCGTGGCGGCCGTGGCGCCGGTGCGGCGACCGATGTGGTCGGCGACGGTCTCGCCGGGCACCCGCTCGTGCTCCTGCGGCAGCCACCCGACGAACGCGTCGGACGGCGCCGTCGTCACCGCGCCCGCTAGTGGAACGTCCTCGCCGGCGAGCAGGCGCAGCAGCGTCGACTTGCCCGCGCCGTTGGCGCCGACGACACCGACGACGTCACCCGGTGCGACCGTGAGGTCGAGGTGCTCGAAGAGGGTCCGGTGGGCGTGGCCCCCGGCGAGGTCCTTGGCCACGAGGGTCGCGCTCACGCCCCACAGCCTAGGGCCGCGCGGCCGGTGCCCCGTTCACAGCAGGTGGACCGTGACGACGTCGCCGTCGATGAGCTGGTCGACGGCCTCGGGCACCTCGATGAGGCAGTTCGCGGCGGCGAGCGCCGTGAGGTGCCGGGCGTCCGGGGCGCACACGGTCCCGTCGTCGTGGAGCACGCTCGTGAGGAACTGGACGCGCCCGGCGCGCGTGTGCCGGGTCCTGCCCGCGTATGCCGCGTGGCCGGGTCGCGCCGCCGGCACCCCGTGGCGTCGGTCGAGGGCGGGACGCACGAGGACGTGGAAGGCGACGAAGGCGCCGACCGGCGTCCCCGGCAGACAGACGACCGGCGTGGAGCCGAAGCAGCCGAGCCCCTGTGGCCCACCGGGCTGCATCGCCAGGTGCACGAAGTCGAAGGTCGGCAGCGGTGAGCACACCTGGCGGACGACCTCGTAGGCACCGGCACTGACGCCGCCGGTCGTGACGACGACGTCGATGCCCGGATCGGCGTCGAGCTCGCCGAGCAGCGAGCGGAGGTCGGTGGGCTCGTCGGAGCACACCTCGACCCGGCGCACGTCGCAGCCGGCGGCCTCGGCGAGCGCGGCCACCATGTCGGAGTTCGACTCGTGGATGCCCCCCGCGCCCGGGTCGGCCTCGGGCGGCGCGAGCTCGGCGCCGGTGGCGATGACGGCCACGCGCGTCGGCACGTGCACGTCGACGGTGGTGCAGCCGGACGAGCGCCCCAGGGCGATGAGCGCCGGCGTGACGGCGGACCCGGCCGCGGCGATGACCGACCCGGCCGTCACGTCCTCGCCGCGGGACCGCACGTGCTGACCCGGCGCCGGGTCGAGGTCGACGGTGACGTGCTGCGGCGCCGGTCCGGTCGGACTCGCGTCGGTGCGCTCGACCGGGACGACCGCGACGGTGCCGTCCGGCACCCGGGCCCCGGTCATGACCCGCGCCGCCTCGCCGGGCGCGAGCACGAAGTCCGGGGCGGAGCCGGCCGGCACGTCGCCGACCACCGGATAGCTGCGCTGGTCGGGCGCACCCGGGCACACGGCATACCCGTCCATTGCTGAGTTGTCGAAGCGTGGCAGGTCGTCGGCGGCGACGAGGTCGGCGGCCAGGCGCCGCCCCGCTGCATGGCGGTCCAGTGTCAACCGCTCCAGCGAGCCGTCGCCGAGGAGCCGCGCAACGGCGGCGCGGTGATCTGCGACGGACACGTGACCCACGTGCGCCAGTCTGTCGCATCCTGCGACGGCCGGGATCCCACCCCTCGCCGGGAGTACCGTCGAAAGGACCGGACTCTTCCGAGGAGGCTGTCATGCGCCTGAACCATCTGTGCGATGCGAACTGGACCTACGACCTCGTCCAGAGGGTCGAGCCCTCACCGGGTCGCGATGGCCGCGTCTACGGCCAGGGGACGGGCACGCTCACGGGGCGCCTGTCGGGGACGGCGACGTGGTCGAACTTCCCCCGCATCCGGGAGGGCTACGCCTCGCCGCACGCCCAGGGCGTCATCGAGGTCGACGGCGGCGGCATCGTCCTGTTCGCGCTGACCGGGCTCTCGTCACTGAGCGACGGCCGCGGCCTGCACGTCCTCACCTTCCAGACGGATACGCCGTCACACCTCTGGCTCAACGACGTGCTCGCGATCGGCGAAGGAGCCGTCGACCCCGTGCGCTACAAGCTCGCCATGCGCTACTACGAGTGCGAGGTCGAGCTGCCCCTGCCCAGCCTCGACGAGACCCAGGGCCTCAGCACTCGATGACGTTGACGGCGAGCCCGCCCCGCGCCGTCTCCTTGTACTTCACCTTCATGTCGCGGCCGGTCTCGCGCATCGTCTTGATGACCTTGTCGAGGCTGACGACATGGGAGCCGTCGCCGCGCAGGGCGGTGCGGGCGGCGGTGATGGCCTTGACCGAGGCGATGGCGTTGCGCTCGATGCACGGGATCTGGACGAGGCCGCCGACCGGGTCGCAGGTGAGGCCGAGGTTGTGCTCCATGCCGATCTCGGCGGCGTTCTCGACCTGTTCGGGCGTGCCCCCCATGACCGCGGCCATGGCACCGGCCGCCATCGAGCACGCCGAGCCGACCTCGCCCTGGCAGCCGACCTCGGCGCCGGAGATCGACGCGGTCTCCATGTAGATGACGCCGATGGCTCCAGCCGTGAGCAGGAAGCGGACGATGCCGTCGCGGTCGGCGCCGTTGACGAAGTTCACGTAGTAGTGCAGCACGGCCGGGATGATGCCGGCGGCGCCGTTGGTCGGGGCGGTGACGACGCGTCCACCCGACGCGTTCTCCTCGTTGACGGCGAGGGCGTAGAGGGTGATCCAGTCCATGCCACGCAGCGGGTCGTCGCTCTCTCCCTCGAGCTGGAGGCGCCGCGCCAGCTCGGGCGCGCGACGGCGCACGCGCAGCCCGCCGGGCAGAACGCCCTCGGTGGCGATGCCGTTGCGGACGCACTCCTTCATGACGCGCCAGATCTCGAGCAGGCCGGCGCGGACCTCCTGCTCGGTGCGCCACGACAGCTCGTTCTCGAGCATGATGCGGGCGATCGACTTGCCGGTCTCCTTGCAGTGGGCGAGCAGCTCGTCGCCGGTGCGGAACGGGTGCGCGACCGGGGTCGTGTCCTGCACGACCATCGTCGAGCCGTCGACGTCCTCGCCGACGACGAAGCCGCCGCCGACGGAGTAGTACGTGTGCTCGGCGAGCGTCAGTCCGGCGGCGTCGAGAGCCGTGAACGTCATGCCGTTCGGGTGCACCGGCAGGGTCTTGCGCCGGTGCAGGGTGAGGTCCTCGTCCTCGTTGAAGTCGATCTCGTGCCGCCCGAGCAGCGAGAGCCGCTTCGTCGCGCGGATCTCGGCGAGGCGCCCCTCGACCTTGCGCGGGTCGCACAGCTCGGGCCGCTCACCGGTGAGGCCGAGGAGGACGGCCTTGTCGCTCCCGTGCCCGTGACCTGTGGCGCCGAGCGAGCCGAACAGCTGCGAGCGCACCCGCGCGACCCGGTCGAGGACGCCCTCGTCGTGGAGCCGCTCCGCGAAGAGCGCCGCGGCCCGCATGGGCCCGACGGTGTGTGAGCTCGACGGGCCGATGCCGATCGAGAAGAGATCGAAAACGCTGAGCGCCATGGTGTCCTGACTTCGTGTCGTCGTTGACGTCTGTCGCCCAGGGGTGGCGGGCGACCCGATCGAGCCTACGTCCGGCGGGCCGTCCCACGCACATGCGTGGAGGGACCTCACCGTCGCAGGCCTGCCCCCTCCTTCGATCGAGGTGATCCGCGACCGTATGCCGTCGCGCATCACCTCGACCCGCCGCCCGTTCCCCCCGCCCCGCGTGTCAGGCGCGGGTGGTGGCGACGACCTCGTCGATGGGCTGGAAGCCGTCGTTGAAGGCAAGGATCCGACGGGCCGTCGACTCCGGGTGCTCGACGACCGAGCGGATGACGTGTGCGACGTTGTCGCGGGACACCTCACCGGCGACCATTCCCCCACCCGTCGCGATGTGGCCGGTGGCAGCGCCGGTCGTCAGCGCGCTCGGGCGCAGGATCGTCCACGCCAGGTCGGTGCCCTGCAGGTGCTCGTCGGCGGCAGCCTTGGCCTCGGCGTAGGCGTGGAACGCGTTGTCCTCGGGGACGCCGTGGTCGGGGCCGGCGCCGAAGTAGGACACCATGACGTAGCGCCCGACGCCCGCCTGCGTGGCGGCGTCCATCGAGCGGATCGCGGCATCGCGGTCGACGGCATACGTCCGCTCGGGGCTGCCGCCGCCGGCTCCTGCGGACCAGACGACGATGTCGCTGCCGCGCACGAGGTCGGCGATCTGCTCGGTCGAGCTGTTCTCGACGTCGAGCACGGTCGCTGTGGCTCCCGTCGCCTCGACGTCGGCCACCTGGTCCGGGTTGCGCACGACGGAGGTGACGTCGTGACCGTCGGCGACGAGCAGCGGGGCGGCGAGCAGGGCGACCTTGCCGTGGCCGCCGATGATGATCACTCGTGACATGGCCCCAGCCTCGCAGAGTCGCGCCTCAGAGACACGAGAAGCCGATCGAAAGAGCAATCCGTCCCCTCTGATGGGGACGGATTGCTCTTTCGATTGAGCGTGCGGGGGCGGTCAGCCGCCGCTGCTGCTGCCGCGGCCGATGAGCCAACCGATGACGATCCCGATGGCGGCGGCGACCGCATAGCCGGCGTAGCGCTGGATGAGCACCGGCATGACGGTCGAGCCGAGGTCGAGCGGTGCATCCTCCTCGAGGTCTGCCGGGACCCGGCGCGGCGGATGAGCCTCGTGCGCCGCCGCCGGGGCGGCGGGTCTCGGCGCGCCCGTGTCCGCGGCGAGCGCGTCGGAGCCCGTCTCGACGTAGGCGGTCGAGGCGGCCGCGGCCGACGTGTCCCCCACGACGGCCGGGACCACGGCCACCGGCACCTCCGGCTCCGGCGCGGCCGCAGGTCCCGTCAGCTGCTTCTCGATGCAGGCGACGAAGGCCTGGAGCAGCTTGTCCGAGACGTCCTGCATGACGCCGCGGCCGAACTGCGCCGGCTTGCCGGTGACGGCGAGGTCGGTGACGACGTCGGCCCGGGCGCCACCACCGTCGCCGTCGGGGCTCAGGGTGATGGAGACCGTGGCCCCGGCCGTGCCGTTGCCGCGCTTGTCCTTGCCCTTGGCCTCGATGACGGCGTGGTGCGCCGCGTCGTCACGCTCGACGAACGCGCCCGACCCGGTGTAGACGAGGGCGATCGGCCCGAGCTTGACCTTGACCATGCCGGAGAAGGTGTCGTCGGTCACCTCCGTCACGGTCGCCCCGGGGAAGCACCCGCCGACGCGTTCGAGGTCCATGAACAGGGCCCAGGCGTCGTCGACCGAGGTCGGCACGGTGAAGGAGTGCGTCAGCTCCATCCGGCGATCACGCTCCTGCCGCGGCGAGGACCGCGCGCCGCGTCAGCACCGTGGCGAGGTGCTTGCGGTAGTCGGAGTCGCCGTTGAGGTCCGAGGGCGGGTTGGTGCCCTCGGCCACCGACGCGACCGCCGCCCGGACGGCCTCGTCGGTCGCGGGCTGCCCGACGAGGGCCTCCTCGACCGAGCGAGCCCGCAGAGGGGTCGAGCCCATGTTGGTCAGGCCGACGCGTGCCTCGGCGATCGAGCCGCCCTCGCTGCGCACCGTTGCCGCCACGCCGACGATCGACCACTGGTGGCTGACGCGGACGAACTTCTCGTAGTGCGACCCCCAGCCGGTGTGCTTCGGGACGCGGATCTGCGTCAGCAGCTCACCCTCCCCGACGGCCGTCGTGAAGAGGTCCTCGAAGAAGTCCTCCGCCGCCACGGTGCGGGTCGAGCCGTCCGTGCCGGCGATGACGAGCTCGGCCCCCAGGGCGAGCGCCGGCGCACCGACATCACCCGCGGGGTCGGCGTGCACCAGGGCGCCGCCGATGGTGCCGCGGTGCCGGATCTGCGGGTCGGCGACGGTCTGGATCGCCTTGGACAGCAGGCCTGCATGGGTGGACACGGCCTCGGAGGCGAGGACGGCGGCATACGTCGTCATGGCGCCGATGACGAGGCGGTCACCGTCCTCGGAGATGCCCTGGAGCTCGGCGATCCGGCCGAGGTCGATGACGACGCCGGGTGCGTTGAGGCGCATCCGCAGGATCGGCAGCAGCGACTGGCCGCCGGCGAGCACCTTGGCGTCGTCGCCGTGCTCGGCAAGTGCTGCCACGGCCTCCTGGACGGTCGAGGGGGCGAGGTAGTCGAACTGGGCGGGGATCATGCCTGGCTCCCTTCACTGGCCGCACCGGGATCCTGGTTGGGCGCGCCTTCATCGAAGTGCGGTGCAGCCTCACGCTCGCCCTCGTGCGAGACGGGGTGGCCGGCCTGGATGGCCTTCCACACCCGCTCCGGCGTGCACGGCATGACGATGTCGTCGACGCCGAAAGGACGCACCGCGTCGACGATCGCGTTGACGACCGCCGGTGTCGAGGCGATGGCGCCCGCCTCACCGACTCCCTTGGTGCCCAAGGTGTTGTAGGTCGACGGCGACGTCGTGTGGTCGGTGACGAAGCTGATCGTGTCGGCCGACGTCGGCAGGGTGTAGTCGACGAACGAGCCGGTCACCAGGGTGCCCTGCTCGTCGTACTCCGCCCCCTCCCAGAGCGCTTGGGCGATGCCCTGGACGAGGCCGCCGTGCACCTGGCCCTCGACGATGAGCGGGTTGATGATGACGCCGATGTCGTCGACGCAGACGTACTTGCGCATCGTCGTGGCCCCGGTCTCGGTGTCGACCTCCATGGCGCACAGGTGGGTGCCGTGCGGGAAGGAGAAGTTGTCGGGGTCGAACGTCGCGTCGGCGTCGATCGTCGGCTCCACGCCTTCGGGGAAGTTGTGGCCGGTCCACGTCGCGAGGGCGATCTCGGCCATGCCGATGCCCTTGTCGGTGCCCTTGACCCCGAAGCGGCCGGCCGTGAACTCCAGGTCGTCGGCGCTCGCCTCGAGCAGGTGCGCGGCGACGACCTTGGCCTTCTCGATGACCTTGTCGGCGGCCCGGACGACGGCCTCGGCGCCCACGACGAGGGAGCGCGAACCGTAGGTGTCCATGCCCTTGGGCGCGATCTGCGTGTCGCCGTGCAGCACCTCGACGTCCTCGAACGGGACCCCGAGCCGGTCGGCGACGATCTGGCTCCATGCCGTCTCGTGGCCCTGGCCGTGCGGCGAGACACCGGTGATGACCTCGACCTTGCCGGTCGCGAGCATGCGGATGCTGGCGCTCTCCCAGCCGCCGGCGCCGTAGTTGAGGGCGCCGAGGATGCGTGACGGGGCGAGACCGCACATCTCGGTGAACGTCGAGATGCCGATGCCGAGCTGGACCGGGTCGTTGCTCTCGCGGCGGCGCTGCTGCTCGGCGCGCAGCTCGTCGTAGCCGAAGAGCTCCTTCGCCTTGGCGGTCGCCGCCTCGTAGTTGCCGGAGTCGTACGTCATGCCGGCGACCGAGGTGAACGGGAACTCGTCGTGCGTGATCCAGTTCTGCTGGCGGACCTCGAGCGGGTCACGACCGAGCTCGGCGGCGAGCTCGTCCATCATCCGCTCGATGGCGTAGGTCGCCTCGGGCCGACCGGCCCCGCGGTAGGCGTCGACCCACGTCTTGTTGGTCAGCAGCGTCCGCACGGTGAAGTGGTAGGCCGCGAACTTGTAGATGGAGTTGTACATCCACGCGCCGAGCACCGGGACGCCACCGCCGACGACGCCGACGTAGGCACCGAGGTCGGCGAGCAGCTCGACCTTGAGGCCGGTGACGGTGCCGTCCTTGCGGGCGCTGAGCGTCAGCTTCTGCCACTGGTCGCGGCCGTGGTGGCCCGAGAGCAGCGACTCCGACCGGGTCTCGGTGTACTTGCACGGCTTGCCCAGCCGGCGCGCCACGGCGATCGTCGCGAACTCCTCCGGCGTCGTCTGGAGCTTGCCGCCGAAACCGCCGCCCACGTCGGGCGCGATGATCCGCACCTTCGACTCGGGGATGCCGGTCGTCGCGGCGACGAGGAAGCGCAGGATGTGCGGCACCTGCGTCGAGCTCCACACCGTCATCTGCTCACCAGTCGGGTCGCACACCGTCGAGCGCGGCTCCATGAAGGCGGGGATGAGCCGCTGCTGACGGAACTCGCGCTCGATGACGATGCCGCCGTCACGGGCCTTGGCGATCTCGTCCTCGACGTCGGTGCCCGACCCCTGCGCCGCGGAGTCGAGGGTCCAGACGGCGGAGGTGTTGGTGCCGAGGTCGGGGTGCGCGAGCACCTCGTCCTTGACGGCCTCCTTGAGGTCGAGGACGGCCGGCAGCTCGTCGTAGTCGACGTCGACGAGCTCGGCGGCGTCGCGGGCCTCGGCCGCGGTGCGGGCCGCGACGACGGCGACGATCTCGCCGGCGCACGCGACGTGGTCGACGACGACGGGCAGGTGGTTCGGGGTCTTTTGCTCGTTGTTGAGCGGCCACGCGTTGGCGACGGCGCCCTGGACGTCCTTGATGTCGGCGCCGGTGACGACGGCGATGACACCCGGCGCAGCCTTGGCCTCGTCGGTGTTGATCGCCGTCACGGTGGCATGGGCGAAGGGGCTGCGCACCATGGCGAGGTGCAGCATGCCGGGCAGCTGGATGTTGTCGGTCCAGCGCGTCCGGCCGGTGATGAGGCGCTGGTCCTCCTTGCGGGTGCGCGCCTTGCCGATCTCGCCCGACGGCGTGTCAGCGCGGTCCTCGGTGATGGTCATGAGGACACCGCCTGCGAGCCGGCGCCGCTCATCGCGCCGGCCGCCTGCTGCACGGCCTTGACGATGTTGTGGTAGCCGGTGCAGCGGCAGAGGTTGCCCTCGAGACCCTCGCGGATCTCCTGCTCACTGGGGTCGGGGTTGTCCTTGAGGACGTCGCACGCCTGCATGATCATGCCGGGAGTGCAGTAGCCGCACTGGAGGGCGTGGCACTCGTGGAAGGCCTGCTGAACCGGGTGGAGCTCGCCATCCTTGGCGAGCCCCTCGATCGTCGTCACCTCGTGGCCGTCCGCCTGGACGGCGAGGACGTTGCACGACTTCACGCTCGTGCCGTCGAGGTGCACGGTGCAGGCACCGCAGTTGCTCGTGTCGCACCCCACGACGGTTCCGGTCTTTCCGAGGCTCTCGCGAAGATACTGGACCAAAAGGGTCCTGGGCTCGACCTCGTCGGAGTAGCTCACCCCGTCGACGGTCACATTGATACGGGTCATGCTTGTCGGTCCTCCTGCCACGCTGCAGTTGACATCGTTGACTTCCCCACGCGCAGTCTTTGTCACAAGTGACGAGTGCACAAGGGCTTCCCCGGATTCGAGGGCCCGAGCGAAGGGGGCAGACTGGGGCGCATGACTCTTCACGCCGACGACTACCAGGCCTCGCGCAGCCGCTACGACTCGATGACCTACCGCCGCACCGGCCGATCGGGCCTCGACCTGCCCGCCGTCTCGCTCGGGCTGTGGCACAACTTCGGTGACGACGTGCCCCTCGACCGCCAGCGCGCGACGCTGCGCCGCGCCTTCGACCTCGGCGTCACGCACTTCGACCTCGCCAACAACTACGGCCCGCCCTACGGCAGCGCCGAGCGCAACTTCGGCGCCATCTACGCGCAGGACTTCAAGCGCTACCGCGACGAGCTGATCCTCTCGACGAAGGCCGGCTACGACATGTGGCCCGGCCCCTGCGGCCAGGGCGGCGGCAGCCGCAAGTACGTCCTGTCCTCGCTCGACCAGTCGCTGCAGCGGATGGGCGTCGACTACGTCGACATCTTCTACTCCCACCGTTTCGACGAGACGACGCCGCTCGAGGAGACGATGGGCGCGCTCGACACCGCCGTCCGTCAGGGCAAGGCGTTGTATGCCGGCATCTCCTCCTACTCGGGTCCGCGCACTCGCGAGGCCGTCGAGATCCTTCGGTCGCTCGGCACGCCGCTGCTCATCCACCAGCCGAGCTACTCGATGCTCAACCGCTGGGTCGAGGAGGACCTGCTCGACGTGCTCGGTGAGGAGGGCGTCGGCTGCATCGCGTTCAGCCCGCTCGCCCAGGGCATGCTCACCGACAAGTACCTAAACGGGGTGCCGGAGGGCTCGCGCGCGGCGCAGGACAAGTCCCTGTCGACCGACCTGCTGACCGAGCAGAACCTGACACACATCCGCGCCCTCAACGGCATGGCGAAGGAGCGCGGCCAGTCCCTCGCGCAGATGGCGCTCGCGTGGATCCTTCGGGACCAGCGCGTCACGTCGGTGCTCGTCGGCGCGTCGTCGGTCGGCCAGCTCGAGAACAGCCTCGGCTCGCTCGACAACCTCGAGTTCTCGCAGGAGGAGCTCGACCAGATCGACCAGCACGCCGTCGAGGGCGGCATCAACCTCTGGAAGACCTCGAGCGCCCACTGACCCCGGGCGCCACGCAACACACCCGGTAACAGTCAGCCGACGACGGTTGCAACCGCGCCGCGTTGACCCTTACCGGGTGTGTTGCCGGATGGCGGGCGTCGGCCGTAGCCGGCCGGACGTCGGCGGTCGGGCGTCAGTCGCGCGGCAGGACGGTGAGGACCCGCTCGATGTGGTCGCGGAACTCCCGCATGAAGTCGGACAGGAAGGTCGCGGTCGAGTCGTCGGTGACCTCGCCGTCGTCCGTGATCAGGCCGGGCCGGAGGCTGATGTAGGCCTCGGGCGCGGTCATCTGGCGGGCGTTGCAGAAGCTGAGGACGCCGCGCAGGCTCTGCTGGGCGAGCGCCGTGCCGATCTGGCCCGGCGAGGCGCCGATGACGGCGGCCGGCATGTGGTTGAAGGAGTTCTGACCCCACGGGCGGGACGCCCAGTCGATGGCGTTCTTCAGGGCGCCCGGGATGGAGCGGTTGTACTCCGGGGTGACGAAGAGGACGGCCGACGCCCGGCCGATGGCCTCCTTGAGGGCGCGCGCCGCCGGAGGGTAGTCGGCGTCGAAGTCCGGGCTGTAGAGCGGGAGGTCACCGATGGGGATCTCGGTGAACTGGAGGTCCGCCGGTGCCAGCTTGATCAGGGCCCGGCTCAGGATTCGGTTGATCGAGGTCGATGACAGGCTGCCCACGAAGTAGCCGACCTGGTACGTGCTCACGTTGTCCTCCTCGGGCGGGAAAGTCCTTGGCGCACCTCGTACCCTCCTCCCCCGCGCCGACGATGTCGACCGTCAGGCGCCCCGGGTCACCGGGTCGAGGGTGCGCCCGGAGTCGGTGAGCGAGGCCCACACGTCGACCGCCTGGGTGAGGATCGCGTCGGCGAGGCGAGCGGCCAGGTCGGCGTCGCGGGCGGCGATGGCGGCGGCGAGCGGCGCGTGCGCCACGAGGTCGGAACGGTCACCGGCGAGCAGGGCGTCCATGACCTCGGGGCAGCTGTCGATGGCCATGACGAGCGAGTTGAGCGCGAGCCGGAAGGCGAGGTTGCCGCTCGCCTCGACGACCTCGAGCCAGAAGTGCCGGTCGGCGTCGCCGTGGTCGTCGAGGTCGTATGCCGCCGCTGCCGCCATGATGCCCACCCGCGCCGCGTCGGACGCCCGGGTCGCTGCGACCCGGGCCGCCTCGACGCCGATGCAGCGGCGCATCTCGAGACCGTCGCGCAGGATCATCGGGTCGAGCCCCTCGCCGGATCGCGCGAGGTGAGCGAGCAGGTCGAGGCCGGCGCTGCTGCGGACGTCGAGGACCACTGCGCCGCCGCCGTGGACGACCCTGACGAAGCCAGCGGCCTCGAGGCGCTGGAGGGCCTCGCGGACCGCGTCCCGGCTGATGGCGAGGGAGACGGTGAGCTCACCCTCGGACGGCAGCGCGTCACCGGCAGCGAACCGCCCGGTGAGCACGGCGTCGCGCAGCTCGACGAAGACCTCGTCGGACTCGCCCCGGTCTCCGCGCTCGCTCACGACGACGAGGATGACACCGGCGCCTCGACTCATCAAGAGGTTCGCCCAGTTCGTTCAGGCGGGGCTTTTAGTAGCGTGACCCCATGGCGGACCTCGCACCCGACGCCGACGAGGCGCTCAGCATCCAGGAGTGGCTCTACCCGAACCTCCCGTGCTTCGGCTGCGGGCCGGCCAACGACAAGGGCCTGCGGCTCAGGAGCTACCCGATCGGCGACGGGTGGGCCGGTGGCGTCACGGCCTCGTTCACGCCGTGGCCCGAGCACGACAACGGCGTCGGCTACCTCAACGGCGGCATCATCGGCACGGTCCTCGACTGCCACAGCGCCGCGGCCGTCATGCTCGAGGCGAAGCGCCGCGGGTGGCCGGCCCTGCCGGGGGCAGACCTCGCCTACGTCACGGCCGGGCTCGACGTGCGATTCCTGCGCCCGGCCCCGCTGCACGACACCGTGGAGCTGCACGCCGTGGTCACCGCGGCGGACGAGCCGCAGATCACCGTGGCGGCCGTGCTGCGCTTCGACGGCAAGGTGCGCGCCGAGGCGACCGCCGTCTGGAAGCGGTGGCGCCCGCGGACCTGACCCACCCCGATCGAAAGAGCGATCCGTCCGCGCGCGTGTCGGACGGATCGCTCTTTCGATCATTCGGGGGTGGTGTCGTGGGCGGGATGGTGGTGGTGGATCGGCCCCTCGGTGGCGGCGAGCCGCTCACCCGCACCGCCCCAGCGCAGGGCGATGATCTCGGCCGCGATCGAGACGGCGGTCTCCTCGGGCGTGCGCGCCCCGAGGTCGAGCCCGATCGGTGAGCTCATCCGGGACAGCTCGTCGTCGGTGAGTCCGGCCTCGCGCAGCCGCTCGAGCCGGTTCTCGTGGGTGCGCCGCGACCCCATGGCGCCGATGTAGGCGACATCTGGCAGGCGCAGCGCCACCTCGAGCAGCGGCACGTCGAACTTCGGGTCGTGGGTGAGCACGGCGATGACGGTGCGGCTGTCGATGCGGCCCTCGTCGACCTCGTTCTGGAGGTAGTCGTGCGGCCACTTGACGATGACCTCGTCGGCGCCGGGGAAGCGCGTCTTCGTCGCGAAGACGGGCCGGGCGTCGCACACCGTGACGTAGTAGCCGAGGAAGCTCCCCACCCGAGCCACCGCCGCAGCGAAGTCGATGGCGCCGAAGACGAGCATCCGCGGCTTCGGCGCGTGCGCCGCCACGAAGACCCGCATCCCCTCACCACGACGCTCCCCGTCGGGACCGTAGGTGAGGATGGCCGAGCGGCCTTGCGCGAGAAGCCCCCTCGCGTCGTCGCGGACCGCGTCGTCCGCACGTCCGCTGCCGAGCGAGCCGAGGACGGATGCCGACCCACGGGGGGCTCCGCCCCCCGTGCTCCCCCCGGCCCGTTCGGTGGCCTCGTCGACTTCCTCGGGGTGCACGACGACGCGCCGACCGACCCACGACGGCTCGGGGTGCTCGATGACGGTGACGACGGCGACGGCCCGACCGGCGGCGATGTCGGCGGCGACCTCGCCGAGCTCGGGGAAGGTGTCGCGTGAGACCTTCTCGACGAAGACGTCGAGGATGCCCCCGCAGGTCAGGCCCACGGCATACGCCTCGTCGTCGCTGACGCCGTAGCGCTGGAGCACGGGGTGGCCCGACTCGACGACCTCCTGGGCCAGCTCGTAGACGGCGCCCTCGACGCAGCCGCCGGAGACGGAGCCGACGGCCTCGCCGCCGGGGCCGACGAGCATCGAGGCGCCGGCCTGGCGCGGCGCCGAGCGCCACGTGCCGACGACGGTGCCGACGCCGACGGTCTCGCCGGCCGACCACCATTGCATCAGCTCGTCCATCACCTCACGCACGGGCCACCACCTCGATCAGCTCCTCGAACGTCGCGAGCGAGTGCCCCGCGACGAAGTCGTCGATGTGCGGCAGGGCCGCGACGATCCCTTGCTGCACCGGCGCGTAGCCGGCCTTCCCGCGGTGCGGGTTGACCCACACGATCCGGTGCGAGAGGGCGGCGAGCCGGCGCATCTGCTCGCCGAGCATCTCCGGTCCTTCGCGTTCCCAGCCGTCGGAGAAGACAACGACGACGGAGCCGCGGGCCATACCCCGGCGGCCCCAGCGGTCGAGGAACGCGCCGATGGAGTCGCCGAGGCGGGTGCCGCCGGACCAGTCGGGGACGACGCGTCCGGCGGCGGCGAGCGCCCGGTCGGGGTCGCGCTCCGCGAGGGCACGGGTCACGTGGGTCAGGCGCGTGCCCATGGTGAAGACCTCGACGTGGGGCACCGTGCGCACGAAGACGTGGGCGAGGCGGAGGAGGCTGTCGGCATACGCGCTCATCGACCCGGAGACGTCGATGAGCAGGACGATCCGGCGCGGGCGGGTGCCGCGGCGGCGGTGGTGGACGCGGCCCGGCTCGCCCATCCGGCGCAGTTGCTCGCGCAGCGTCGCCGGTCCGTCGATCGCGCCGCTCCGCGCGCGCACGTGGCGGCGGGCGCGGCGCAGCGGTGAGCGCGGGTCGAGACCGGCGAACATCCGTGCGGCAGCGGCGCGGTCGGCCGCGTTGAGGGTCGCGACGTCGCGGTGGCGCAGCACCTCCTGCGCGCTCGCGCGGGCCTGGACGCTGTCGGTGTCGCCGTCCCCGGCCTCGCCTTCGCCGCTGTCGAGCGGGGCCTGGCTCACCGGCGGGCGCTGGATGTCGACGCGCTGCCCCTTCGGGATGGACTCGCCGCCGAACCAGCGCTCGAAGAGCTCGTCGTAGGCCGGGAAGTCGGCCGGGGTGCTCGTCAGCGTGGCGCGGCCGGCCCAGTAGACGCCGGTGCGCTCGCCCATCCCGACGGTGGCCGCGGCGACGAGGAAGGTGCGCTCGCGGTCGGCGGTGACGTGCAGGCCGGCGGCGCGCAGAGCGCGGGCGAAGCCGAGGAGCAGCTCGTCGACGTCGGGCTCGGGAGGTGGCTGGAGCTCGACGGTCATGCGGTGAGCAGCTTGTCGAGCGAGGCGCGGATCCTCTCGGAGTCCTCGCGGTACTTCAGGGCGGCGCCGAGGGTGGCGGCGGCGACCTCGGCGTCGAGGCGGGTGGCGCCGACGGTCTCGAGCGCGCGCGCCCAGTCGAGCGTCTCGGCGACGCCCGGGGGCTTGATGAGCTCGCCCGAGCTGCGCAGCCGCTGGACGAGGGTGACGACCTGCTCGGCGAGCGCGGCGCTGACCTCGGGCAGGCGGGTGCGCACGATCTCGAGCTCGCGGGCCAGTCCCGGGTGGTCGATCCAGTGGTAGAGGCAGCGGCGCTTGAGGGCGTCGTGCAGCTCGCGGGTGCGGTTGGAGGTCAGCACGACGATCGGGGGCGTGGCGGCACTGATGGTGCCGAGCTCGGGGATCGTCACCTGCCACGTGCTCAGGACCTCGAGCAGGAAGGCCTCGAACTCGTCGTCGGCGCGGTCGATCTCGTCGATGAGCAGGACGCACGGGGCTTCACGGAGAGCCTGCAGCACGGGGCGGGCGAGGAGGAAGCGCTCGTCGAAGAGCTCGGCCTCCAGCGCTTTGGCGTCGTGGTGCTCGTCGCGGCTCAGGGCCTCGACGGTGCGCAGGTGGAGGATCTGGCGCGGGAAGTCCCAGTCGTAGAGGGCCTGCGTCGCGTCGATGCCCTCGTAGCACTGGAGGCGGATGAGCTTGAGGTCGAGCGCTTGGGCGAGGCCCTCGGCGAGCGCCGTCTTGCCGGTGCCGGGCTCGCCCTCGAGCAGGATCGGCCGGTTCAGCCGGGTCGCGAGGAAGGTCACCGTCGCGAGCGCCTCGTCGGCGAGGTAGCCCGTGCCGCCCAGGGCGGTCGTGACGTCGTCGGCACTGGTGAACAGGTGATCCATCCCCTGAGCATCACTCATGAACCGGGCTTGGGGAAGCGGAGGGCCTTTTCAGCGGGACGTGTCGAGGTCGCCCGGGGTGTCGGCGTCGCGTCCCGTCGCGAGGTCGCCGCACTCGACGAGCTCGTGCGGGTGCGCGCGGTAGTAGTGCCGGGCGCCGTGGTCGCCGACGGCCATCGCGACGACGCCCTCCCAGTGCTCGCGCCCGATGAGCGCGGGGTGTCCCGGGTGGTGGTCGTATGCCGCCCGCCGCAGCACGCGACGCAGCGCGGGCTCGTCCTCCTGGCGCGGCACGTCGAGCACGCGGGCGACGACGTCCGGGGTGAGATCGGGCAGGTCGACGAGGGTCACGAGCACGGCGTCGACGCGCGTCTCGCCCTCGTGGCTCGCGCGGGCCAGCGCCGTCAGGCCGGACCGGAGGCTCGCGCCCATCCCCTCGTCCCAGTCGTGGCAGGTGACGACATCGATGTCCCGACCGAGGGCCGTCACGATGGAGGTGACCTCCTGGCCGGCAGCCCCGACGACGACGGTGACGCCGGCGCAGCCGCCGTCGTGCAACAGCCGGACGGCGCTCTCGGCGAGGGTCGGGTCGTTCGGGTGACGGCGGATGAGGGCCTTGGGGCCGCCCATCCGTCGGCCGGCGCCGGCGGCGAGGACGAGCCCACGCACGTGCGGGGCCCGCCCGTGAACCGAAGCCGGGTGGGGCGCGTTCTCACTCTCGCTCACATGCGGAACGTACCCCGCGGACGCAGCCCCGGCGGGCTTCCCGCGACGCCTCGAGAATCTCAGGACCCGGGGGAGGGTCAGCCGCTCGCCGGTCCCATGGAGTCGCCGACGCTCTGTAGTCTCGCCACCAACCGTCAATTCTGGAGGAATGCAGATGTCGCAGCTCAGGTCTCCCCTTCTCGGCTACGCGGCCGTCGTCTCCCTCACGGCCCTCGCCCTCGCCGCCTGCGGCTCGAACTCGAGCGGCAGCACTGGTGGAAGCAACCCCTCCGGTGGGCCGCAGCTCGTCAGCTCGGACGCCCTCACGGTGTGCACGCACCTGTCCTACAAGCCGTTCGAGTTCAAGGACAGCTCGGGCAACGTCGTCGGCTTCGACATGGACCTCGCGCAGAACGCCGCGAAGCAGCTGGGGCAGTCCAAGGTCACCATCGTCGACATCGACTTCGCCTCGCAGACCTCCGGTGCCGTGTTCGCCGCGAAGAAGTGCGACATGGCGATGGGCGCGGTCACCATCAACGACAAGCGGAAGCAGTCCGTGGCCTTCTCGACGCCCTACTTCAGCGCGACGCAGGCCCTGCTCGCGAAGAAGTCCTCCAACGTCACCGACCTGTCGTCTCTCAAGGGCAAGAAGGTCGGTGTCCAGACCGACACGACGGGACAGGCCTACGCCGAGAAGAACAAGGACGCCAACGGCTACGAGACCGTCGTCTTCGACGACCTGCCCACCGAGATCGCCGGCGTCCAGTCCGGCCGGGTCGACGCCGCCATCAACGACAACGGCCCACTCCTCGACTTCGCCAAGACCAACCCGGACTTCGCGGTGGTCAAGGAGTTCGACACCGGCGAGCAGTACGGCTTCCTCTTCCAGAAGGACGATGCCAACGCCGCCAAGATCAAGGACGCCTTCAACGCGGCCCTCAAGAAGTCGATCCAGGACGGGTCCTACAAGGACAGCTACAAGAAGTGGTTCGGCTCGGACCCGGCCGTGATGCCGACCGTGTCGTGAGGACACTGTCATGACGTCCCCTGCAGCAGCGGGGCGAGTGCGGAGGCTCTCACCCCGCAAGCGGGCCCAGCGCATCCGGTGGGTGCAGTACGCCGTCCTCATCGCCGCCGTCGCCCTGCTCATAGCGGTCGCAGACCTCCGCCAGATCCAGAAGGTCTTCTTCCGCGGTGACCTGATCGTCGACACCCTGACCCAGGGACTCGGCCGCGCGCTCTTCAACACCGTCATCTATGCGCTGGGCGCCTTCGTCCTGGGCCTGGTGCTCGGGACGATCCTCGCCCTCATGCGCCTGTCGTCCGTCGGCCCCTACCGTTGGATCGCGACGGTCTACATCGAGTTCTTCCGAGGGTTGCCGGCCATCATCGTGCTCCTGGCTTTCGGGCTGCTCCCGCTGGCCTTCCCGGGCCTGGAGATCCCGTTCGGCATCTACGGGACGGTGTGGAGCGCGCTCGGCATCGTCGCGGCGGCCTACATGGCCGAGACGATCCGCGCCGGCATCCAGGCCGTGCCGAAGGGGCAGGTCGAGGCAGCCCGGTCGCTCGGCATGCCGGCCGGCGCCGCGACGCGCAAGATCGTGCTCCCCCAGGCGTTCCGGATCGTCACGCCGCCGTTGACGAACGAGCTCATCCTCGTCGTCAAGGACAGCTCCCTCGCCTACATCATCGGACTGTCCGCGACGTCCTTCGACCTGACGAAGTACGGCCGGGACCTCGCCAACACGAACGCGAACCTCACCCCGCTCGTCATCGCGGGTCTCTGCTACCTCCTCATCACGCTGCCGCTCACCTTCGCGGTCAGGCGCATGGAAGCGAAGTCGGCGAGGGCACGATGACGGCGAACCAGACCCCCACGCATACGACCTCCTCGGACGGCGATGCCGTCGTCGTCGAGATCACGGACCTGCGCAAGTCGTTCGGGTCGGTCGAGGTCCTGACCAACATCACGACGACGATCAAGCAGGGCGAGGTGGTCTGCGTCATCGGCCCCTCCGGCTCGGGGAAGTCGACGCTGCTGCGCTGCATCAACCTGCTCGAAGAGCCGAGCGGCGGCACGGTGCTCGTCGACGGGATCGATGTCACCGACCCCGACTGCGACATCGACCGGGTGCGCAGCAAGATGGGGATGGTCTTCCAGCAGTTCAACCTCTTCTCGCACCTGACCGTGCTCGACAACTGCACGGTCGCGCAGCAGGTCGTCCACAAGCGGGGCAAGGCCGAGGCCGAGAAGATCGCGAGGGCCAACCTCGACAAGGTGGGGCTCGCGGGCCGGACCGAGGCCTTCCCCGCGCAGCTGTCAGGCGGGCAGCAGCAGCGCGTCGCGATCGCCAGGGCGCTCTCGATGGAGCCGGAGCTCATGCTCTTCGACGAGCCGACGTCTGCGCTCGACCCCGAGCTCGTCGGCGAGGTCCTGGCGGTCATGCGACGGCTGGCGTCCGAGGGCATGACGATGATCGTGGTGACGCACGAGATGGCGTTCGCGCGCGAGGTCGCCGACCGTGTCATCTTCATGGACGGCGGCGTCATCGTCGAGGAGGGGCACCCCGACCGCGTCATCGGCGACCCGCAGCACCGTCGGACCCGGACGTTCCTCAAGCGGGTCCTCGACCCCACGCACGTCGACCCGGAGGCCGACGAGGACCCCGGCGACGAACGGCGCTCCCAGATCAAGGAGGCCGAGCTGTCGGCGCGGGCGCAGCCCCATGTGCCCGACGACATCAAGGAGCAGCGGTTCTGATGCCAAGTCCGACGGGGGACGTCGCCGTCGTCGGTGCCGGGCTGATCGGTCTCTTCAGCGCGCACTACCTGCTCGAGCGTGGGTATGCCGTCACGGTCCTCGAGGCGGGCGGGCTCGGCGGGGGTGCGGCTCGCGTCAACGGGGGCTGGGTCTGTCCGGCACGCAGCGACCCGCTGCCGTCGTGGGGTGTCGTCCGCGACGGGATGCGTTCGCTCACCTCGCCGGGGAGCGGCAGCTTCTTCCTGCGGGCGAGGGCGCTCCCGCGGGTGGCGGGCTACCTCGCGCGGTTCCTCGCGAGCTCGGGCGAGGGCCGGTTCGTCCGCTCCTGGGACGAGCTCGACGTGCTGAACGGTCGGACAGCCGGGCTCGTGGACAAGCTCGTGGAGGCCGGGATCATCGACGACTTGCAGGACGAGGGCTTCCTCATGCTGCACTCGACCCGTGCGGAGGCCGAGGTGTCACGGGCGTCCCTGCTCGCGGTCTCGCGGCGCGGGCTCTCTCCGGCGCCCGATCCGATCGTGGGACGGCAGGCGCTTCTCGAGCTCGAGCCGGGGCTCGGCGAGGCATCGCAGTTCGGGTTCGTCCACCGGGGTGACCGGTGGCTGGATCCGTCGCGGTTGGTGGATCGCCTTGCCGCCTCGCTGAGTTCGCGAGGTGCACGTTTCGTGACGGACACGCCGGTCCGGGCCGTGCGGCAGCGCGGGGGCCGGGTCGAGCTCGCGACCCCTTCTGGCGTGGTGGAGGCCAGCCATGCCGTCGTCGCGGCGGGCGCCTGGTCCGAGCAGCTGCTCCGGCCGCTCGGGATCCGGGGTTACGTGACCGCCGGCAAGGGCTACAGCTTCACGATCCATCCCGAGCACCCACCGACGCACGTGCTGCGGCTCGGCGACACGCATGTCGGGGTGACCCCCATGGGTGACCGGACGCGGCTGGTCGGCATGGTCGAGTTCGACGGCACCCCGGACGGCCTGAATGCCGGGCGCATCGACGTCATGAAGCGCAAAGCCGCGCCCTACCTGTCCGGGATCGACTGGCGTGCCAGCACGGACGAGCAGGCCGGACCTCGCCCCATGACGCCCGACGGCAAGCCGCTCATCGGCTGCGCGCCGGGAGCCGAACGCATCGTCGTGGCGACCGGGCACAACATGCTCGGACTCAGCCTCGCCGCCCCCACTGCGTCACTGGTGGCTGAGCTCGTCGCGCGTGGCCCAGCCGCTTCGCTCCCGGCCTTCGACCCGATGCGTTTCACCCGACGACACCGTTAGGTTCACGTCCTTCGAAAGCAAGGCGTAGAGGACGAGTACGGCCAAGGGAGCCGCAGGACCGCCCGGCCATGCCTGCAACTGCAACGGGCTGACGTCACGCCGCGATCCGCAAGCCTTTGGCACCAGTTTCGTCCGACCCCACAGCGGCGTCCCACCGCCTCGATGCGGTGCGTGACGAAGTCGCTGCCTTCCGCCGCGTAAGCGACTGCTGTGGAATCCACGTCGCCTGCGCACGTCGACTGGACCACGGCAATGCTCGCCCATCTCGGTTCAACACCGGCCTGCCCATCTTCCCAGGTGTCCGCAGGCCACAGCAGCGCCCACATCGCGCGCTGAGGCGCGGCAGCCAGGGCAGATTCAGACTGCCGAAGCGTACCGGCGTCAGGTTGGGGTGATGACGACCTTGCCGAGGGCGCGGCCCTGCCCGACGCGGGCCAGCGCTTCCGGTACCTCTTCGAGCGGGTAGGTGCGGTCGATGTGGATGCCCACCTGTCCGGCGACGCACAGATCGGTCAACGGCTGGAAGTGGGCCGGACCCGGCTGCACGACCATCACCCCGATGCGGCGGCCCGTGATCATCCCCGCCGTCGCGCCGATCGTGAGCACCCGCAGCAGCGCTCGGACGGACCCGCCCACGCACCGGTACCGGCCGCCGGGAGCGAGCGCGCGACGGTAGGCGAACACCGACCGCTGGGCCACGAGGTCCAGGATCAGGTCGTACGGCTCGTGGCCCCGGGTGAAGTCATCGCGGCGGTAGTCGATCACCTCATCGGCGCCGAGGGTCCGCATGAACTCCAGCTTGTGGGCGTTGTCGACGCCGGTGACGTGCGCACCTGAGCGCTTGGCCAGCTGGATCGCGAAGGAACCAGAGCCACCGCCCGCACCGTTGATGAGCACTCGGCGCCCGCTCGAGGGGCGGGCCGTGCCCTGCAGCGCGATCGCGCCGGCCTGCGGGATCGTCGACGCCTCGGCGAAGGTCAGCTCCGGCGGCTTGAGAGCCAGGGCCGACGCGGGTGCCACCGAGTACTCGGCGAAGCCGCCCATCAGCGCCAGGTTGTCGCCGTAGACCTCCTCACCCGGCTGGAATCGAGTGACGCCGTGGCCGACGGCCTCGACAAGCCCGGCGATGTCCGAGCCAAGCGTGCGACGTCGCGGCGTGCGCAGCCCACCCAGGCGCGCGTACCCGGGCGAGCCACGCAAGGCCTCCCAGTCGCTGAGGTTGATCGACGTGGCCGCAATCTTCACCAGGACCTGCCCGGCAGCAGGGGACGGAGTCGGGACGTCCTGGACACGCAACACCCCGGGGCCCCCGTAGCGCTCGTAGACGACTGCCCTCATGCCCCCTCCAACCCGGCCATGCCTCGATCCTGTCAGGTCTGCTCGAAGGGCCTGCGTCACTCCGCCCCCTGTCGCTACACGACATGGAACTCGACTCTGTGAACGAGGGTGTCGTCGGCGATCGGCCCAGAGTGGGCCGCCCGGTCCCGAAGGGCCTCAAGATCAGCCTCGCCTGATGCGGCCAAGTCGTCTTCGGTCACAGCCGAGAACGGCAGCACATCGAGGGACTCGATTTCGATGACGACGCCAGCAGTCTGGTAGCGGCCCCCCACCTTGACTTGCGGCCTGCTCCATAGCCTGATCGAGACCGTGATTTCGCCACATGCAACCCGGTCGCGAAGGTCTCGACTGAACATCATCCCAATACGCTAAACCCGCTAAAACCGCCTGCAGGTGCTAGTCGATGTGGCCCCTTCCGCCGCCAAGGTCGCCGGCGCGCGAGCTCCTCCGGCCCACTTCGAGACCTCATCGGCGAAGCGCATCCTCAGCGTCCAGACTGACCGGGATCGGCCAGCTACCCGGGCCGGATGACGGCACGACGTCCTTCGGGTGCCGCTCGCGTGCATGCGCCGCCGTCAAGCGCAGGTATCCGTGGTTCCTGCCGGGCCCGGGCTCTATCGTTGACGGGAGGCTGTCTCGGCGGCCTCGCGGGCTGGAGTGCTGGATGATGAAGCCGGAGACGCAATACGCGAAGAGCGATGGGGTCAGCGTCGCCTACCAGGTCGTGGGTGACGGGTCGCATGACCTGATCCTGGTGCCGGGCTTCGTCTCTCATGTCGAGGTGGCGTGGGAGCAGCCGCGGTTGGCTCACTTCCTGAGCCGACTGGCCTCGTTCTCGCGGCTGATCGTGTTCGACAAGCGGGGTTCGGGCATGTCCGACCCCGTTGACCGCCCGCCGTCGATGGAGCAGCGGATGGACGACATCCGCGCTGTCATGGATGCCGCCGGATCGCGCCGTGCCACCCTGTTCGGCGTATCGGAAGGCGGCACACTCAGCCTGCTGTTCGCCCACAAGCACCCGGAGCGGACGCGGGCGCTGGTCCTGTACGGGTCGTGGGCACGTCGCCTTGCCGGACCCGACTACCCCTACGGCCCCTCCGCTGAGCAGCTCGAGGACACCATCGTCGGAATGGACCGGGCGTGGGCGTCGGGCACGTGGTGGGATGGTGGCCGCCCGAGTCCAGCCGACGATGCGCAGCATCGCGCGTGGTGGGCGCGGTACCTGCGGATGGCGGCGAGCCCGGCCATGGCGCAGAACGCCATCCGGATGAACATGCGGATGGACGTCCGCGACCTGCTCCCGAAGGTCGAGCAGCCAGCCCTGATCTTGCACCGGGCAGGTGACACGTGGATCGAGGTGGGCCACGCGCGGTACCTCGCTGAGCACCTTCCCGGAGCCCGTTACGTCGAGCTGTCCGGAACTGACCACCGGCCTTGGCTCGGCGACGTCGACGCGATCGCTGATGAGGTCGAGATCTTCGTGACCGGTCGAAAGAGCCGTCCGAGGCGGCGGACCAGTCTGGGGGTCGATGCGTTGAGCCGACGCGAACGCGAGGTGGCTCTGCTCGCCTCCCGCGGCGAGACGGCCAGCGCGATCGCCGGCCAGCTCGGTGTGAGCAAGCGCACCGTGGAGAGTCACCTCGTCAACGTCTACGAAAAGCTCGAGATCGGTTCGAAGACGGAACTGGTGCGCCGGGGCGCCGAGCTCGGAATCTAGCAAAGTCCCGTATCTATACGGAGGTATCTCTGACCGTCCCTGCCTACTTTGATCGACAACCCCAGATCGAGGGAGGTCGAGATGAACGAGTCAGGGTCAACGTGGTCCACGCCACGTGAACTGCTGTCGGTGGCCTTTTCGCGACGGCAGCTCAAGCGGACGGTTTCCGTCATGTTGATTGTCGGAACCGCGTTCTTCGCGATGAACCAGCTCGGCGTCATCCTGGCTGGGCGCGCGACCGTCCTGGTCTGGGTGAAGGCCGTTCTGACGTACCTGACTCCGTTTTGCGTCTCGAACTTCGGCCTCTTGTCGGCCACCCGCAGAACTGTGCACCGCTCGCGTTCAACCCAAACCGGTTGAGAGCGGCGAACTCCTCACCCACACCAGAGCAATGATGCCAAGAGCAGGAAAGGAAGAAGGACATGAACGAGGCGAGAATGACCGAATTCGTCGAGAAAGCCATCTGCGATGTCGGAGCCCTGCTCGGCGGTTCGTTGGTCGTCATCGGCGACAAGCTCGGCCTGTACCGCGCGATGGCCGGGGCCGGTTGGCTCAGCCCGGCGGACCTGGCCGGCCGCACCGGCACCGCCGAGCGGTACGTGCGCGAGTGGTCGAGCGCACAAGCGGCACGCGGCTACCTGATGTACGACGGTGACGGCCGGTTCCTGCTCCCCGATGAACACGCCATCCCCCTGACCGATGAGACCAGCCCAGCCTGCGTCATCGGAGCCTTCGAGATCGCCGTCGGATCGGTCTACGCGACGGACACGATCGCCGAGCGGTTCCGGACCGGCAAGGGCTTCTCCTGGGGCGACCACGACGGCCACGTCCTCGGCGGCTGCGAACGGTTCTTCCGGCCCGGCTACCTCAACAACCTGGCCAATGCCTGGATCCCCGCGCTCGACGGTGTCGAGGCCAAGCTCAGGGCCGGCGCCCACGTCGCCGACGTCGGCTGCGGACACGGTGCGTCCACGTTGCTCCTCGCGCAGGAGTACCCGGCCTCGAGCATCGTCGGTTTCGATGCGCACGAAGGGTCGATCGAGGCAGCGCGGAAGCGTGCCGCAGACGCAGGACTGGCCGATCGGGTTCGCTTCGAGGTCGCCTCCGCCGCGACGTTCGAAGGGGCCTTCGATCTCGTCTGCTTCTTCGACTGCCTGCACGACATGGGCGACCCGGCCGGTGCATGTGCCCACACCCGCGATCATCTGGCGCCGGGCGGGACCCTCATGCTCATCGAGCCGTTCGCCAATGATGACCTCAGCGACAACCTCAACGCGGTCGGCGCCGCCTACTACGGGTTCTCGACACTGCTCTGCACTCCGAGCTCGTTGTCCCAAGACGTGGGTGCCGCGCTTGGTGCGCAAGCGGGGGAGTCCAGACTGCGTGAAATCGTTGTCGGCGCGGGGTTCTCGACTTTCCGACGGGTGGCCGAGACGCCGTTCAACGTCGTGCTGGAGGCGAGAGTGTCGTGAAGTTTGCCCAGACGATCAACTTCAGGTCGGGTCGGATCGCAGACTTCGACCACTATCTCGATGCCTGGATGGCCAGGACCGAAGGTGATCGGATCCCGCACCGCGCCGTGTTGACAACGGACCGGGACGCCGACGACCAGTACACGCTCTTGGTGGTGTTCGCGTCGCACGAGCAGGCTATGGAGAACTCCAACCGCCCCCAGACCGCGGAGTTTGCCGCGTTCCTGGCCGGGATTTGCGAGGGTGCCCCAACCTTTCGCAACCTCGACGTGCTGCGCGAAGTAGAGCTGTAGACCTGCTGGCACCGGCGCTGGTGCGCCCTCTCCGTGGCACCCGGGAGTTCAGCCCGTGCCAAGCGGTCCGGTCCCCGCGGTAGACGCCCGCGACAAAGGGACCGCGCTCGACTCGGAATGGCGCGTCATCCCGCCGCGTGTTGGACACTGTCAACCCCGTCCTTCAATCCCTGAATCTTGCTGTTGCCGTCTGCGTTCAGGAGCCAGACTTCGATGCCTGCGCTACATATCTCGGTAACGATCTCGATGCACGCCCTGGGGTGGTCGGTGAGGTAGCAAGGGGCATCGCTGGCTCGACCTCTCTTGGACACGGAGGACGTCCAAGTCTCGGACCTGCAACAGGGCGAAGGACTTCATCGAGTCGGCCAGGACTCCTTCGTGGTCGCCATATCGCTACTGACGGAGAGCTCGCCTCTTCGAAAGGAACTCCAGGATGCGAGCGTGGCGACGGCGCACCCCATTCCCGAGTCTCGACGGGTCGCCCCGCGGTTAGTGGTCGACGACGATGACGGCCCAGGTGTCGAACTCAGGGACGTCGATGACGGCATACTCGCCGTCCAGCGCAAGGTCAACCGGCGAGAACTGAGGACCATCCATTGGCTGTCCGACTATTGCCGAGGCCGAGGTCGACGCGATCTTGACTCGGACGCGGACGCGGCTGCACAGCCCGATCTGTTGGCGGGGCACGTTCCATTGGCCGTCGTCTTGAGAGCGGAAGTCGATGAGCTGGACGATGGTCCGCCGGCCGAGAGTGCTGACGCGGACCCACACGCTGCCCGGCGATGGGCGGAGCGACGTCGGAGCGCCTTCGACCATGACGTCCTGGTTGATCCCGCCGAACAAGTGACTCGTCCCCTCTCGGATCGAGGGGTCGTAGAGCAGGTCCCCGGCCGCTACCGCGAAGTCGGCGAACTTCCGCAGCACGGCGAGGGCTTCCGCCGTCAAGGTCGCGTAGTTGGGGTAGTACGGATGGACCAGAGCGCCGTCCCGTTCGCCGAAGAGGAGGTACTGCCCACCCTCGGCCCACACCGTTGCGAGTGCGAGCTTGGCGGCACTCACCTCGGCCGGTCCGCAGGCGGCAGCGAGTGGCTCGAGGTAGGCGGCGAGGATGACCGGCCGCTCGGGGGCGAGGTCACGGGCTCGGCGCACCAGGTCGACAAGGTCGGCGTGCGTGTCGTGCGGCGACCACACCTCGATGTAGGTGGCGTCCTGCCTGGCCCGGACGGTGGCGCGTGTCGGGTAGTCGTTGACGTTGTTGAAGATCAGGGTGGAGTGCGGCAGTCGGGCACGGACCGCGTCGATGTAGGCGGGGAAAGCCTCGGCGTAGTCGATGACCACCCCGTCGGAGGCGGTGGCGTGCTTGGGGTCGCCGTACTGGTCCAGGTGCAGGCCGTCGAAGCCCACCTCGTCCACGGCGGCGCCCATCTCGGAGACCAAGTGCCGCGACCACGCCGAGTCGGGCCGCAGGTCGGTGTTCCACAGGAAGTCGCCGAGCATCCAGGGCGAACCGTCCGGGTGGCTAACGAGCTGCTCGGGATGCTCCGCCGCGTACTCCTTGCCCGCCGCGTACACGGCGGCGTACGCGAGCGTCTGGGCGCCGGCTTCGCGCGTGGCCCGGATGAAGTCGCGGACGACGGGCAGCGACAGTTCGCGGCCGAGGGTGTCGACGAACTCGTCGGTGGGTGGCAGGAGGGCGGCGTGCCGGTACATCCAGTCGTAGAACTGGATGTGGGTGAGGTGAAAGGCGCGGAACGAGTCGGCGACCGCGTCGGCGTCGGGCCGGCCGGGCCGGAAGTCGGTGACGAAGCCGTATCGCGGACGCGCGTTCGCGTCGGCGAGGACGTCGAAGGCCGTCCTAGCGACTGACTCGCCAGACCGGACGAGGACGGCATACGCACCGACGTCGAAGCGCCCGAGAGTGAGGCGGTTGCGCCCAGTCGACGTCATGAAGGACTGGGTGTCGACGACCGTGGCGAGTCTGCGCACCTCGACCACGACCTCCCCGGAGGAGGGCGCGTCGAGCAGGAGGACGACGAGAGTGCCCGGGTCGTGGCTGCCGCGTTCGCTCCGGACGTCGAAGGTGCTTGCGGTCATGCCGATCCGATCTCGTGGACGAGGGTGAGGTACATCGCGTGTGACCAGAGCAGCGGGGTCGCAACCGGGCCCCAGCGTTCGAGCCACTCCCCCACACGGGTCGGGTCCTGCGGGTGGTCGATGACCTGCTCGGGCAGGTCGAGCGTCTCGCTGGCCTGGCGCTCGACCCAGCGCAGGCGTTCGTATGCCGTGTCGACCCGACCGGCTGACAGGTGCACCCAGCCGCTCCAGGCCGTCAAGAGCAGCCACTCGCCGCCGCCGTAGTAGGTGTCGCCGAGGTAGCGCAGCACACCGCCGCCGGGAGTGAGCAGCTCGGCCTCGACCCGTGCGGCCGTGCGCGCGAAGACGGGGTCGTGGACATCGACGACCCCGAACGGGACGGCGATCCACAACAGCGAGGCGTCGACCGCGTTCGTGTCATCGTGCTTGACGAACGAGCCGTCGCTGACGAAGTCGCGCATCAGAACTGAATGGAGGTCGTCCGCGGACCGACGGTAGTGGTCATCGGCGAGAAGGGCCGCGGCGGCGCGCAATCCGGCGACGGAGGCGGCCACGGTGGCGGCGTGCCGCCGGTCGTCGGACTCTTCCCAGCAGTCGTAGCAGGCTCGGTCGCCAGTCGCGACCAGGTAGTCCGCCACCAAGCGGATGGCCTGCCGCTCGGCATCGTCGGGGGTGGCTCCGCGGCGGGCGACATGCTCGGCAAAAGCCCACAGCCAGGTGCCGTAGCCGTCGAGCTGGAAGTTGGGCCAGTTCTCCTCGCCTGACTCCACCGTCCCGTCGAGCTCGAAGCGGGTGGGGAGCATGCCGTCCGCCGGCGTCGTGGCGGCCGAGGCCGTCACGTGCTCGACGTGGCGTGCCATGCCGAGGAGGGTGCGCACGACCCAGGCATGGAACTTCGACGCCGCGTCGCCTCGACCGTGCCTGTCGAGCGCATCAGCGCAGAAGCTCCCGTCACGCAGCCAGGCGAACCGGTAGGTGGGGTAGGTGGGGGCTGCGACGAACGCACCTGATGCGGCCTGACCCGACAGCAGCACTTCCACTGCGTGCGAGACCAGTGCGTCGGTCGTGGGGGGGCTGATGGTCATCCCTTGAGGGCTCCTGCCTGGACTCCGGCGACGAACTGGCGCTGGAAGATGATGAACACGATGACGACAGGGAGCACGGCGATGACCGAGGCGGCGAAGACCAGCCCCCACGACGTGGCGTGCTGTCCCTGGAACAGGGCGATGGCGATGGGCAGGGTCCGCTTCTCCGGCGAGTCGATGATCGTCAGCGCCCAGACGAACTCGTCCCACGATCCGAGGAAGGCGAAGATCCCGGCCGTCGCGAGCGCGGGTCGGCACAGCGGGAGGATGAGCGACCAGAAGATGCGGAACGGCCCCGCCCCGTCGATGACCATCGCCTCGTCCAGCTCACGCGGTATCGACGCGATGAAACCCCGCAGCAGGAAGGTGGTGAAGGCCAGCTGCCCGGCGACGTAGAACAGGACGAGCCCGATGCGGGAGTCCAGGACGTGCAGGTCCCGGGCCACGAGGTACTGCGGGATGACGAGCATCATCCCGGGGATCATCAGGGTGGCAACCAGGCCGAGGAAGACGACCCGCTTGCCGACGAACTCGAACCGGGCGAAGGCGTAGGCCATCATCGCGCCCAGGAACAGGACGCCGACGACGGTCGCCACCGAGACGAGCAGGCTGTTGGCGAAGTAGAGGGCGAAGCCGTTGGACGCCAGCGCCTGCTGGTAGTTGGCCGCCGTCGGGTCGTGGGGCAGCAGTCGGGGCGGCACCTCGAGGACGAAGGTCTGCTTCTTGAATGACGTCGACACCATCATGAGGAACGGCACGCAGAACACGAAGGCCCCGAGGGCCAGCACCACATGCCGCCCCGCGAACCCGCCTCGACTACGGAGACTCCGACCGCCGGCATACCCGCTCATTGACCGACCTCCTGGTCGAAGCGGAACAGTCGCATCTGGACGAACGACAGGGCGAAGATGCACAGCGCAAGGAGGTAGGCGATGGCGGAGCCGTAGCCGAAGTCGAGGAACGTGAAGGCCTGTTTGTACATGTAGGTGAGCACGACCCCGGTGTCGTTGGCGGGGCCCCCGCCGGTCATGATGAAGACGGAGATGAACACGTTGAAACCGCCGATGACGAGCATGACCGTCACGAAGGCGACCACGGGACGCAGCAGCGGCAGCGTCACCGAGAAGAACTGCCGCGCCGGACCGGCGCCGTCGACGGCGGCCGAGTCGAGCAGCTCCTTGGGGACCGCCTGGAGCGCGGCGAGGAAGATCAGCATCGACCACCCGACGCCCTTCCAGATGCCGAGGAGGGCAAGGGTGATCATCGCCGGCCAGCGTGACCCCAGCCAGTCGACCGGGGCTCCGATGACGTGGAGCCAGTCGTGGAGCACGTGGTTGACCAGGCCTGCGTCGGAACCGAAGAGGTACTCGAAGACCAACGACACGACGACCCAGCTCGTGATCACCGGGAGGTAGTAGAGCGCCCGGAACACGACCCGGCCACGGATCGCCCCGTTGAGCAGCAGCGCCAGCAGCATGCCGATCACCATCTGCGCAGGGACGGTCGCGACGAGGTAGAACACCGTGTTCACTGCTGCCTTGCGCAGGATCGGGTCCTTGAGCGCCCGGGTGTACTGGTCGAGGCCGACGAACGGGCTGATCGCGCCCGGCATGACCTTCCAGTCGTAGAAGCTGATCTTCAGGGCAAGGAAGACCGGGTAGGCGATCAGGGCCAGGAAGAGGACCAGCCCCGGGGCGAGGAACGCGTATGCCGTGCCAGTGCGCTTGCCGTGCGGCTGGGTGCTGCGGGCGGCGCGCAGGTGGGGGCCGCGCGCCTCCCGCAGCCGGTTGGAAAGGGCCGTCATCCGTTCGCCAGGAGCGGGTCCACCTGGCTCGCCGCGGCGTCGAGCGCCTGCTGAACCGTCTCCTGACCCTTGAACGCCTTCTGGACCTCGTCGGAGATGATCGTCTCGATCTTCGGGTACTCCGGGTTGGGCAGCCGCGGCTTGGCCGTCTGCAGCTGCGCGACGAAGGGTGCGTAGTACGGCTGGATGGCGGTCAACTTGCTGCCGAGGTCCTTCAGGACCGGCATCTGTCCGACCTTGGCCATGGCGATCTGGGCGTCGTCGCTCAGCATGTAGCGGGCGAACTCCGAGGCCTCGGGCATGTCGGGGCAGCTGCTCGTCATGACGAGGTCCTCACCGCCGACGACCGATATCGAGCCTCCGCCCCCGTCGGGGACCGGGGCGGTCTTGAGGGCGAACGTCGGGTTCTGCTTCTGGAAGATCGGGTACATCCACGGGCCGTCGAGGATCGAGGCGTACTTGCCGTTGGGCAGTCCGACCGCGGTGTCCAGTCCGCCCTTGCCGCCCATGACGATGTTGGGCAGCTGGCCCTGCTTGTACAGATCGACGAGCAGCTGCACCCCGGCCACCGACTTGGCCGAGTTGAGGTAGCCGGTCGCCTTGGTCTGGGCGGGATCGGTGACGTCGCCGCCGGCCGACCAGATCCAGGGGAAGAGGTTCCAGCCACTCGTGCCGTTGTCGGCGAACGCGACGTCGCCGGTTCCCTTGAGCTTGGCCGCGAGCGCGCGCACGTCGTCGAAGGTCTTCGGCGGGCTGGTCATGCCCGCCTTGGTCAGCGTCGCCTGGTTGTACATGAGCACGCGCGTGTTCGTGTCCAGTGGCAGGCCAAAGTGCTCCCCCTTGTAGAGGTTCGTCGCCAGAGCGCCAGGGTAGGTCCGGCCGGCGATCGTCCCGAACTCGGGCAGCTGCTTGTCCATGTCGACGATCGCGCCGAGCTTGGCCAGCTCAGGCACCCAGATGATGTCGCTGCGCACGAGGCACGGCAGGTTGCCGCCGGCCGCGGAGGTGAGCAGCTTCTGGTGCAGCTGGTCGTAGGGGAACGCCACGTCCTTGACGGTGATGTTGGGGTGGGCCTTGGTGAAGGCCGGGATGACGACCGTCTCGAGCTGGTGCACCTCGGGACTGTCCGCGCTGTACGCGTGCCAGTACGTGAGGGTGACTTTCTTGTTGGCGTCCGTCGTCGAGGCCGACGACCCACCGGAGCAAGCCGTCAGGGCCAGAGCCGTGGCCGTGGTCCCGACCACGGCGAGCAGTGCTGTGCGGGAACTGGTCCGCATCTTCGTCCTCCAGGGGTAACGCGTCGTTGCGTCTGGTGACGACGGGCATGTCGTCGGGTATATTTTCAACATGGAACTTAGTCAGCGTCAAGACCGGGACCTTTCACCGACCCGTCGGGTGCTTTAGCATTCATCTGAAATGAAGTCTGGGCGTTTGCCGAGAAGGGAAGTACGACGATAGCCACGACGTTCGACGGCGGCCGGGGGCTCGACGAGCTCGACGGGCTGACCCGCGACCTGGTCCTCGCCGTCCTCATCCACGGCCCGATCACCCGCTCGGAGCTGGCCGACCGACTCGGCGTGTCCGCCCCCACGCTCACCCGGCTGACTGCCCCGCTCGTAAACGGTGGCCTGCTCGAATCCGCCGACGAACCCGTCGCCGGTCGGCTGGGCCGCCCAGCTCGCCCCCTCGACATCGTGACCGGCAACCATGAGTTCGTCGGAATCAAGCTCTCGGGCGACTCGATTCACGCCGTGCGCACCGACCTGCGGGCCCGGGTGCTGGAGTCGGTCGACGCGCGGCTGGAGGACCACGACCCGACTGCCGTCGTCGACGCTGTCGAGCGGCTCGTCGTGTCGCTGGCCGAGCCGAGCGCCGTGACGGCCATCGGCATAAGCCTCGGTGGGAGCACCCCCGACCACCGCGAGGTCTCGCGGGCCCCTTTCCTCGGCTGGACCGGCGTTCCTCTCGCAGCCCTGGTGACCGAACGCCTGGGACGACCCACCGCCATCGAGAACGACCTTCTCGCCATGACGCTCGCCGAACAGTGGTTCGGCGACGGCCGCGACATCGACAACTTCGCCGTGCTCACCATCGGCGCAGGCGTTGGCTACGGCCTGGTGACCCACCGACGTCTGGTGACAAGCCCCGACGCCGGGGTGGGTCTCGTCGGTCATTTCCCGGTGGCGCCCGAAGGCCCCTGGTGCGCTGACGGCCACCGCGGCTGCGCAGACACGATGCTCAGCATCAGCGGGGTGCGATCCCAGGCCGCGGTGGCGTTGAGGCGCGATCTCTCCTACGACGACGTTCTGGACCTCGCCGAAGAGGGCGACCCGGCCATGTCCGCGATCGTCCGGGAGTCGTCACTCGCGCTCGGACGGCTCGTCGCGGCCGTCGCCAACCTCACCATGAGCCAGAGGATCTTCGTGTCCGGTGAAGGCATCCGCCTTGCCCAGATCGGTGAGCAGCACGTCCGCGCGGGAATCGCACGCGACCGCGACCCCAACGCCTCCGCGGTCGACCTCGTTCTGCAGCCATACGAGTCCGACCTCTGGGCCCGGGGCGCAGCAGCCGTGGCCATCCAGCACTTCATGCTCAGCAGCGACGCACCAGCTCGCTGACGATCACGCGGAGTCACCGGCGACGCGCCCTTGTCTCGACGATTGCAAGACGATTGCAAGGTGTCGTTCAGCAAGGCTGGGCCGCCAGAGGGTCTGGCCGGGCGGGACAGCGGCTCGACCGCTTCGTTCAGGCTGCCTTGGCGATCCTCACAGTCCTTTCGCCGCGTGGCCCATTGACTTGGGGCGCCACGGATCTGCTCCGGTAGCGTGGCAGCACACCTGGCAGAACGAGGTGGCACGGGTGAGCGATGACACGATGGCACTCTCGGAGGGCCGCTGGCGCCGGGTTCCGATGGTCCGCTGGCTGCCGCGCTACCAGGCTGCGTGGCTGCGCGGGGACCTCATCGCTGGCGCAGTGGTGGCGGCGCTCGCGATTCCGCAGGCTCTCGGCTACGCGTCGATCGCAGGTGCTCCCGTTGAGGTCGGCCTGTACGCGCTCCCGGTGGCGCTCGTGGCATATGCCGTGTTCGGTTCGTCCCGACAGCTCGTCGTGGGCCCGGTGTCGACCGTGTCCGTGCTGTCCGGGTCCTTCCTGGCCAGCTTCGGGGTCGCCGGCACGGCGCGCGCCGCGTCGTACACGGCCGCCCTCGCTCTCGGCTCAGGGCTGGTGCTCGTCGCCGCGGGCTTCGTCCGGATCGGGTGGATGGCCGAGTTCCTGTCCAAGCCCATCGTCACAGGCTTCGTCCTCGGACTGACCCTGCTTGTCATCCTCAACGAGGTGCCCCATCTTGTCGGGGTGCCGACGCCCGCAGGGAAAGTGATCGAACGGGTCGGCGCCCTGGGCTCGAGTGTCACGCGCGGCGAGGCCGACCTCACGACTGTGGCCGTGTCGGCGGTCTCGCTCGTGGTCCTCTTCGGCGGGCACCATCTGCTTCCAAAGGTCCCATGGGGTCTCGTGGTCCTCCTCGGCGGCTTGGCGGCGTCGGCGGCGCTGGATCTTCAGGCACTCGGGGTCGAGGTTGTCGGCCCGGTCCCGCGTGGGCTGCCGACGCCCGGCATACCTGCCGTCGACCCCGCCGATCTGGCCGGGCTGCTCACCGCCGGAGCGGCACTCGCGCTCGTGGGCCTGGCGGAGGGCCTGAGCGCGGCCCGCCTCTTCGCGGCCCGGGGGGCCTACCGGATCGACGCCGACCAGGAGTTGCTCGCCTCCGGCGCGGCCAACGTCGCGTGCGGCCTGTTCGGTGGGCTCGGCGTGGCCGGGAGCCTGTCCAAGACGGCTGCGGTCAGCGACGCGCGCGGGCGGACGCAGCTGACTGGGCTCGCCGCGGCGGGGCTGGCCGTGGTCGTCATCGTCGCCATCGCCCCCGCGCTGTCGGTGCTCCCACGGGCGGTATTGAGCGCGATCGTGGTCAACGCGGTATGGAAGCTCATGGACTTCGAGGCCTTGGGTCGATACAGCCGGGTGCGCCGCAACGA
This sequence comes from Terrabacter sp. 01T434, assembly GCF_056398545.1. Taxonomy (NCBI): domain Bacteria; kingdom Bacillati; phylum Actinomycetota; class Actinomycetes; order Micrococcales; family Intrasporangiaceae; genus Terrabacter; species Terrabacter sp. 01T434. Next base: position 214,760 of record NZ_JBFTPP010000002.1, read on the forward strand.
CATCGTCGCCGCGGTCGTCGCTGCGGTAGGCGTGCTGGCCTTCGGCCCCCTCAATGGCCTGCTGCTCGCCGTGGCCGGATCGGTGATCGGCCTGGTCTTCCGCTCCACCAGGGTCGACGTCGAAGTGATGGGCAAAGTGCCCCATGAGAAGGCGGCCTGGGGCAGCACGCGCAACCACGCTGAGCGCTCGACGTACCCCGGGGTGATCGTGCTTCGGCTCGACGTGCCGCTCTTCTGGGTCACGGCCGCGCCGGCCAACGACAGCATCCTCGCCCTGATCGACTCCACGCCGGGCACGCGCGCCCTGGTCCTCGACCTGGAGGCGACCAACCAGATGGACACGACCAGCGCGGACGCCCTCGCGGACCTCCGGGCTGCCTTGCTGCGACGAGATGTCGACCTCTTTCTCGTCCGAGTCATGTGGCCGGTCCGCAAGGCGCTGCGCCGCTCCGGACTGATCCCCGAACTCGGCGAAGACCACCTATGGCACAGCATCTCCCAGGGTGTGCGAGAGGCGCGCCGAGTGCACGGCCTGCTCGACCCCGCTGCCCTCGAAGGCGCGCCACCCGCCGACGAAGCCTTGGCCGCCGAACCCCTCGATGCCGACGGCGAGGAACACATCGTGGCCCGGGACCCAGGTCCAGTCCCGCCGAACGAACAGGGGTCCTCGTGATCGCGGTGCGCGAGGGAGACGATCTGCAGCGAGGTGATAGCACGGATCGTCGGGAGGCCAGACGAGTACGACACGGGTGCGGATGACGAGTCACAGACTCTGCCGGGAGAGCAAGTCGCAGCTCTCTGGACACGGCGATTTCCCTACGAGCGGCCCCGGTAGGCATCGTGGCCACTCGACGAAACCGGCCGCACCGCCGCGTGTCGGCAGTGCGTGCAGGTCCGCTGGAGCCGGCATCCTCAGCTGACCTAGGAGAGGAGGACGGGGTCAGCAATCGGATCCAGGACACGGGACAGGTCGAGCCTGGCCACGGTTCGGCGCGATGGCCACCCGCACTGAGCGACCGTCGTCCGGAACGTCGGATATCGGACGTCGCTGACGCCGCAGCGGCGTCCCGGCCCGTTGACGGGGTTGATCTGCGGCGGGACACTCAGAGCCTGGGCAAGGGAGGGTCTCATGTCGTGGAACCTGGCGGGAAGTTACGTCGAGACCTGCTCGTGCGAGCTCATGTGCCCGTGCAACCTGTCACTCGATCACGGAGCCACCTATGACTTCTGTCGCGTGACTCTCGTCTTCAACATCCACCAGGGTGCCGTCGACAGCACGGACGTCGGTGGCTGCAAGGTTGCGCTGATAGCCGATACGCCGAAGGTGATGACCGACGGCAACTGGCGCGTCGGGGTTTTCGTCGACGACCGCGCGACCGACGCCCAGTTCGACCAGCTCGTTCAGGTCTTCAGCGGGCAGCTGGGTGGGCCCATGGGGGCACTGGCTCCGCTGATCGGTGAGATGTTGGGCGTTGAGCGGGCGCGTATCGATGTTGACGATGACGGGCTGCGCCATAGCGTGCGCATCGGCGAGATCATCGACTTCGAGATCGAGGACATCGTTCCGTTCGGAGTGGAGACCGGCCAGCCGGTGAAGTTCTCGGGGATGTTCCACCCGGCCGGTTCCGACCTGACGATGGCCGAAGCCAAGCGGTCGAGAATCAAGGCCTTCGGCATCGAGTACGAAGGAAAGACCGGACTGTCCAAGTCGGACTTCTCGTGGGCCGCCTGAGGGAATGAGCGACATCGGGTCGCCCACCTCGTCCGCCCAGAGAGGCCTTCGCCCGGCGTTCGCCGCCAGCCGCGCTCATTGGGTGCTCGTCGTAGCCCTCTTCGCCCTTGCCGTAGCGGCCTGGTGGTGGACGGCCGAACAGATGCGCGGAATGGACGAGGGGCCCTGGACCGGCCTCGGCACGTTCGCATGGTTCCTCGGCGTCTGGGTGGTCATGATGGCGGCGATGATGTTCCCATCCATCGCTCCCACGGTCGCACTGTTCTCGCGGCTGAGCGGGCCGTCGTCACTGAAGCCGTGGGTGTTCACCGGCGGCTATCTCGTGACCTGGGCTGGTTTCGGAGTCGTCGCCTTCGTGCTCGGGCTCGCCGCAACCCATGCAGCGGCAGGCGAGCTGTCATGGGGACAGGCGGGGCGCCCGATAGCTGGGGCAATCCTGATCCTGGCCGCCGTCTACGAGCTGACACCACTCAAGAACGTATGCCTGGGCAAGTGCCGCAGCCCGCTCGGCACCCTTCTGGGGTCGTGGCGCGACGGCTCGCTCGGCGCCCTTCGCATGGGGCTGAAGAACGGTGCCTGGTGCGTTGGGTGCTGCTGGGCCCTGATGGCGTCACTGTTCGCGTTGGGTGTCATGAGCCTCATCTGGATGGCCATCGTCGCTGGCTTCATCGCAGTCGAGAAGATCCTGCCGTGGCGCCGAACAGCCGTCTACGGCACGGCGCTCGTCCTCTTTGTGCTCGGCGTGCTCGTCCTCGTCGCCCCGGATGCGCTACCCGGTCTCACCGTCCCAGGACACGACTCCATGTCCGTGACGACCCCGATGGGGCACTGAATGGCAAGAGCTCGACCACCTGCGTCGTAGCGCCGCCTGGCGGGCGGCACGTCACGCCCACGTGCCCTGGCCCGCGTATCGATTGGGCAGAACCGGAGGGTCTGGCGCGCCACGGTGACCTTCCACCCGAGCTCGTCGGCTCGATGACCCCCGGGCGCCTATTTCGGCGTGCGGCGCAGCGCCTGCGCGGGGTGGCGTCGTCGACGGTGACGGCGGCCTGCCCAACTGACTGCTTCGCTCGCAGCTGCCGCCGCGGCGACGGTCAGGGTCAGCGCTGTAAGGGCGAGGTCTCCCTTGTTGTGGTCCCGCAGTCGCATGCCCCCATCGTGCCCTCTGTCGGGCGCGTTCGCTGGGACGAATGGAACATGGGATCTCTGCCGCGATCCGCCAGGTCTGATGGTCACGCGAGCTGCGTCGAACCGCCACAAGCGACCAACGTGACGGCCAGTGAGCCCGGGCACTCCCTCCAGGTGGGCACGGATGAGCTGGCGAGGCCCGCTCGCTTTCGGTGGCTACTTCCACCTGAAGTGGACGAAGATGCGACCGAAGTTGTCGGAGTCCTTTTCGACCCGGTGATAGAGCGCCTTGATGTCCTTGCGATCCAGGAACCGCAGCACCCGCTTCTTGAGCTGTCCGGAGCCCTTCCCCGGGATGATCTCCACCAAGGGCGCCTTCTTATCGATGGCCTCGTCGATGATGGCCTTGAGGGATCGCTCGATCTCGTCCCCCCGGTTGTAGATGTCGTGCAGGTCGAGCTTGAGCTTCATGACGGAATCCTCCACCCGACGGGCCTCCGCCGACCCGAAGGAGGACAGCAGCGACCCGGACTTGACCCGCCCGAGGCCCGGAATCCCGAGCGGCAGAAGCGATTCGCGTCCTTACGTCGCGTCCCGGCACCCGGTAGTGGTCATCGTGCGGGACTGCCATGTCTGACTCGCTCTGTAGCGTTGCCGGAATGGCGACAGCTCCCTTTCATACCGTCCTGATCCCCGGCCTGCTGTGCTCGGCCCGACTGTACGAGCAGCTGCTGCCGCCTGTGTGGTCCTACGGCGCCGTCACCATCGCCGACAACCGCCGCGACAGCACGGTGACCGCGATGGCCCAACGGCTGCTCGCTGCAGCGCCCGACCGATTCGCACTCGCAGGTCTCAGCATGGGCGGGTACGTCGCCCTCGAGGTCATGCGCCTCGACCCGGATCGGGTCACGGGGCTGGCGCTGATCAGTACTTCGGCACGTCCAGATTCACCCGAACAGGTGGCGAGCCGACGCGAGCAGGCGCGTGCCGTGTCCGCGGGCCGTTTCGACGAGCTCGTTGATGCCGTCTACCCCGTCCTGGTCGACGCCGGCAACATCACGCGCAAGGACCTGGCCGACTTCTGGAGAACGATGGCGCACGAGATCGGTCCCGACGCCTTCCTGACCCAGCTCGCGGCTGTCATGACCCGTCCGGACTCACGCCCCGACCTCGCGTCGATCCGTTGCCCAACGGCCGTTGTCCATGGCACCGGGGACCAGCTCATCGCACCGGAGAACGCGGTCGAGATCGCCGACTCCGTCCCAGACGCCCAGCTCACCCTCGTCCCGGAGGCCGGCCACATGATCGCCCAGGAGCAACCGAATGCAGTCGCGGCCGCTGTCGGCAAGCTACTCGAAGCAGTGACCCTCTAACGACGCGACGCCTGGCCTTGGCGTGGTCGGGATGCCCGTAGAGTTCTGAGGATCGGGCCAGTCGAGAGGATCGCGCCATGGACCGTGCTCACTCTGCGAGCGAGGCGACCCGAGCCGCCTTGCACCACAGCCAGGTCATCGACCTCACGACGACTGGCCGGCGAACCGGCCAGCCCCGGCGCATCGAGATCTTCTTGCACTACGACGATGACCAGCTGTTCATCACGGGCATGCCCCGGAGCGACCGAACGCGTGACTGGATCTACAACGTCGAAGCCGACCCGCACGTCATCATCCACCTGAAGCAGTCAGTGGTCGCCGATGTCCCTGCGACCGCGCGAGTGGTGACCGACCCCGACGAGCGCAAACCGTACATCGAGGCCGCCGCCAGGCGTTGGCGTCGCACCGACGTACCGGAGATGCTGAAGCACAGTCCGCTCATCGTGCTCACGGTGCACGACCCGGCCGACCATGAACCCGACCTTTGAGAGTCCTTGCCGGGGGAGGGACCGGGCAACACTCCCGCCTGCTCACCCACCTCCACCGGCGAGCAGGGCGAGGAACCGCTCTGCATCGCCCGTGCGGGGCAGGTTGTTGAACATGACGTACGGCCTCGGTCGGCCGTCGACGAGGTCCCGCAGCCGACGCAGCTCGTCATCGGTGTGGACGTGGCGCGAGCCCGTGGTGCCGTGCAGCCGGTAGTAGGTCTGCTCCGGTGTCACCGTCTCGGTCTGCATGGGGTCCACGACGTGCACCAGGTCCAGCTCGGCGCAGAGCTCCTCGAGCAACTGCGTGGGCCACTTACCGCGGGGCTCCCAGAGCAGCCGACCGGCCGGTCGCTCCACCTGGGTCAGGAAGTCACGCAGCCGCCGGATGTTCTCCGGCGTCGGGCGAAAGCTCTTCGGGCACTGAAGGAGCACAGCGCTGGCCTGCAGGATGCGGGCGCACTCGAGAGTCCGCTCCCAACCCGCAAGGACCTCCGGCGTCGTCCGGAACGATCCCACCTGGCCATGGGCGCTCTCCGGCAGAGGCCGCTTCATGCGCCGGTACGTGGGGCTGTTGGACTCATGCGTGACGATCTGCCACGCCTTCATCGTGAACTCGAAGCCAGCCGGCACCTGGGACCGCCAGCGCGTCAGCACGGCGTCCGTCGGCGGGTCGTAGAACGTGTTCTGCACCTCGACGACGGGGAAGCGCCGCACATACGAGGCCTGCGAGACCGTCCAACCGCACAGCCCTACCCGAACGTCCACGTGCCTACCCCTCCCGGAACCGGGTCCGGCCGCCTTCACGAGGCGTGCGGATCCGGCAGGACGTCACGCCACGAGTGCTGCGGCGAGTAGCCCAGCAGATCCCGGGCCTTGTCGATGGAGTAGAACGTCTCGTTGCGCCCCATCGGCCGACGCAGCTCCACCCCGTCGTAGAAGCGCTCACGCACCTCGTCGGTCGTCGCGGCGACGGACATGTCGGCGTTGGCGACGTTGAAGACCTCGTAGCCCAGCCCGTCCGCCTCGAGGCAGCGCTGCACCATCTGGCCCAGGTCGCGGGTGTCGATGTAGGCGAAGACGTTGCGCCGCCGCAGCGCCGGGTCGGCCAGGAACGGCGGGAACATCTCGGCGTACTCGTGCGGCTCGATGACGTTGTTGATCCGCAGCCCGTAGATGTCGGCGCCGGTGCGAACCTGGAACGAGCGCGCCGTCACCTCGTTGGCCACCTTCGACATCGCGTACGCGTCCTCCGGCACCGTCGGGTGCTCCTCGTCGACCGGCACGTAGAGCGGCCGCCGCTCCCCCTGGGCGAAGCAGATGCCGTAGGTCGTCTCCGACGACGCGAAGATCACCTTGCGGATGCCGAGCCGGGTCGCCGCCTCGAGCACGTTGTACGTGCTGAGCACGTTCGTCGCGTACGTCTTGGCCTCCGACGTGAGCAGGATCGCCGGCACCGCCGCGAAGTGCACGACGGCGTCGTATGCCGGCTTGGCCGCAAGCTCCAGCTCGTCGAAGCGCGCCAGTCCCGCGAGGGCGGAGTACGTCTCTCCGATGTCGGTGAGGTCGACCTTGAGGTCGCCGACGCCCGGGTGCCCCAGCGGGACGAGGTCCGCGTTGGTGACCTGGTGACCCTGCTCGGCGAGGAAGGGTGCGACGTGCTTTCCGGCCTTGCCGCTGCCGCCCGTGAAGAAGATGCGCATGAACCCGATCCAATCACCGATGCGCTTTGCGACTCCGGATCGTCCGCCTCCGGCAGCATGCTGGGTGACACCCGCGACGACGCGTCGCGGCCCGGCGAAGGAGGGACCGTTGACGGACTACGAGGTCAGGGCGCTGGCCCCGGACACCTGGGACGCGTACGCCGCGATGATGGAACGGCACAACGGCGTCTTCGGCGGGTGCTGGTGCACATGGTTCCAGACGATGCCCGCCGAGAAGGAGCGCACCTACGACGCCAACTGCGCCCTCAAGAAGCGCCTCGTCCACGAGGACCGCGCCCACGCGGCGCTTGTCTTCGATGGCGACGAGGCCGTCGCGTGGGCGCAGTTCGGGTCGCCCGCCGAGCTGCCCAACATCTACCACCGCAAGCAGTACGACGAAGAGCTCGACCTCCTGCCCGACTACCGGGTCACGTGCATCTTCGTCGACAAGCGCTACCGCCGGAAGCACCTGTCGGACCTCGTCCTGCAGGGCGCAGTCGACCTCATCGCGGCGGCGGGTGGCGGCACCGTCGAGGGCTACCCGCACGACAACGCGGGCATGAAGAAGTCGGTCCTCTACGACGGGACTCGGGCTCTCTTCGAGCGAGCCGGCTTCACCTACGTCCGCGCCAAGGGCCAAGGCAACTGCGTCATGCGCCGGACCGTGCCCTGACGTTCGTCTGGGACTGGTGGAGGTTTCGGCACGTCACTGCGACGCCACCCAGGCGTCGATGGCCTCGAGCACGGTGTCGGTGACGCTGTGCTTCGGGACGAAGCCGAGCAGCGCGCGGGCCTTGTCCATCGAGAACATCGGGGACCGCCCGATGTGGTCCATCGTCAGCGCGGCCTGCTCCGGGTCCAGCCTCGTCACGAACTCGGCCCACGGCACGAACTCGAGCCGGGGCTCGTGACCAAAGTGGCGCGCGACGAGCTCGGCGTAGCCGCGAAGGGTCAGTGCCTGCGTACACACGCTGTTGAAGCTCTCCCCCGTCGCGGCCTCCGGACGCTCGAGGCAGGCCTGGTGGAGGCCCGCCACGTCCTCGGCGTGCACGTGGTGGATGGTCTCGCCGCCACGGTCGGGGAGCACGCACGAGCCGTCCGCGCGCAGGGACTCGATGACGGCCGGGTCGACGTTGCCGGCCGGCCCGATGGGCATCCACCCGGGGCCGCTGATGTGGCCCGGGTGCACGACGCTGGCGCGCACCCGGTCCTGGGCCATGAGGTACTCCTCGATGGCGAGCTTGCCCACGCCATAGTCCCCGTAGGGGTGCTTGGGCGCGTCCTCCGTCGTCGGGACGAGCGTGCTGGGTCCGTAGGACCAGACGCTGCCGGTGTGGACCAGGTGCTGGCCGTCGAGCGCCTCGACGAGCTGCTCGGCCTGGGCGGTGCTGAAGCACGTGAGGTCCACGACCGCATCGGGTCGCAGGTCGGCGACGAACGTGCCGAACCGGCCGTCGCCCTCCGCCGCTTCCCGGTCGCACGTCACCATCTCGACCTCGCCCCACAGCGGATCCTCCCGGTAGGGCTGCCGGGACCCGCGGCTGATGACGACGACCTCGTGCCCGGCATCCACCAGGCTCGGGACGAGATAGGTGCCGATGTGTCCGGTGCCGCCGATGACCACTATGCGCATGCCGGCAACACTAACCAGCACCGATCCCCGGTCGAGTCAGCCGACGTGGCAGGCCGACTCGGCCTGCCACGTCGAAGCGCTGGCGTCGCGCTACAGCCTCAGCCTCAGCCTCAGTCGGCGGGGGCCTCCGGGCCGTTGGAGATCTGGCGCAGCGTCGAGATCACGGTGACCTCAGGCCAGTACTTGGCGTGCAGCTCGGCGAACTTCTCCTGGTCGGCCACGGCCTCCTCGAGCGTGTCGTACTGCAGGATCGACCAGCCTCCGACGACCTCCCGCGCCTCGGCATACGGTCCGTCGTGCCGGCTGACCTCGCCTTGCCGGACCACGAAGTTCACCGCGTCCTCCGTCCCGTACAGGCCACCGCCGTCGAGGAACACACCTGAGGCGGCCCGTTCGCCGATGTGGGCGTCCATCGCGTCGAACAGTGCCTGCGGTGGGGTGCCGATCCCCTCTTCCATCCTCACGAATCCCATGAAACGCGGCATCTCGATCACTCCTCGGGGTTGCTGGGGTGTTGTCTCACACTCGTACGTCGAACGACGGTCAAGGTCTTCGACATCCACTCCGAACGCGTTCTCACGCCCGCAGGTTCACGTTGACCGTCGGGCCCTGAGGCTGAGCCAGGCGCGTCGTCGGGTCGAAGTCGGTGTGCTCCCACTTCCATCGGACGATGCGCGGGCCCACCCAGAAGAGGTAGATGCCCGCCGTGACGAAGGTGAGGGCCAGCCACTTGATCCAGGTTCCGAAGAGGCCCAGAGCCGTGCCCGTGAAGACGAGTCGCTGTCCGTCGATGTAGGAGTGCTTCGCTCGCCACCGCTCGTTCAACACCAGCGCGAACGGGTAGCAGATACCGGCGGTGAGGACCGTGATGAGGACTCCCAGGATGGCCGTCCCGAGGTAGGTCCCGGCACCCCCGTCAAACCGAAAACGCCCGGAGTTGTACGACACTGGCTCTCCCCTGTGGTGTGCATGCTGATCGTGCAGGGCGCCCCTCCGCGACTCGTCTGACGCAGTGCGGATAGCCCAGCGGCCGCGCCGACTCTGCCAGTTCCAGCAACCGGTAGAACACGAAACGCGCAATTTGCCCAGGCGCCATATGCCGTCCGTGCGTCAGGTGTCAGAGGACGAGCTTCATGCGGGGCGCGGACGTCAGGACGAATCCCGCCCTCGCGTAGATCCGCTGGCCCTCCGGCGTGGCGCTGAGGTCGACACGGTCCGCGTCGATCGACCTGGCCCAGTCGGTCACGTCGTTGACGAGCAAGGTGCCGTAGCCGACGCCCCGGTGCGCGGCGAGAGTAATGACGTTCGCGAGCCGGACCGTGCGCCCTCGAGGGCACTGAGGATTCGGAACACCCACCTCGAGTGTGCCTATTGCCGTCGCCACGATCTCGCCGTCGACCTCGACCAGCGGAAACCTGACGAGGCTGGGCCGCGCGACGAACTGCGTGAACCACTCGCGTGCATGGCCGCGCCAGACGTCGTCGCGCGGAGAGTCGTCCTCGTCGAACAGCAGCGCCCACAATCGCACGAGTTCAGGACCGTCGCCGGGAGATGCGATGCGCAGGAGACCGCCGGGAGTAGTGGGCACGACGTCATGCTGACACTCAAACGGCCGGCAGCTGCGGAGCATTACATGGTCGCCGCTGCGGTGCCGCCGGGGTTGGCGCGTGCTGGTGTGCGCACGTGCCCAACGATCTACTGTGGCTGGATGCTCACGAACCGGTCTGCGCCGCATGCGCGCGTGACACCCGTTCTGACTGTCGCCGACGTTCGGGCGGCGGTGGCCTGGTACGCCGACGTGTTCGGGTTCGTCGAACACGTCCGCATCGGCGAAGGACACCGCTCGCAGCTCGGGCTGCCGAACGGGGAGCCCGCCGAGCTCGTGGTGGCCGAGGTTCGTCCCGGACGGCGAACGCCTCAAGGAGAGCGGTCGCACCAAGTGATGCTCAAGGTCGCCGACATCGCGCGCGTGGTCGAGACAGCGACGGCTCGAGGCGCCGTTCTGGTCGACCCGCCGCACGACTGGGAGTACGGCGAGCGACAGGCCACGATCGATGACCCGTTCGGGCACCAGTGGGTCCTGAACCAGACGATCGTCGACGTCGCGCCCGAGCAGTGGGGCGGTCAAACCGTGTCCCCGCGTCGCGGAACCCAGTAACTATCGGGGGCGGCGACGCTTGGGTGAGGACCGACCCCTGCGCCGAATGGACGCCGTCATCACAGCGACACCGCATAGGCAAGGAAGAACGCCGAGCACACTGACTCCAACGCCGATGGCGACTCCGATCTCCCGCAAGGGATTCGAGGCATTACCAGGAGCCAGCGCGTCGCGAAGATACGACAGGCCCCAGACTGCGCCAACACCCCCGGCGAGCGTCAACGCGACACCCACGGCCATCGCCCACCACGACGACAACGCACGCCCTCCGGCGTCCGACCGATCGCAGGAGGACGACACGTCGACCTCGGGATACCTGTCTGGTGATCGCCCCACGCGCTGCTAGAGCTTCTCCAACACGCGAGCCGTCAGCCGACCAGCTCGTGGAGGTGGACGCCGTGGTCCGTCGCGATCAGCTCCGCCGCCTTCTCGCCGATCATGATGGCCGCGGCGTTGGTGTTGCCGCTGACGACGTTCGGCATCACGCTCGCGTCCGCCACGCGAAGGGCCTCGATGCCGTGCACCCGCAGCCGCGGGTCGACGACGTCACCGATCCGGCAGGTCGACGTCTCGTGGTAGACGGTCAGCGCATAGTGGCGGGCCAGGTCCTCCAGCAGCGCGTCGCTCGGGTCGGAGCCGGCCTCGTGGCCGTGAGCCCGCGCCAGGTGTGGCGGGATGACCGGCCCCCCCAGACCACCGCCGGGCCAGGCCTTCGCGATCTCGAGGGCCCTGCGCATCACGGCGATCATGACCCTCACGTCGTGCGGGTCGTCGAAGTAGTTGAGGTCGATCCGGGGTGGGACGGCGGGGTCCGCGCTGGCCAGCGTGACCGACCCCTCGGAGTGGGGTTGCACGGGATTGGGCAGCACGACCACCTGGCCGCGGGTCGGGTCGAGGAAGGACTCCGGGTCCTCGAAGAACGCGGACGGCGGGAGTCGGAAGACGGCCTCCCAGATCGGCGGGGTGTAGCCCGTCGCGAGGAAACCGATCTGCGCGTCGTGCGTGTGCTCGTCGCCCAGCCCGGTCGAGAAGAACGCGACGGCGTCGTAGAGGGAGGACGACGCGAGGCCGCGGCCGGTGGTGAACCACTCGCCGATGCGGCGCTCGGCCTCGGCCTTGGCGGCGGCGAGCGGCTCGGGGAGGTCGACGTCGTCGGCGGGGTCGGCCGGGAGCGGACCGGCCGGGGCCCGCAGCGCGTCCGGCCCGAGGGCCATGGCGACGTCGGTCATCGTCTCGCCGATGCCGTCCGCGGCGAACATCAAGGGGGTGTGGAGGTGGTCCTTGAGGTGACGCCCGACGTCCGGGAGGTCCACGACGCAGTCCACCCCGACGGCTGCCAGTTCGTCGCGCGCCCCGACCCCGGAGAGCAGCAGGATGTGCGGCGAGCCGATGGCGCCCGCGCACAGCACCACCTCGGTGCCCGCGGACACCTCCTCTTGGGTGCCGTGCTCGGTGCGGTAGGCGACCCCGGTGGCACGGACCACCTCTCCGTCCGCCTCGAGCAGGACGCGCTCGACGAGCGCGCCGGTGACCACGGTGAGGTTCTCCCGGTCCAGCGCCGGTTCGAGGTAGGCGTGGAAGGTCGAGCTGCGCCGGCCGTCCTTCGTCGTCGTCTGGAAGAGCGAGGCCACCCCCTGGGGGTCGAGGCGGTCGCGACCGTTGTAGTCGCCCTGCTTCAGACCCGCGGCGCCCGCGGCCTCGACGAACTGGGTCGAGGCGCGGAGGATCGGCTGGCGCACCGACACCCCCACCGGGCCGTTGTGGCCGTGCATCTCGCGGTCCGGGTGCAGCTCGGGGCTGTCCACGAACCCCTCGGCCTTGAGGAAGTAGGGCAGCACCTCGTCATACGACCAGCCCTCCGCGCCCCCGGCGGCCCAGGAGTCGAAGTCGCCGGGGTGTCCCCGGACGTATGCCATGTAGTTCAGGCCGGAGGAGCCGCCGAGCATCTTTCCTCGGGGCACCATCATCTGGCCGCCGACGAGTCCCTTCCCCACCCCACCCGGGTCGCCGTTGAACATCCAGTCGGTCGCGGGGTTGTTCTGCAAGCTCGCGACCGCGGCCGGCACCAGCTCCGCGGGCGGCGGCGGGCCGCCGGCCTCGAGCAGGCACACCCGGACCTCGGGGTCCTCAGTCAGTCGGGCGGCGACCACGGCTCCCGCCGATCCCGCCCCGACGATCACGTAGTCGTACGTCGAGCCCATCGCTACCACCTCGTCGTGGTGCCTCGCCGGACGGCGGGGACGGTGTGGCCACGCAACCACACTCCTGGAGGGCAGACAAGGGAGTCGGTGGCCCCGGCCTCGAACGACACCGAGGGTGCCCAACCGCTGTGGAGAGCGATGGGCCCAGGTCCGACGACTCTGCCCGGGCTTGGACGGAACCGACCGTCAGGACGACGCGCCGAGTCGGTGTCGCACCACCCTCCGGCGCAGGGTGGGCGACGCCTCGACCTCGTAGCCGGCGTCGAGGAAGACCTGGAGCAGCCCGACCGACGCCTCGTCCCAGATCACGGTCTTCCCCGGCGGCGGGTCGGTGGGGTAGCCCTCGAGGACGCGAGCGCCGACCTGCCTGCCGTACTCGACGGTTGCGGCTGCGAGCTCGTACAGCAGTCCTTGGCGACGGACGCCCTTGCGCACGACGAAGCAGGTGACCGACCAGACGCCCTCGAGATCGGGGTCCATCCTCATCCACGACTTCTGCCGCGCCCAGATCCTCGGGTAGTTCTCCCGCGGCTCGACCGCGACCCAGCCGGCGGGCTCGCCGTCGACGTACCCGACGAGCCCGGATGTGGGGTCGCTCGTGCCGCAGCCGGCCTGCTCCCGGAACGCGGCGTCGCGCTCCTCCTGCGTCGTGTCGCGCCAGATCCAGCCCGGGACCTTGAGCGCCTGGCAGCGGCACTTGCGGGCGCCGCCGGCGTCGAACACGGCCTCGACGTCCTCGAGCGTCGCGTCGTTGGCCGGTCGCCAGCTGAACTCGGGCACACCGCGAGACTAGGCGCGGCCGCCGCCAGGAACGACGCCGTGACCATCAATCCGTTTGGTGCAAGGTCGGGCAGAACCGGCACGAACGCCCACCGTGGGAGTGATTCCCCTGCAAGACGATCCGATGAGGAGTAAGCCGGGACGAGGGCTACTCGCCGATTGCCCTAGACCCACCGACGAGGTGGCACCATGACCGCTCGCGCACCTTCTCCGCCGCGGCGCACGCCAAGAGCTCTCTCGTCGGAGTGCACGCCAAGCGCGCTCTCGTCGTCCTGCTGCCAGGCATTGGCAAGGAGAGTGACTGGCAGACGATCTGGTCTCGCGAACCATCCGACTCGCACGCACCGGTCCATTTGGTCTGCGCTGATCCATCCGGTCCCGAACGGACAGATCCCACGGCGCGGCGCACCCCTCAGAAAGCCTGTAGGAACCGACTAACAGCCGAAAGGAAAGCCACGCATGGTCAAGCGTCCATACGCCTCAGTCTTCTTCGGAGCCATCGCAGCGGTCGCGGCGGTGGCCATCGCGCCCGTTGCCTCCGCGGACCCCAAGAACACCACGATCCCGCTGACCTGCGACAACGGCCAGTCCGTCGAGGCCGCCTCAACGGGAACGGCAACTTCACACCAGGGCATGTTGTCGGCAGCACGGCGACGTATGTCATCCAGTCACTGAAGGCCACCGCGACATTCACCCCGACTGGCGGTGAGCCCGTCGTCGTGTCACAAGTGGACACCACCAAACCACATCCGGTCGGAGACCTCGTGACCTGCCACTTCGACTTCGTTCGAGTCACGCCCACCGGGACCTTCCACGGAGTCGGGACCTCGGTCATCTTCATCACGCCGGCGTCCTAGCACCCGGACCAACCGTTGCATCTCAGTTCAGCGACCAGAAGTGCTGTGCTGGACCGAAGGCAACACCACAGAGCTGGTGGCGCTCGCTCACGCTCCCGGGCGGCGTTCCCCACCCCCACGCGAGAAACGGTCGGTCTCCTCGAGAACCGGCTGCTCATGCGTCGCGGTCGCTCGACGGGCGCCACGGCTCGTGCTGGTGCGCGAGCCAGACCTCCTTTGGAGCGAGTGCCCGGACCAGCCGCTGTCCTTCGGTGCGGGGATCGTCGAGCTCGTCGAAGAAGACGGCCGTGTCACCGGCGATGACGACTGAGCTGTCGCCCGTTCCAACGACCACGACCTGCGAGCCCCGGGTGTGGCCTGGCGTCGGGACGAGCCGGATGTCCGGCAGCAGCTCGAGCACGCCGTCGACGGGCACGTATCGCACCCCGGGCGCGTCGACCCACTCCCGGATCGTGTAGTCGTCCTGGCTCCGCGCATCGTCCAGCTCCGCCTGCTGGACGTAGACCGGCCTGCCGCTGAAGAGGTGGTTGCCGCCGCAGTGGTCGAAGTGCAGGTGCGTGTTGACGACGATGTCGATCCCGGCCGGGTCGAAGTCGGCCTGCTCGCTCAGTGGAGTGAGCTGAGGGTCCATGTCGTCGACCGCCGGATGCAGCTGCGTCATGCCGGTGTCGACGAGCACCCGCGCGTCGGGATGGTCGATGACGTGCACGTAGACCGGCATCCGCTCGCCGTCCGCGAGCAGCTCGGCGACGAGCACTGGCGTGACGGTCAGCGACGAGACCTTGCCTTCCGGTCCCCCGCCCTTCTCGGTTCGTGGATCACCCATGGCGCAGAGTCTGGTGCAGAGTGGCCGTCGGCGCGCGTCTTTGGCTGGCCTGTAGCGGGAACGCCGCCTGGGTGCGCGTGCGAAGGTTGGCAGCGTGACGGACGAGCTGCCTGCCTTGACGGTCGCGGACAGCATCGCGTGGCGCGCCTGGCTCAAAGAGCACCACAGCGATGACCGCGGGGTGTGGCTGACCCTGGCGAAGAAGGGCGCTGCCGCACCCACGAGCCTCACCTACGACGAGGCGCTCGAGGAGGCGCTGTGCCACGGGTGGATCGACGGGCAGATCCGAGGCGGCGACAAGGACAGCTACCGACAGCGCTTCACGGCCCGCACTCCGCGCAGCGGGTGGTCGAAGCGCAACGTCGCCATCGCCGAGCGGCTGATGACGGAGGGGCGCATGCAGGCGGCAGGACTCGATGCGGTGGAGCGCGCCAAGGCTGACGGCCGTTGGGACGCCGCGTATGCCGGACCGGCGAGCATCGAGGTGCCGGCCGATCTCGCCGCAGCCCTGGAGTCCAACCGTGCCGCGCGGACGATGTTCGAGAACCTCAACGGCCGTAATCGCTACGCCGTGCTCTACCGCATCGAGACCGCCAAGCGTGCCGAGACCCGAAGCCGACGCATCGAGCAGTTCGTCGCCATGCTCGCGCGGGGAGAAACCATCTACCCCAACCCTGCGAGGGACCAGGATGGCGACCTCCACGCATAGCTGGACGAAGCCGCAGCGAGCCAGCGCTCGCAGGTGATGCCCCGACGGCCCGGCCTCGCGCTTTGACATGATGACTGGCATGGAGGGACCCGCGGCCGCGCACCAGCCCGACGCAGCCCAGCCGGCCGCAGCCCAGCCGGCCGCAGCCCAGCCAGCCGCAGCCCACACGCAACCCGACCGCGAGACCGAGACCCGCGCCCTGCTCGCCGAGCTCGGCACCGCCATGATCGCGACCGGGCAGCCCGTGCAAGAGATCGAGGAGGAGCTCGCCGAGGTGAGCGCCCGGCTCGGCTACCCCGAGGTCCAGTCGGCCGTCGGTCCCACCGGCCTCATGGTCACCCTCACCCCCGGCGGACCCTCCACCTACCGCTCGGCCCCCGCCGGCCTGCGCCTGCACCAGTCGGCGAGCGTCCGCCTGATCCGCCACCAGCTGCTGCACGACGAGCTGACCATCCCCGCCGCCCGTGACGAGCTCGCAGCGACGGCCACACGTCCCGTCCAGCAGCCCCCGTGGCTCGTCGCCCTCGCGTGGCCCGTGCTCGCCGTCGGCATCGCGCTCATCCTCCAGCCCGGCTGGGCCAACGTCGCCGCCGCCGCGGTCGGCGCCCTCATCGTCCTCGCGCTCGTCCAGCTCGCCGAGCGCCACGAGGTGGTCAAGGCCCTGCTGCCGACCCTCGCGGCCTTCGCCGTGTCGCTCGCCGTCTTCGGCGCGGCGAACGCCGGCCTGCTCGACGGCCCGCTCCGCACCGTCCTGCCCCCGCTCGCCGTCCTGCTCCCCGGCGCGCTCGTCGTCAACGGGATGTCGGAGCTCGCCTCCGGGCACATGCAGGCCGGCTCGGCCCGCCTCGCCTACGGCCTGGCTCAGCTCGGCCTCTTCGCCCTCGGCCTCCTGATGGCCACCGCGCTGCTCCGGATCCCCACCGAGACCCTCGTCAACCTCCGCGTCGACGAGATCGGCTGGGCCGGGGCCCCGGTCGGGCTCGTGCTCATCGGCGCGAGCATCTGCCTCATGGAGGGTGTGCCGCTGCGCCTGCAGGGCTGGGTCCTGCTCGTCCTCAGTCTCGCCTTCGGCGCCCAGGTCGCCGGGCAGGAGCTCGGCACGATCGCCCTCGGCGGCTTCGTCGGCGCCATCGCCGCCAGCCTCGGCGCGAGCATCGTCGAGCTGCGCCGCCCCCTGCTGCCCCGCCTCGTGCTCTTCCTCCCCGCGTTCTGGCTGCTCGTGCCCGGAAGCCTCGGCCTCGTCGGCGTCACCGAGCTCGCCGCGGGTCGCGAGTCCGTCACCGACGTCGCCCTCGGCCTGCTCGGCGTCGCCATCGCGATCTCCCTCGGCCTGCTCGTCGGCTCGTCGGTCGGCCGCGCCCTGCGCGGGCGCCTCGCCGCGCCGCTGCCTGAGGCAGCCACGTCAGCACCAGAGGCCGCAGCCGACTAGAGTCGCAGACGCAACACCCTGTCCTCTCGCCAGGACGGGGTGTTGTTCGTCGCCCCGGGTGCGGGGACCGCCGTCATGGGTACGGAACGTAGGCTCTAGGGGCCAACTGGCACCTGTGACCAGCCACGCGGAGGAGCCACCCGTGTCTCAGACCTCATCCCGGATCAAGACGATCCTGCCGACGTCGAGTCGCACTGCCCTCGGCGCCACCGTCGCCACCGGCCTGCTGACCGCGCTCGCCCAGGCGCCCGAGCGGCTCGGCCGGCTCCTGCGGGACCGCTATCCCATGGTGGCCGTCACCGGGATGACCGGGGTCGGCAAGAGCCAGCTCGTCGACCGCCTGACCCGCCGCTCCACCGACGAGGCCGTGGCGCAGGTCGGCTCGGCCGTCATGGAGCGTCGCACCCGCAAGGGGGCCAGGCTGCACGGCTTCCGCTTCCTCGTCGTGCCCGGCGACAACGCCGCCACGCGGCTCGGCGCCCTGGACGAGGTCTTCCACGACGAACCGGTCGACGGGGTGATCCACGTCGTCGCCAACGGCTACGCCACCCCGCGCCGCGCCGGCGGCACCACCGGCACTGCGAGCGCCACGCGCGACGAGCAGCTCGCCGCCGAGCTCGAGGACTGGGCCATCACCTCGCACCGCGTCGCCTCGATGGCCGTGCGCCGCCACAAGCCGATCTTCCTCATCATCGCGGTGACGAAGACCGACCTCTACCCCGACGACATCGACGAGGTCGTCCGCTACTACTCCCCGGGCAGCGGCTCACCCTTCGGCGACAAGATCGACGCCCTCCGCGCCCTCGCCGGCGGCGCGAAGCTCTCCGTCGACGTGCTCCCCGTCTCGAGCCAGGGCGGCGACAAGAAGGCGCCGCTCACCGACAAGCGCGCCGGCGCCATGGTCGACGCGCTCGCCGACCGCCTCGGCCAGCTCAGCGGTCACGCCTGAGCGGCGGCGCGGGACCACTGCAGATGGAAGGCCTACGCGGTTTGGCCGATGCGTGCGTGAGTGACCCGGGTCTAGCGTCGAACCACAGGGCTTGACTCCCCGTCGGCCTTGGATGCCGAGGAGGAGCTATGCCGACGTTGATTGGTCACCACGACGTGAAGGACCGCGACCACTGGCTGGCGTCGCCGAAGCGCGAGGAGTTCTTCGGGCCGCTCGGGGTCTCCAACATCCGCACGTTCGTCGACCCCCAGAACCCGAACCACGTCGCGGTGCTCATGGACGTCGCCGACATGGACACCTTCCAGGCCGCGATGCAGTCCGAGGGCGCCGCCGAGGCGATGGCCCACGACGGCGTGCTGCCCGAGACCCTGGTGATCCTCGTCGAGGCCTAGACCCCTCGGACCGCAGCGCGGCGGAGTCAGGACGGCGTCAGAACGGCATCGCGATGAACGGTGACGAGTAGTCGTCGTCGCCGGCCAGCTGCCGTTCGCCTTCAGCTGGAGAGACCCGGTTCCGCTCGGCCTCGAGAAGCATGCCCAGCAGCCCGACGTCTCCGGCCGTGGGGATCCCGGTGACCTCGTCGTGGTCCAGCACCCATGACAGCGCCGCGGTGATCGGCCTCTGGTGGTGGTACGGCTCGTACCACGTCGTGTGCGAGCGAGCCGCGCCATCGGGCCAGTTGCGCCGCGACACGGTCTTGATGGTCATCAGCCCGGCGTCCTGGCGACGGATCTCGTCGACGAGCGCCAGGTATGCCGTCTGGTAGGTGTCGTCGCGCCACAGCACGGGGTTGAGCGGGGTCAGCACGGTCGCGAACGGGTAGCGACGCAACGCCTCCAGGTGGGTCTGGGCGGCCTCCGTGCCGTGCCCGGTCACGCCGACCGCGCCGGCGAGTCCCTCGTCCACCGCGCGAACCGCTGCCTCCAGGGCGCCGTCCGGGCCGGTGGCCAGGTCGAGCTCCCCGAGGTCGCCGACCGCGTGGAGCTGCAGCAGGTCGACCCGGTCGGTCTGCAGCCGCTCCAGCGACTCGTTGATCTCTCGCCAGGCCGACTCACGGTCGCGGCGACCGGTCTTCGTGGCCAGGAAGATCTGGTCGCGGATCCGGGGCATCCACGGCCCCAGCCGCAGCTCCGCCTCTCCGTAGCTCGCAGCGACGTCGAAATGGTTGATCCCGCCGTCGAGGGCCTCCTGGATCGAGGCGTCGGCCACGTCCTGGGACACCTCGCTCAGGGCCGCCGCGCCATAGATGAGCACCGAGCTCCGGTGCCCGAGCCGACCGAGTCTTCGCGTCTCCATGCCCCCCACCTTCGGCCACCCGCACGGTGGGGGCAACACCTGTGTCACCGGGCGCACAGACAGGCGCGCCTCGAACGGCCATCATCGACGTGGACGAAGGACGCCCTCGCGC
This sequence comes from Terrabacter sp. 01T434, assembly GCF_056398545.1. Taxonomy (NCBI): domain Bacteria; kingdom Bacillati; phylum Actinomycetota; class Actinomycetes; order Micrococcales; family Intrasporangiaceae; genus Terrabacter; species Terrabacter sp. 01T434. Next base: position 234,131 of record NZ_JBFTPP010000002.1, read on the forward strand.
TCGCCGAGGAGACCGAGATGGGAACACCGACCGAACGCCGCCGCGGCACAGCCACCACGCACCGCCGCGTGAGCAGACACGGACACGGACGGCTGGCCGCAGTGGCCGTGATGGTGCTCGGCCTCGGGCTGTCCGGGTGCACGTCCGGCGCCGACCCGGCGTCGTCGACGAACGCCAGCACACGGCATACGACCGCGACGACCCCTGGCGGAGCCATGGCCACGACGCTCGAGCCCGAACGTGACGTCACCGTCGCCGGACGGCACTTCAAGGCCCGGTGCGCCGGCAACGGGCCGTCGGTCGTCATGCTGGCCGACATCGGACGGGCCATGGACGACGCATGGGGCACGATCCCGCAGACCCTCGCGGCGAGCAGTCGGGTCTGCGTCTACGACCGCCTCGGGGTCGGGCGCAGCGACCCGGCCCCTGACCTCCAGACCTTCGCAGCCCTCGCGAACGACCTCGACGGCGTGATCTCGGCGCTGGGGCTGACCCGGCCCGTCGTCGTGATGGGCCACGAGATGGGCGCCCCCATCGTGCTGACGTGGGTGAGTCGGCACCAGGCCGACGCGCGCGCCGTCGTGCTGTTCGACCCCGTTCCACCCGGCTACTTCGGCCCGGACGGGGCCCTGGTGAAGCTGTTGCCGCCGAAGGACCCGGGCGATCCGGAGCTGGCCAACCTGTGGGCCGACATCGACAGGTTCAACCAGCCGGCGACGAACAAGGAGAGCCTCGACCCGAGGTCGTGGGCGGCCTACTTGCGCCTCCCGGCGATGTCCACGCCGCTCTACGACCTCGTCGAGGCGCAGGCGCAGCCGTGGCCGACGGCGGTCGACGCGAAGAAGATGGATGCGGCGTGGCGGCAGTTCCAGCGCCGGGTGCTCGCGATGTCATCGCCGTCCGAGATGCTGACGGTGCCGAAGCCCGAGGACTGGCCGGCGACGATCAAGAGCGCACTCGACCGCGCGCTGCGGTCGTGACTGTCGCGCGCCTCCGGTCCCGTGGGCTGTTTGTGGCCTGGGCTGGGCTGGGCTCGGCTGCTCAGCCCTCCGGGAAGCCGGAGTCGATGCAGAGCGTGTTGCCCTCGCTGTCCTTGAACCAGGCCGCCTTGCCCATCCCACCCATGTCGGCGACGCCGTCGTCCCAGCTCACGCCGGGCATGTCGTAGGTCTCGAGCGCGACGCCCTTGGCCTGCAGGGCGCGGGCCTCTGCCACGACGTCGGCGACGTGGAACTGGGCGATGGTGTGACCGGCCTGGCCGGCGTAGTCGGTCTGGTAGACGCTGAACATCGTTCCGCCGTCGGTGCGGTAGATGAGCATTCCGGCGTCCCCGACCTCGCTGGCCGGCTTGAGGCCGAGGGTGTCGGCATAGAACGATCGGGCCCGCGCGATGTCGGCGGCCGGGATGTTGGCGGTGACGGATGCACTCGTGAGCATGGGGGGTCCTCCTGCGGCTGACGAAGGTGGTTCCGGGCCACATCTGCGATGGCCCTCATCCCGCGATACACCTCCTCCGGCGCCGCCGCAGCCGAACCGCGAAGGCAGCTTCGCGATAGCGGCGGGTATGGGCGGCGTTGCCTGAAAGTCCCCTCACCCAGCCTGACGCGGTCGCGCTCCGGGTGCCGGCTAACGGGCCGGTGTCATGTGGAGGTCCGTGCCCAGCATGCCGGCCAGCCGCGCCGCCTCCTGCTCGATGGCCTCGTCGGGTCGCTGTCGCCCGTCCAGCCAGGAGACCGTGAGCGCGTCACCCTTCCGCGTCCACGTTCCCCGGACGACCCCACCGACGACGAGCGGGTTGGCCTTGCGGGTCATGGCGTCCCGAAGCGGCGGCGGCGTGACGTGGACGTCCTTGGTCCCCGGACCCATGACCCACTGGTCGTGCCCCGGGAGGAACCGCGCGGCCTCCGACGGCCGCGCGTCGAGCAGGGACGGGACGTCCTCGCGCACGACGTACGCGGTCGTGCCGTCGACGTCGACGTCGACCAGCTGGTCGCGAAGTCCCTCGATCCACCGATCGAGTCGTCGACGACCGGCGCTCAGCCCGTTGCCGAGCCAGTAGTGGACGTGCTCGAGCGTCGCCGGCCCGTAGGTGCGCAGGTAGGCCGTGACGGCCCGCGGACCGGCGTCGTCGAGGTCGGGGATCCCCGCCCAGCGCGGGTTGGTGTCGAGCCGCTGGAAGGTGTGCTGCCCGTCGCGGGGCGCCCCGAAGCTCATGTCCCCCTGCCACGTCAACGGCTTGATGAGCGTGCCCGCACCCTCGTCGAAGACCGCGCCCAGGTGGGCGTATGCCGTGTGCTTCGTCAGCGCGTCACCGAGCTCCCCGATCGTCAACGGTCCGTCGCTCAGCGCCTCACGCACCGCCGCGCGGAAGTCCGGCCAGTCCGACGGCGCGAGCCGGTAGTGGTCCACCCAGCTCGGCAGCTCCCACTGCCGCCCGGCCGACCGGAGCGCGAGGTAGACGCCGCCGTCCTCGGGCGAGAGGTAGTGCATCGACCCGCGGAACGCGAACGCCTTGATCACCGACCCGTCCGCCAGGGCCTGCGCGAGGTCGCCGGCACGCGCCGTCGTGCTGCGCGTTCGCACCGCGAGGTCGGCCAGCGACTCGTCCATCGACAGCACCGCCCCGAGCCGGCGAACGACGTCGGCGACCGAGGAGGACCCGACCGGGTCGAGCAGGTGTCGCTCCAGCCGCCAGGCCAGCGCCTGGGTCCACGAGGTGGTGGCTTCGGCCCCGCTGCTCATGCCCAACATCGTCGCACCGGTTCCGGACGGAAGACGCCCTGGTGAACCACTGCTGAACCGGCTGGTGGCCGGTGTCGTCTTCTCAAGGGTGCCGGTCCAACTCGGGCTGTGCGCTTTCGAACGGGAGGTTTCCCATGAGACACACCATCCGTCGTCCGTCATCGCTGCTGGCCTTCGGCGCCGGCCTCGGCGCGGCCGTCGGCCTGCTGGCCGTCAGCGCCCCAGCCGGCGCGACCGCCCTCGCTGCGCACTCGAGCGGTCCCTCTGCCTACAAACAGGTCAATCTGGTCTCGGACGTGCCCGGGAGGGCCCAGGTCACCGACCCGCACCTGGTCAACGCCTGGGGCGCGTCTCACCTGGGCGCGAGCCCGCTCTGGGTCTCGGACAACGGCGCGGACGTCACGACGCTCTACTCCGGAGGCGTCAACGGCAGCCCGCAGACCATCGTCCCGCTCGTCGTGAGCATCCCGGGCGGCGCGCCCACCGGTCAGGTGTCCAACGCCACGACGTCCTTCGCGGTGCATGACGCAGCAGGCCACTCGGCACCCGCGCGCTTCCTCTTCGTCGGGGAGACCGGCCACCTCAGCGGGTGGAACCCCGCCGTGGGTGGCACCGGTGCGCCTCCGTCGACCCACGCCGTCGACGCAGTGGTCACCCCGGGCGCCGTCGACAAGGGGATGGCCATGGGCCAGACGGCAGCCGGCCCGATGCTCTACGTCGCGGACTTCTCCGCCGGCGTCGTGGACGTCTACAACGGTGACTTCCAGCGCGTCATCACCAAGGGCAACTTCACGGACACCCAACTGCCCCAAGGCTATGCGCCCTTCAACGTCATGGTCTCCGGCGGGAAGGTCTACGTCTCATACGCGAAGCAGGACAGTGCGCGCCACGACGAGATCGCCGGTGCCGGACGAGGTCGGGTCGACGTCTTCACCCAGGACGGCGTCCTCCTCCGGCGCCTGTCGAGCCACAGCGTGCTCAACGCGCCCTGGGGCCTCACCATCGCCCCGTCGGGCTTCGGCACGTTCTCCGGGGACCTGCTCGTCGGCAACTTCGGTGACGGGCGGATCAACGCCTTCAACCCCCGCACGCTGGACTTCGCGGGTGTCCTCCGGACCCCGGGCGGCAAGGCCGTGGCGATCGACGGACTCTGGGCCCTCCTGCCGGGCTACGGCACCGAGGGATCGACCCATGACGTGCTGTTCACCGCCGGTCCGCAGAACGAGGCACACGGCCTGCTCGGCCTGCTGCACGCGACGTCCTGACGTGACGTGACGTGACGGTGCTGCGGGGTCGGCTGGACGACCCCGCAGCACCCCCGCAGGGTCACGCGACCGGGCTGGCTCCGAGCGTGACGGGCGCCTCGTGCTGGCTTCCGTCCTGGCTGGTCCACCCCATCGGCACGTTGTCACCCGGGTTCGCCCCGACGAGCGCTGCCGACACGTCGTCCGGAGTGGAGACGGCCCGGCCGTTGAGGCTGGTGATGACGTCGCCGGTCTGGAGGCCGGCGTTGGCGGCCGCCTCCCCGCTGACGACGCCACTGACCTGCGCCCCGGGCGTCGTCGCGAACCCACCACGGGCACCGTCGCCGTAGCCGGGGTACGAGGAAGCGCTGCTGACCTGGACCCCGAGGAACGCGGCCGGACCGATCCGCACCGTGCTCGTCTCGTGACCCGACTGGATCTCCTGCGCGATCGAGAGCGCGCGGTCGATCGGGATGGCGTATGCGTCGGGCGCGCCACCGGACGAACCGGCCGTGTCGATGCCGACCACTTCGCCCTGGGCGTCGAACAGCGGTCCACCGGAGTCGCCGGCGAGCACGTTGGCGTTGGTCTCGAGCATGCCGGTGAGGGTCTCGGGAGCGGTCCCGTCCTCGGAGGCTGCGGTGACCGAGGAGTCGAGCCCGGTGATCTCGCCGTCGGCCGCGGTCAAAGTGCCTGTGCCACCAGCGTTTCCGACCGCGGTCACCTGAGAGCCCACATCCACCCCATCGGGGTCGGGCTTGATCGTCGTCAGACCGGAGGCGCCGGCGAGCTGGATGAGCGCGACGTCCTGCGTCGGGTCGGCACCGACCACGGTCGCCTGGTACGTCTGTCCGGTCTGGGCGACAGTGACCCGGATCGAACCCGAGCCCTGGACGACGTGGTAGTTCGTCAGCACCTGGCCGTTCGAGGTCAGGACCATGCCGGTGCCGGCGGCCTGGCCGTGCTGGTACGGCAGCACCGTGTCGATGAGCACGACCCCGGCGGACTCGGCCGCGGTGGCCGGCTGCGACGTCGCGCCCGCTCCGAAGCTGCCCGAGCTGCCAGAGCTGCCCGAGCTGCCCGAGCCGTAGGGGGACTCCCACGACTGCGCGCCGGAGCCGCCCTGGGACGAGGACGAGCCCCAGTCCCGCAACGTGGGTGCGCCGGTCGAGTGCCCAGCGGCCAGGGCCGGCGAGGCAGCGGCCAGGCAGACGAGCAGCGCGGTGGCTGCGCCGAGCGCGCCACGTCGGAGCCGTCGGCTGTGGGCGGGAGATGTGGAGGGGCTGTCAACCGACTGCGTGACGGCCGCGGCGTTGCCTGTGGGTTCCATCGTTGCTTCCTTCAAGACGTACCGGATCTGCTGAGATGAGTTGACCAAGGGCGCCCATGAGGTGTCTCTGGGACAGCCATGAGTTGGTTGTGAGTCGGCCCGTCGGCGTCGGCGTGAGGGAGGGGTGACATGGCCGCACGTGGCGGGACGTCGATGACCTTCTCGGCGAGCGCCAGAGAGGCGATCACGGCGATCGAGGAGGCGGCCCGTCGTGCGGGGATGCAGCACCTCTCCGCAGACCCGGCGAGGGGGATCCTGGTCTTCACCTCCGGGAGGACCGTGCTGGCCTTTGGCGAGAAGGTCACGGTCCGGGTGCGCGAGGCCGCGACGGGGACCGTGCAGGTGACGCTGTCGTCGGACCTCCAGTTCGGCCTGACCGGGTGGGGTCGCAAGGGAGCCGGCCGGGACCGGATGTCCAACGCCTTGGTCCAGCTCCTTCCGCCAGCCCGGTGACCGGACCCCAGACGATCCACGGAGGAGCAGCACATGCCACACATCCAACGTTTCGACCATGTCGGCATCACCGTCGCGGACCTCGACGCGGTGACGGCGTTCTTCGTCGGGCTGGGTCTCGAGGTCGAGGGACGGACTTTCGTCGAAGGCGAGTTCGTCGACACCGTCACCGGCATCCCGGACGTGCGCACCGAGATCGTCATGCTCCGGCCGCCCGCCGGCGGGACCATGCTCGAGCTCTCGAGCTTCGTCCGGCCCGACCACGAGCCCGGGTCCCCGGCCGCGATGGCGAACGAGCTGGGCCTGCGCAACGTGGCCTTCGAGGTCGCCGACGTCCACGCAGCCGTCGACCAGCTGGCCGCGGACGGGTACGGCCTCGTCGGTGGGATCGGCGACTACGAGAACACGTGGCGGATGGCCTACGTCCGCGGTCCCGAGGGGATCATCGTGTCCATAGCCGCGCGCATCGGCTGAGTGCGAGGAATCATGGCTCCATGGACTTCCCGGAGATCTGGCCGCGCCTGAGCCCGTCGAGCCGCTCATGGCTCGTCGAGCACAACGGCGAGCCCCTGCCCGACGAGCTCGTGGCCGAGATCCTCGGCGTCACCGGCGGTCAGGCCAGCGCACAGTGGTGGACCGGCCCCTCGGCGGACGGGCAGACGCAGCTCTCCGACGAGGCCGTCGACTGGATCGAGACCGTCGCCAACGACGAGGACGAGTAGGCCTTGGTCCGTCCCCCCACGGGGCTAGGGTGCCGCCATGGCGGGGTTGACGAAGAACGAGCAGAGCCAGCTGGAGACGGTGGTGGCCCGTCGCCTCGGAGTGCGCTCGAACGCCAAGGTGCTCGTCGCGGCATACCTCGACGCCATGGAACGCAACGCGTACTCCCGAACCGTCGAGTCGGGGCCCGTCCCCACCAGCCTCGTGGCCGAGCGCTCCGCCATCCTGGTCGAGATCAGCCGCCAGCTCGGCCGGGTCATCGAGGACTTCGAGATCCAGGCCCTCTTCCGCGTGACGCCACGACAGGCCGGCAGCATGCGGGCAACGTTGCTCGCCACCTACAGCGACGACGCCGACGCGCTGACCCTGGCGTGGTCGATGCGAGGCGCCCGGCAGCTGGGTCGCCTGACCGTCGACGGCCTCAACGGCACCAAGGTCACCCTGGAGTCGGAGGACCGTCGCGACGCCCTCGTCGCCTATGCGGGTCGCACGGGTGTGGAGGTCCGGGTCGTCACCGATGACGATGCTCATCCGTGGGCGGTCGTCCTGGGCGACGACTTCCCGAAGGCCGACCTCCCCGCCAAGAAGTGACCCCGACCCAGGCCACCACCATGGCGGCACTGCTCGGTGGGCCAGCCGCCCTGGGGGTCGCGGCCCTGCTCGGTTACGCCCGAGGGGTCCTGTCGGCGCCGGCTCGCGATCCGGGGGCAGGCTGGCGCATCGTCGGGATCGGCGTCGTCCTGGTCGTCTGGTTCGTCGTGTTCCTGCTCCTCAGCACCGGCGACGTCGTCCGCTACTGGACTGGCGGGGGCACGGTCGCGCCGGAATACGTCGCGCTGACCACAGCCTGGGTGGTGGGGATCGGCCTGCTCGGCGTCACGCTGTGGAACGCCCGCCGAGCCGCTCGCTATCTCTCCGAGAGCTACCGGGCCGGCGAGTGGCCGCGACCCGTCAGGCTGCTGCGCTGGCTCTTCCGACTCTGAGACCCGTCTCAGGGGCGTCCTCCCTCAGACCGGGATCGGGCGGCGCGCTGTGCGAAACTCCCACAGATGGACACGCTCTCGGGTGACTTCACTCTGACGACCGACGAGCTGCGGGCGGTCGCCGCGTATGCCGTGGCGTGCGCCGAGCCCGCCCTCGTGATCTTCGCGAAGGCCCATCCCGACGACCCGCGCCCGGCGGCGGCTCTCGAAGCCGCGCGCGTCTTCGCCGAGGGAGCGCCTCGGTCCCGCCTCCAACGGACCGCCGCGGCCGACGCCCACCGCGCGGCCCGGGACGCCACGACCGAGCCCGCCCGGCACGCAGCGAGCGCTGCAGGGGATGCCGCCGCCGCGGCATACCTCCATCCCCTGGCCAAGGCGACGCAGGTGCGCCACATCCTCGGGGCCGCGACCCACGCCGCCCGGGCGGCCGAGCTCGCGCGGGGCGACGACCCGGTGGTCGCGGAGTACGTCGTCACCGCCGCCGCCAAGCGGGCCACGCCGGCCGTCCTCGACGTGCTGGGCCGCTATCCGCGAGCACCCAAGGGGCGCAGCCGGATCGCGGTTCTCGTGCAACGGCTCGACAGCCTGCTCCGCGACCCTCCCCCGACGCCGCGCGTCGTCGACGACCCCGGGCCGTTCTTCCACGGGACCAGAGCCGACGTGCGTCCGGGCGACCTGCTCACCCCGGGCTGGCGCTCGAACTACGGCTCGCAGCGCCAGTCCAACCACATCTACCTCACGGCCACGCGCGCGGGCGCGCCGCTGGCCGCCGAGCTGGCCCGCGGCGAGGGGCCAGGACGGGTCTACCGGGTCGAGCCCCTCGGCACGATCGAGGACGACCCGAACGTCACCGACAAGCGCTTCCCCGGCAACCCGACCCGCTCCTACCGGACGACCGAGCCGCTGCGGGTCCTCGAGGAGATCACGGGCTGGGAGCGGCCTCCGCAGGAGATGGTGCAGCACATGCGCGAGCGGATGGCCGAGCTCGCCGAGCTCGGGATCGAGGCGATGGACGACTGACGGCGGTGGGCCCCACGCCCCGCGGCCGGGACTGCGACGGCACTCCTAGGGGACGAGGATGGCGCGCCCACGCACCCGACCGGCCTCGAGGTCGTCCATCGCCTCGTTGACGGCGCCGAGCTCGTACGTGCGGGTGTGCATGCTGACCTTGCCCGCAGCGTTGAGGGCCATGAGCTCGACCAGGTCGTTGTAGGAGCCGACGAGGTTGCCGATGACGTTGCGCTCGGTGGAGATGACGTCGATCGCCGGGATCTCGATCGTGCCGCCGTAGCCGATGACGAAGTCGCTCCCGGCCCGCCGCGTCATGGCCCAGGCCTCGGTCTCGGCGCCCTGCTCGCCGACGAAGTCGAGCACCACCTCGGCGCCGTTGCCGTCGGTCATCTCGAGGACCTTCGCCACGTGGCTGCCGTCGGCGAGAACCATCTCGTCGGCGCCCATCTCCGCCGTGAGGGCGAGCGCCTCCGGGTTCGGGTCGAGGACGACGATCCGAGTGGCGCTCATGGCCCGCAGCGCCTGGATCCCGATGTGCCCCAAGCCTCCCGCGCCGATGACCACGCACGTCGAGCCCGGGAAGAGCAGCGGGACTGCCTTCTTCACCGCGTGGTATGCCGTGAGGCCGGCGTCCGCGAGCGCCGCCACGGCGGCCGGTTCGATCCCCTGGGCGAGCTTGACGACGGACCGGGCCGAGGTCCGGATCCGTTCGGCCATGCCACCGTCCGTGTCGATGCCCGGGAACTGGCTCGCCATGCAGTGCACGTCGTCACCAGCGCGGCAGGCCCGGCAGAAGCCGCACGTGACGAGCGGGTGCAGGATGACCGCGTCGCCGGGCGCGAGGTGATCGACCGCGGAGCCGACCTCGCGCACCCATCCGGCGTTCTCGTGCCCCAGCGTGTAGGGCAGGGTGACGTTGCTCTTCGGCGCCCACTGCCCCTCGACGATGTGCAGATCGGTCCGGCACAGACCGGCGCCGCCGATGTCGACGATGACATCCAGCGGACCCGCGAGCGTCGGCTCCGGGACCTCCTCGACCACAGGACGCCGGGTGTACTCGTGCAGTCGGACCGCCTTCATGACCTCTCCTCGCGTGGTGGGGAAGCGGTGACCGTCTGGGCCGCCTGAGGAGAGCCAAGCACCGCGGCGTCCGGTTGGCCAGAGGCGGCAAAACCCTGCCGCACGGATTTGCCGGGTGCGACAATCCCCATGTCGCCCTCGCAGACACCACCCACGGAAAGTGAAGGGGAGCTCCATGTCGCGCACTCCGGAAGAAGTCTTCGCACACCACGGGCAGGTCCTGGGGGCGGGCGACCTGGAGGGCATCCTCGAGGACTACAGCGAGGACTCGCTCTTCATCGTGCAGGGGAAGGTCCTTCGAGGACTGGACGGGGCCCGGGAGGTCTTCACCCAGCTGCTCAGCGACGTCCCGAACGCTGACTGGAGCCTCTCCACCACCTTCGCCGACGACGTCCTCTACCTCGAGTGGTCTGCGACCGGGGAGGGGTTCAAGGTCGAGGACGGCATCGACACCTTCGTCTTCGCCGACGGCAAGATCCGCGTGCAGACGGTCGTCTACCACGTGCAGCACGGCTGAGGTCGCTGTCTCGCTCGCAGGCTCCGGGGCCGGTCACCGCAGCACGAGGGCCAGTGACGCGCCGACGATGAGGGCCGACTGGAGGCTGTGCACGATGATCCCGAGCCAGGCGCTCTCGTAGCGACGGGACGGGTAGGCCAGCGCCAGGGTGTCGAGCAGCGCCTTCGGGATCGCCCACGGCATGTGCAGGTGGTAGAGCGCGAAGAGGAGCCCGTTCGCCAGCCAGTCGGCTCGCCCGAAGACGCCGCGCATCCGCGGAAGCAGCAGGCCGCGGAAGAGCAGCTCCTCGCCGAGCACCGTGTTGAAGACCGTCATGACGACGATCGCGGCGAACCACGGCCAGTTCCCGGAGAGGAACGCGTGCCCGTCCGTCGACCGCAGGAACGCGCCCAGGTCGCGACCGGCCGGGGCGTGCAGTGACGGCAGGAGCTGCTCGAGACCGACGACGAGCACCGCTGGGAGGAGCACCCACCACACGCGCCCACCGACGCGGCCGGTGCGCGGACTGCGGGGCCGGTGCAGCCACAGCGCGTCCGCGACGGCGCGCCACCGCAGCGTCCCGGTCTCGCGCCGCACGAGCACCAGCACGAGCACGCCCTGCCAGACCAGGCCCACGGTCAGACAGGCCACCAGCGCCCGCGGCCACGCGGTCGGACCGTCCAGCTGCGCCGCGAGTGCCGGGGCCACGAGCCAGGACAGCGCAGCCATCGGCAGCGCCGCCGCAGCCCAGACGCCGAGGATCCGGTGCAGGTCGTACTGGCGCGGCGTCACCGCAGCCGCGGACGACCGGGTCGCGACCACCGACGTGTTGGAGTGGGACATGTTGACCTCCTCAGGCTCGCTCAGCAGGATGCGCGCCGGCGACTCGGTCCCACATCCGGGATCACCCTGACGTCCCTCCTGAGCCGACCCCGAGCAGGCACGTTCGGGTGCCCTACGTGGCGGTGATGTCCGATCATGGGGTGGTGCCCACCCCAGAGCTGGACAAGGCCGCGATCCTCCTCGCCCTGCACGCCGGTCCCGGCTTCGTGCTCCCGAACGCCTGGGACCCTGGCTCGGCCCGCATCCTCGAGCAGATCGGCTTTCCGGCCATCGCGACGACCAGCGCGGGCATCGCGTGGTCCTGCGGCGTCCCGGACGGTGAGGCCCTGGATCGCGACACGATGCTCGAGCACGTCGGCCGCATCGTGGCGGCCGTGGGCGTGCCCGTGACCGCCGACCTCGAGGCCGGCTACGGCGACACCTCGGCCGATGTCGGGCGCACCGTGGCTCTGGCCGCGGAGGTCGGTGCGGTCGGCGCGAACATCGAGGACGCCAGTGACGGTGGGCTGTTCGGCATCGAGGAGGCCGTCGATCGCCTCGCGGCCGCCAGGGCCGCAGCACCGAGCGGCTCCTTCGTGCTGAATGCCCGCACCGACACCTACTTCGTCGACCCGAGCCTTCCGGGTCGCGACAGTGACGACCTGTTCGCGCAGACGGTCGAGCGGGCGAGCCGCTACCTCGACGCCGGGGCCGACTGCGTCTTCGTCCCCGGCGTCGTCGAGGAGGACACGATCCGGCGACTCGCGGCAGCCATCCCCGGCCCGCTCAACGTGGTGGCAGGGCTGGCCAGCACCATCGACGCGCCCACGCTCTTCTCGCTCGGTGTCAGACGGGTCAGCTTGGGCGGCAGCCTCGCCCGGGCCGCCCTCAGCCTGGTCGAGCGCGCCGGACGGGAGCTGCTCGACACCGGCACCCTCGGCTTCCTGGACGGTGCGATCGGCTACGCCGACCTGCAGCGACGCTTCAGCCGGTGACCGCGCCGCTCCGCGGGTGCCGTCAGGCCCGCAGGACCTTGTCCATAGCCTTGCCCTTGGCCAGCTCGTCGACGAGCTTGTCGAGGTAGCGGATCTTCTGCATGAGCGGGTCCTCGACGTCCTCGACGCGAACGCCGCACACCACGCCCTTGATCTCCGAGACGTTCGGGTTGAGGTGGGCCTGGGCGAAGAAGTCCTCGAAGGTCGTCCCGTCCTCGAGATGCCGGCCGAGCTCCGTCTCGTCGTAGCCCGTCAGCCACTCGATGACCTCGTCGAGCTCGGCCTTGCTGCGCCCCTTGCGCTCGACCTTGTTCACGTAGGCGGGGTAGACCGACGCGACGGACGTCGTGAAGATGCGATGCGCCATCCCTCGAGGGTAGCCACGAGCGGTGACGGGGAGGCCCCGGTCCGGCGATTCTCGGTGGCCGGACCCGGTCGCCTGCGGCACGATCGGGAGCCCAGCCCTCTGCCAGAACGGTTCTCGCATGAGCATCGCCGTGTCCGTCCGCCCCCTCGATCTCGGCGACGACGCAGAGCTGGCTGCGGCGTATGCCGTCGAGTCGGCTGCGACGAGTCACGTCCGTGCCGGCTGGGTGCCGTTGGGAGAGCCCGCTCGCCTCGCGGCGTGGCGAGCCGACAACGGGTGGCACCGTCTCCTCGTCGGAGCCTTCGACGGCACCGACCTCGTGGGCGTCGCCTCGGCCCAGACGGCCCACGACACTCCCGACACGTGCTGGGTCGACGTCGCGGTGCACCCGAGAGCCCAACGACACGGCGTCGGTCTGCGTCTGGCGCGGTCGGTCGAGGACAGCGCCCTGCCCGACGTGAGCCGTTTCGTCGCCAGCGCCTACCGGCCCACGTCCGCCGCGGTCGACGAGCTCGTCGAAGGCTTCGCCCGGCGCCTCGGCTACCAGGTGGCCACGACGGAGACCGTGGTCGAGCTCGATCTGGTCCACGCCGAGCTGCCGGCCGGCGCGACCGGCCACCCCACGGCATACGCGATCTCGACGCACGTCGACGGCGTCCCGCACGAGCTGCGCGCCCAGGTGGGCGTGCTCAAGGGACTCGTCGACGCGGAGGCGCCCAACGGCGAGCTCGACTGGCAACCCACGCCGGTCAGCGTGGAGGAGTACGCCGCCGAGATCGCGCTCGCGCAGGAGCAGGGTCGCACGACGATCGAGTCCGTCGCCCTCGGCCCGGACGGCGCCGTCGTCGCCTGGACCGGCGTCGTCGTGGCGGCCGACGCTGCCCGCGCGGCGCAGATCGAGGGGACGCTGGTCCTGGCAGAGCTCCGCGGACACGGTCTCGGGAGGGCGGTCAAGGTGGCGTCGCTGCGCGCCTGCCGCGAGCACGGTCGCGCATCCCGGGTCCGGACGAGCAGCGACGACGAGAACGTGTGGATGCGCCGGATCAACGCCGACCTCGGCTTCGTCCCCGTCGAGTCCGAGGTGATCGTGCACCGACGCCGCTGATCGTCGCGTCCGCGGACGCCGATCGTCCGGGATGGGCCCTACCGTCGTTCCCATGGCCATCGCCCGCTACCCCAGCCTCGTCATCGACTGCCCCGACGCCACCGCGCTCGCGACCTTCTACGGCACCCTCCTCGACTGGACGGTCAAGACGTCCGACGGGTGGGGCGAGATCCGTGACACCACCGGTCAGTGCATCTGCTTCCAGCAGGTCGAGGGGTTCACGCTGCCGCAGTGGCCGGGCCAGGACGTGCCGCAGCAGATGCACCTCGACGTCATGGTCGAGGACCTCGACGAGGCCGAGGCGGCCGTGCTGGCCCTCGGTGCGACGAAGCACGCGCACCAGCCCGGCACGTCGTTCCGCGTCTTCCTCGACCCCGCCGGCCACCCCTTTTGCCTCTGCGTCGACTGACGGCAGCCGTGGGCGAGCGGCGCCTGGTCAGCTGATCCGGGCGAGGTCCAGGGTCCAGACCGGGTTGCCCGGCACGGTCGTGACCCGGGCGTCGCTCGCGACGCGCGTCGCGGGCTGGATGAGGGGGACGAACGGGCTGCGCGCATTCATCGCGAGCTGCCACGCGGCATACGCCCCAGCCCGGTCGTCACCGACGGAGTCGCCCGCGGTGTCGGTGAGGTCGTCGATCGTCCGGTCGGTCCCGCGGGCCCAGCCGGCGCGGGAGCCGAGCAGCTCGCCGGGGGCGAACGCGAGGTAGTTCTCGGGGTCCGGGTAGTCCGGGCTCCAGCTCCACAGGCTGAACGCGCTGCGCCCCGCCCGGTAGGCGGCGATCGCCTGGGCGGCCGGCGCCGGGTTGAGCTGGACCTTGATGCCGACCTCGGCGAGCTGGGAGCGGACGGCCACCGCGAGCGCACTCGCCGGGATGCCCTGGATCGGCAGGTCCACGGCATACGACAACGGGACCGGCTGACCCTTGTAGCCCGACCGGCGCAGCGCCGCCTTCGCGGCCACGAGGTCGCGGGCGGGCACGAGCGGCAGCGTCACGACCGGCGTGGGCTTGCCGTTCGCCCCGGTCGTGGAGGCATCCGTCGGCGTCGCCGAGGAGCCGGACGACGACGGGACCGGGGTCGCTGGGGAGGTGGTCGACGACGGGGCCGGCGTGCCGGTGCTGGTGCCGCCGGTGCCGTCCGGGGTCGCGGTCGGCCCCGGTTTGGGTGCCAGGTCCTCGAGCGCTCCTACAATGCCCTCGGGGATGAGCCCGGCCGCGGGGGTCGAGCCCGACGCGACACGGCTCAGCGCGTCCCGGTCGATGCCGCGCCGCACCGCATCTGCGAAGTCGGGGTTGGCGGTCCACGCGTTGAGGGCCGGGTTGCGCCCGAGGGCGAGGTAGACGAGCGAGCTCGAGCGCATCGTCGTGACCCGGACGGCCGAGGCGGGCGCGGTCGCCGACGTCGGCGCAGTCTGCGAGGCCGGCGCGGTCTGCGAGGCCGCCGGCCGGGTGCCGACCGCGGCGGCCTGGCCGGGTGAGAGGTCGAGGGCGACGTCGACGCCGCCGGACCGCAGCTCGGCAAGCTGGTGGTCCGCGTCGAGGTTGCGCACGATGATCTCGGGGAAGGCGGGCTTGGGCCCTGACCACAGCGGATTGGCTTGCAGCCGAACCTCGGTCGTCCCGCGGACGCTCTCGATGACGTAGGGACCGGAGCCCGCGGAGTGCTGCGAGAGGTAGGCGCTCGCGGTGTCACCGGGTCCGATGGTGCCGCCGTGGGCCTTGACGGCCGTCGAGTTGAGGATGCCGAACGCCGGGTTGGCGAGGATCGCCGGAAGGGCGAAGTTCGACCCTGCCGAGGTGAGCGTGAAGGTGCGGTTGTCGACCTTGGTCAACGTGATCGCGCCGATGATCGACGCGGTCGGACCCGACAGCCCCTTCGCGCGCTCGAGGGTGAAGAGGACGTCGTCGGTCGTGACGGGCGTGCCGTCGGAGAAGCGGAGCCCCTTGCGCAGGCGCAAGGTGAGCCAGCGGCCCTCGGGCGAGAGCGTGTACTCGGCCATTCCGGGCACGACCTTCGTCGGGTCGGCGGGGTCGAGGCTCGTCAGGGTCTGGTAGAGGGCGTGCGTCAGCATCGCTCCACTGCGGTCGAACTGGCGCGTCGGGTCGAGGGTCGAGTGGTCGAAGACGGCGCCGACGACGAGCGGCGCCGAGGCGGTCGCGGGTGCCGTCGCGCTGCCCGGGGTCGTGCCCGATGCCCTGCCCGACGTCGTGGCCGAGGAGAGCGGCCCCGCTGACCCGGCCGTGCAGGCGGCGGCCGACGCCACCGTGAGCACGCCGATCGCCGCCACCGTCGTGGGGCGGACGAGACGTCGACGCATGGACTTCCTTCGGGGGCGCCCGGCACGGGGCCGGACTGGGACTGCGGCAGGCACGGGGAGCGGGACGGGAGCGGGACGACAGGTGGCGCCGACGGCGACCCGGAGCACCGCTGTCCGTCTCCGGAGTCTAGCCGCCGCCTGCGGCAGCGCTCACTGGCGCGGCGCTGGGCGTGAGCACGAGGTAGGCCTGCGCGAGGAGCAGGATCCCGATGGCGACCCACTTGCCGGTGGGCAGCTCCACCCCGTAGCGCCACCGGTCGACGAGGACGAGCCCGACCTGGAGCATGACGATCCAGCCCATCGTGACGAGGGCGAGCTCGGCGTACCTCAGCGACGACGCATACACCCAGAAGAGGACGAGGAAGACGCCTGCGCCGAGGACGAGACCCCGGGCGCTCCCGTTCTGTGCCCACTCCTTGGCGAAGAGCGCGCCCGCGAGGTCGAGCGCGGCGAGGCTGACCATGGCGATCGTCGCGACGACGGGCACAGGCCACGCCTCGGGCATCCTGATGAGGGGGAAGACGTCGGTGACGCTCATGGTGGCCACGTCCTTGGTCGGTCGGGCCGGCTCGGCCAGCGGGCCCTTCACCTCAGAGGGCACTCCCGAGCGCGGTGATACCGCTCAGGCGCCGACGTAGGCCGCCAGGTGCTCACCGGTGAGCGTGGCGCGGCCCGCGACGAGCTCGGCGGGCGTCCCCTCGAAGACGACGTTGCCGCCGTCGTGGCCGGCGCCCGGACCGAGGTCGATGATCCAGTCGCCGTGCGCCATGACCGCCTGGTGGTGCTCGATGACGACCACCGACTTGCCGGACTCGACGAGCCGGTCGAGCAGGCCGAGGAGGTTCTCGACGTCGGCGAGGTGCAGGCCGGTCGTCGGCTCGTCGAGGACGTAGACGTCGCCCTTCTCGGCCATCTGCGCGGCGAGCTTGAGGCGCTGGCGCTCCCCGCCGGACAGCGTGGTGAGGGGCTGCCCGAGGGTGAGGTAGCCGAGACCGACGTCGGCGAGCCGCGTCAGGATCGTGTGGGCGGCCGGGGTGCGGGCCTCGCCGTCGGCGAAGAACTCCAGCGCCTCGGTGACCGGCATGGCGAGCACCTCGGCGATGTTGCGTCCGCCCAGCTCGTAGTCAAGCACCGCGGCCTGGAAGCGCCGGCCCTCGCACTCCTCGCACGTCGACTCGACGGTCGCCATGACACCGAGCTCGGTGTAGATGACGCCGGCGCCGTTGCACGCCGGGCACGCGCCCTCGGAGTTGGAGCTGAAGAGCGCGGGCTTGACGCCGTTGACCTTGGCGAACGCCTTGCGGATCGGCTCGAGCAGGCCGGTGTAGGTCGCCGGGTTGCTGCGGCGCGAGCCCCGGATCGCGCCCTGGTCGACGACGACGACCCCCTCGCGCTTGGCCAGCGACCCGTGGACGAGCGAGCTCTTGCCGGAGCCGGCGACGCCGGTGACGATGCACAGCACCCCGACCGGGATGTCGACGTCGACGTCGCGCAGGTTGTGCGTCGACGCTCCGCGGATCTCCATCGCCCCCGAGCCCTGGCGCAGGGCCTGCTTGAGGCTGACCCGGTCGTCGAGGTGGTGCCCGGTGATGGTGTCGCTCCGGCGCAGCGCCTCGACGGTGCCCTCGAAGACGACCTCGCCACCGGCGGTGCCGGCTCCTGGTCCGAGGTCGACGACGTGGTCGGCGATGGCGATGGTCTCCGGCTTGTGCTCGACGACGAGGACCGTGTTGCCCTTGTCGCGCAGCTGGAGCAGCAGCGAGTTCATCCGCGCGATGTCGTGCGGGTGCAGGCCGATCGTCGGCTCGTCGAAGACGTACGTCACGTCGGTGAGTGAGGAGCCGAGGTGCCGGATCATCTTGGTGCGCTGGGCCTCTCCCCCGGAGAGCGTGCCGGCCGGGCGGTCGAGCGAGAGGTAGCCCAGGCCGATCTCGGCGAACGAGTCCAGCAGGTGCTGCAGCCCGCGCAGCAGCGGCGCGACCGACGGCTCGTCGACGTCGCGCAGCCACTCGGCGAGGTCGCTGATCTGCATCGAGCAGAGCTCGGCGATGTTCTTGCCCCTGACCTTCGAGGACAGCGCCTCCTTGGACAGGCGGGTGCCCCGACAGTCCGGGCACGTGGTGAAGGTGACCGCGCGCTCGACGAACCGCCGCACGTGCGGCTGCATCGCGTCGAGGTCCTTGGACAGCATCGACTTCTGGATCTTGGTGAGGACACCCTCGTAGGTGAGGTTGACGCCCTCGACTTTGATCTTCTCCGGCTCGCCGTAGAGCAGCTTCTGCCGCTGCCTGTCGGTGAACTTCGCGATCGGCTTGTCCATGGGCAGGCCGGCACCGCTGAAGATCCGGCCGTACCACCCGTCCATGCTGTAGCCGGGGACGAGCAGCGCGCCCTCTGAGAGGGACTTGGACTCGTCGTAGATGGCGGTGAGGTCGAAGTCGTTGATCGACCCCATCCCCTCGCAGCGCGCGCACATGCCGCCCTGGTAGACGGCCTCGCGGACGATCGAGGTCTCCGTCCGGTTGCCGCGGTCGGTCTTCATGACCCCGCTCGCGACTCGGGTGGGGACGTTGAAGGCGAAGGCGGTCGGCGGTCCGATGTGCGGGGTCCCGATGCGGCTGAAGAGGATCCGCAGCATGGCGTTGGCGTCGGTCGCGGTGCCGACGGTCGAGCGGGGGTTGGCCCCCATGCGCTCCTGGTCGACGATGATGGCCGTCGTCAGTCCCTCGAGGTGGTCGACGTCGGGCCTGGCCAGCGACGGCATGAAGCCCTGGACGAAGGCGCTGTAGGTCTCGTTGATCATCCGCTGCGACTCGGCAGCGATCGTGGAGAAGACGAGCGAGCTCTTGCCCGAGCCGGAGACGCCGGTGAAGGCCGTGAGCCGGCGCTTCGGCAGCTCGAGGCTGACGTCCTTGAGGTTGTTCTCCCGGGCCCCCTGGACCCGGATCGTGTCGTGGACGTCGGCGGGGTGCGACCCCCGCGACGGGCCGGATGCGGTGCGCGCGGCGGCGCTCTTCGTCTCCATGCGACGTACGCTACGGCGCCCCGCCGACCCACGGGGCCGTCCCGGCCGGGGTCAGGCGAACTCGGCGACGAACCGGCGCAGGACGTCGTGCGCGGCCGACGCGTCGGCGGCGCGGACGACCTCGATGATCGCGTCCTGCTCGTCCGGCCGGAAGTAACCGAGATGGGCGTAGGCCCGGATCCGTTCGACGAAGGCCTCGGCCTCGAGCTCGGGATGGAACTGCGTGACCCAGGCGCACGGCCCGACCCGGTACCCCTGCACCGGGCACGCGTCGCTGGTCGCCACGACGACGGCGCCCGGCGGCGGCTCGGTGGCCGCCTCCTTGTGCCCGACGAACGCGGCGAAGACCTCGGGCAGCGACCCGAAGATCAGGTCGTCACGACCCGCCTCGGTGACGCGCACGGTCGTCGTGCCGACGGGCTCGCCGTAGGTCCGGTCGACGACGCCGCCGAGCGCGAGGCTCGTCACGCCCACGCCGTAGCAGAGCCCGAGAAAGGGCACCTGGCGCGCCACGAGCTCGCGCACCAGCACGGTCAGCTCCCCCTCGACGCGCCGCTCGGTGGGCGACTTCGCCGAGTCCGGCTCGCTCACGGTGAACGGGCTGCCGCCCAGCACGACGCCGGCGTATGCCGTCACGTCCAGGGGCAGGACGGGTCCCTCCTCGAGGCGCACGTGCACGACGGCGTCTGCGCCGAGGCCGGTCAGCCGCAGGAACGCCGCCCGTTCCTGCTCGGCCAGCGCGTCGTCGACGCGGGAGGTGAGCAGCAGGAAGGGACGCCCCGTCACGGGAGCAGGTCGTCGAGGTAGAGCGGGAGCATCGCCCACCACGTCGGCCAGTCGTGGTCGTAGGCGCTGCCCCAGTCGTCGACGCGGTTGGGGATGCCCTTGCTCCCGAGCAGGTGGGCGACGGCAAGCGACTCCCCAACGTCCTCCCACCGCCCACTGCCCGAGGCGAGCACGACCATCCGGGTGCGCAGCACGTCGAGGGACGGGCCCTCGAGGCCGGGCAGGAAGCGCAGCGGCGAGCTGAAGTAGAGGTGGTCGTTGACGTGGCCGCCGAGGAACTTCTCGATGGCGTACGTCCCGCTCATGCAGACCGCCGACTGGACGAGCTCGGGGTAGCGACAGGTGATGGCGAGGGCGTTGAAGGCGCCGATGGACGAGCCGGCGACGGTGACCGGGACGTGGTGGCCGCCGAGGTCGGAGTGGATCGCCGGGATCACCTCGCGGGCGATCGTCTCGTGGAAGGCGTTGAAGAGGGCGAGGCGGTGCTCGACGGTGCCGCGGTGCTGGGCCAGGGCGCGGCCGGCGACGCTGTCGACGGAGTAGACCTTGGCCCGGCCCGCGGCGATGAGGGGCTCGAGGTGGGCGATCAGGTGGTGCCGCTCGACCTCCTCCGCGTCACCGCCCGCGGTCGGGAAGAGCAGCACGGGCGCGCCGTAGGTGCCCCACCTCGCAACGCTGATGTCCTGGCCCAGACGGTCGGAGTACCACCGGTCGGTCATCTTCATGGATTGCCTGCCCTCTCAGTTGCATTCACTCGTAGACGAACTTCTGGGGTCCGGGGAAGATCCAGGACAGGCCGTCGCCGAGCCGGTCGCGCCAGTTCTCCCAGTTGTGGCCGTCGCGCGACTCCGTGTAGCGCACCGTCATGCCGGTCTGGCGGAAGACCGGGACCATCGACCGGTTCGGGCTGATGAGCGGCTCGTAGACGCCGCACGACATGAAGATCCTGTCGACGACCGCGGTCGGCTTCTCCCGGAAGCGGTTGACGAACTTCACGACCGGGTCGAACGCCGGACCGCCGCCGTGCTCGAAGCCGATGTCGGTGAAGACAAGGGAGGCCGACTGGAGCAGCAGCGAGCCGAAGAAGCCGGGATAGCGCACCGCCGTCGAGAGCGAGGCGACGCCGCCGAACGAGCTGCCCATGAGGCAGCGCGCCTCCGGGGCGTCGACCAGGGGCAGTCGCTCGGTGAGCATCGGCACGAGCTCGCGCGCGATGAACCGGGCGTGCGGGGCGTGGTTGGGATACTCCTTGAGCCGGTCGCGCGGCGGCACGAAGACCGCGACGAGCGGGTCGATGTCGAGCCGGTGGATGAGGTTGTCGAGGACGGTCTTCATCGCGGCGAACTGGAGGTAGTCGGTGCCGTCGTGCACGACGAGCAACGGATAGCGCTGCGCCCGGTTGAAGCGGGCCGGCAGGTAGATCTGCACCGGCTGGTCGCGCCGAAGGGCCTTGCTGCGGACCTGCTCCTCGACGAGGGTGCCGGGGCGCGCCTCCGGGTCGACGGTGACCCACTCGGGCACGCGGTAGCCGATCGCCGCGCACACCGACGACGACCCCATCGGGCTGTGGGCCAGACGGGAGTTGAGCGGGTCGTTGAAGCGCTCGTAGTGCTCGCCCTTGCGGATCTCGATCTGGTACTCGACCCGTGACCCCTCGGGCAGCACGGTCGTCACGGCCCAGAGGTCGGACTCACCGATCCTCTTGAGCGGCAACGGGTCCGGCAGACCGACGACCCGGTGCCGCACCCACACCTCGTCGACGTGGCCGCGGTAGAGGAAGGTCGCCCGCTCGCCCTCGACGATCGGGCAGCCGTGGCGCTCGAGGAAGCGGTCGATCATCGGCCCGTCGAGCGGCATCCGATCGCGCAGCAGGTTGATGGCGAGGCGTTCCATGGCACTCATGCGGCGCCCACCACGGACACGTGACCGGTGCGGTCGATGACGCGGGCGCCCGGAGGCAGGTCGGTCGCGCCGTCGGGGAAGCGCACGACGGCGCCGTCGTCCAGGAGCAGCAGCCGGTGCTCACCGAAGCGCCTCGCCAGCACCGACATCCGCTCGTGGTCGTCGAGCTGCAGGCGCCGCTTGGCGTGCGGCAGCGCGATCAGGCCGGGCAGCCGGCCGAGCCCCGTGTCGTGCACCTCGGCCGCCGTGACTCCCTGCGGGGTGAAGTCGTGGAAGAGGACGACCTTGTCCGTCAGCGCCATCGCCCCGGCCGACCAGGCGACGACCGTCTGCTCGCGACTCATCGTCACGTCGAAGAAACGGAGCGTCCAGAGCAGGGTGCGCACGTTGCCGCCGGCGATGACGACGGCCTCGCACTCGTCGAGGATCGCGCCGATCTCGCCTTGGTGCCACCCGACCGTGCCGTTCTCGTCCGACGCCGCGAGGGCACGGGTCGAGCGGTACAGCTCGGCGAGCTGCTCGGCATACCACCGGTCGACGTCGCGCACGGCCTCCATCGCGGCCTCCTCGGCGACCGGACCGACGGCGTGCAGCGACGTGCGGTGGGCGACCGCCTGCACGGCGTCGATCGCCGCCTGCAGCCGGATGCCGTAGAAGGCGCGCAGCTCGTCCATGCGGTCGCGGAACGCGAGCACCGCCGCGGCGACGTGCCTGTCCTTGGCCAGCACGTCGAGCATCCGGTGGTGCAGCCGGAGGTTGACGCCACGGCCGTCGAGGTGGCCGGCGAGCTCGGCGTCGTCGGACTCGCGCTCCTCCCAGCCGGAGTTGACCATGGCGATGCGCCCGGTCAGCTCGAGGGCGCGCACGGTCGAACCGACCGTCGTCGTGAAGCGTTGCGGCCCGAGCAGGATCGTCGTCGACATCGGCGGGTGCTCAGCCCGCGTGCATGTGGATGGTGCGGCCCACGTCGTCGAGCATGGCGCGCGCCGTGTCGAAGTCGGGGTGGCGCAGCCGCACCCAGGCGTTGGCCATGTACCCCGCCTCGACCGCCTGGGTGCCGTGGCCGACGGGCGGGAAGTGGCCGTCGATGACCCACTCGCCGTAGCGCGACTGGATCTCGTCGATGCCGGTGTAGCCGGTGACCGACCCGTCGCGGTCGGGGCGCAGCGCGACGATGCCCGCGGCATACGTCCGCTTCATCTGCTGCTCGGGGGCGCGGTGGGTGATGACGTGCGCCCACTCGCGGTAGACGTCGACCTCGTTGGCAGCGGAGTAGACGTCCCACGCACCGACGCCCGGCGGCCGGGCACCGATCTCGCTGAACTTCAGGCCCTTCGGGCCGTAGAACCACTCCATGTGCGTGGCCGACGTCTCGATGCCGAGCGCCTCGATGACGCGGCGGCCGAGGTCGCGGACCTCGGCGTAGAAGGCGTTGCCCGGCTCGTCGACGCGGTTCGTCGTGATGAACTGCGGCGAGATCCAGCGGTGGCGCATCGCCTCGAGGACGTTGGGGTAGTAGTGCGTCGCCCAGTCGTGCACGACGTGGCCGTCGAGGGTGATCGTGTCGTAGAAGCCCTCGTGGCCCTCGACGAACTCCTCGATGGCGATCGAGCTCGCGCCCTCGCGGCCGTATGCGGCCAGCGCCTCCTCGAGCTCGTGGTCACTGTCGACGCGGACCGTTCCCTGCGCCCCGGCGCCGGCACGCGGCTTGAGGATGAGCGGGTAGCCCTCGCGCTCGGCGAAGGCGCGCGCCTCGGCGGCGGAGTCGACGGCGGCACTGGCAGCCGTGGGGACCCCGGCCTGGCGCAGCGCCTCCTTCATCGACGGCTTGTCGCGGCACAGCCAGGTCGTGCGCACGCTCGTGCCGGGGATGCCGCACACCTCGCGCACCTGCGCCGCCGGCATCGTGTGCGCCTCGACGGTCGCCTCGAGGGCGTCGATCCACACCTTGCCCTGGAAGTGACGGACGGCCTCCACCATCTGGTCGACGTTCGTCACCGACCCGACGCGGTAGTAGCCGCGAAGCGCACCGAGCACGTCGTCGCCGAGGTGGGCCTCGTCGGACTCGCCGATGCCGTAGACGTTCGCCCCCACCGAGGCGAGCGCGTGGACGAAGCGACGTTGGTTCGCCGGGAACGACGGCTCCACGAAGATGATGTTCACCTCGCCGACGCTATCGGTCAGCCGGAGGGGTCGCCACGGCTGCCGTGTGCGGTCGCGCGGGTCACGCCCGAAACGCATGCGCGGATGGCCGTCCGGGACGAAGATGGAGGTGTCGCATCTCGGGCATCACCTCACCCTCAGGAGGAAGCCATGTCGAGGACCGTCCCGAACCCGGCATCACCCGCCACGAGCCCGGCCGGCTGGTCGGGGCCCCTCGTCGCCCTGGGCATCCTGTCCCTCGTCCTGGGCGTGATCGTCCTCGTCTGGCCCGAGGCGACCCTTCTCGTCGTGGCGATCACCTTCGGACTGCAGCTCATCGCGGCCGGGGCCGTGCGCCTCTCGGTCAGCCGGGACCTGCCGAGCGATCCGGGCTGGCTCCGGCCGGTCTCGATGGGGCTCGGGGTGCTCTCGATCGTCGCCGGTGTGATCTGCCTCTTCCGACCCAACTCCTCGCTCTTCGTCATCGCGATCTTCATCGCGATCGGCTGGATCGCCGAGGGCATCGCGGCCCTGGCCCAGGGTTTCGGCTCGGACCGCACGACCGGTACCCGCGTCTTCCTCATCGTCTGCGGCGTCGTGTCGATCATCGCCGGCCTCGTCGTGGCGATCTTCCCCGGGTCCTCGCTCGTGCTGCTCGCCCGGCTCGCGGGCATCATGCTCATCCTCATCGGCATCGCGGAGATCGTCGCGGCCTTCATGGCCCGTCGCGCCGCCGGCACGGGAAGCACGGGCAGCCGGCCGGCACCCGCCGCGGCCTGACGGCATACGACCGCGTGGACGTTCGTACCCCCGGGAGGGGGCGCGACCGTCCACGGTGGGGTCAGGACAGCCCAGGTCAGGACTGCGGCGGCAGGTCCTCGAACTCGTAGATGCGGCGGACCTCCACCGACACCTCCTCGAAGAGCGACATGAACCGCTGAGCGAGCTCGAGGGCCTGCTCCTTGCTGTCGACGTTGACGACGGCGAAACCGCCCACGACCTCACGGGCCTCGGTGAACGGCCCGTCGGTCACGGTGACGCCGCCGCCCTCGGTCTTGCGCAGGACGGCGCCGTCCTTGCTCTGGGTGACGCCCTCGGCGGCGAGCAGCACCCCGGACTCGGCGCACTCCTGCATGAACGCGCCCATCGCGGCCTGGAACTCCGGGCTGGGGTTCGACGCCTCGGGGCGGGACTCGTCGATCTTGTGGATCATGAGGTAGCGCATGGCTCTCCTTGCGTGGGTGTCGCGGGGGTATCGCGGGGTATCGCGCGGGTGTCGGGTGCGTGCCGGGTCGGTCCCAGCCTCCACCACGACGTCGAGCCAGGGTGCCCCGACTCGACACGTCCGGGCTCAGAGCCAGCCGCGGTCCTGGGCGACCCGAGCGGCCTCGGCGCGGGTCGAGGTGCCGGTCTTGCCGATGGCCGAGCTGAGGTGGTTGCGCACCGTGCCCTGCGACAGGTGGACGACGCCGGCGATGGCGGCGACCGTGCCGCCGCGCAGCGCCACACCGAGGACCTCGCGCTCCCGGTCGGTCAGGGGGTTGGCGCCGTCGACGAGCGACTCGGTGGCGAGGGAGGGGTCGACGACCCGCAGACCGGCGTGCACGCGGCGAACGGCCTCGGCGAGCTGGCGCGCGGGGGTGTCCTTGACGACGAAGCCGGAGGCCCCCGCCTCGAGCGCGCGGCGCAGGTAGCCCGGCCGGCCGAACGTCGTCACCACGAGGGTGCGCACCCCGGGCAGGGCGCTGCGGACGGCGGCCGCGGCGGCGATGCCGTCGACGCCCGGCATCTCGATGTCGAGCAGGCACACGTCGGCGCCGGAGGACCGGGCCGCGTCGACGACCTCGTCGCCCCGGCCCACCTCGGCGACCACCTCGAGGTCGGGCTCGAGCGCGAGCAGCGCCGCGAGCGCCCCACGCACGAGGGCCTGGTCGTCGGCGAGCAGCACCTTGATCGTCTCGCTCACAGCGTCACCTCCAGCACGGTTCCATGACCTTCCGGGCCCGTCTCGAGCGAGAGCCGGCCTCCCGCGGCCCCGACCCTCTCACGCAGCCCACGTATGCCGTTGCCCTCGGGGCGCCCGCCGAGGCCGCGCCCGTCGTCCCGGACGGTGAGCCGGTTCGTCGCGAGCTCGACCCAGCACGTGTCGGCATCGCTGTGGCGCACGACGTTGGTCGTCGCCTCCCGCAGCACCCAGGCGAGCACCGTGCGGTGGCGCGGGTCGACGACACCAGGATCCTCAGGGACGTGGGCCTCGATCCCGGCGCCGGCGAGGGCCGTCCTCGCGGCGGCCAGCTCGTCTCCGAGCCGCGCCACCCGGAGCCCGCCCACCGTGGCCCGGATCTCGGCGAGCGCCTGACGACTCAGCGCCTGGATCTCGACCAGCTCCTCCTTGGCCCGCTCGGGGTCGAGGTCGACGAGGCGCTCGGCGAGCTCCGCCTTGACGGTGACGACGGTCAGCGAGTGACCGAGCACGTCGTGCACGTCCCGAGCCACGCGTTCGCGCTCCTCGACGATCGCGAGGTCACGCGACATCCGCTCGTAGTCCTCACCCCGGTCGGCGACGATCCGCACCCCGCCCGTCATGACCCCGACGGCGAAGACGATGATCGCCACGCTCCACGTGCCCTCGTCAGGGTCGGCGAGCATGGCCGCGCTGCCGGCGATGACGGTCGCGACGACGCCGAGGGCGATCGCCCACGCGAGCGGCAGCGCGAACATGCCGAAGGCGACGACGAACGGCAGGAAGCCGAGGCTGCCGGCCCCGATCAGCGGTGCCGTCCCGACGGTGCACCCGAGCAGCACCACGAGGTATGCCGTCGCGTGACGCGTCGTGGCCGCCCCCCGTGGTCGCCGCTCGAGGCCCTGCGACCCGACGACGTAGGTGACCGCGAAGACGACCACGAGCAGCAGTCCGACCACGGTCTGCCACCACGGCCGGGCCACCGTGACGAGGGAGAGCACGGGGAAGACGAGGAAGACGAGCCAGACCCCGCGCACCACCCAGCCGTAGCGCTCCCAGGGGTTGCGCCCCGGCGCCCCGCTCGCCGGCTCGGCGAACGGGGTCACGGCACTGACCTGCTCCGTCACTGGCGCTCCCGCCCGCGGCGGACGAGCACCACGGCGAGCACGCCGAAGATCGCGAGCCACGCGAGCACGTTGACGATCGGCAGCCAGAGCGGGTCACGCGTGCCGTCGGGGAGGTAGCCCTCGGTCAGTGGGTAGCGGGCCAGGGCGGCATACCCGTAGAGCGGGGTCAGCTTCGCGAAGGACAGCAGCGCACCCGACAGCGGGATGAAGAGGTTGCCGAGGAACGCGAAGATGACGAGCGTCCCCGCCGCCGCGCCGACCGCGGCCTCGGAGCGGAAGGCCGTCCCGATGAGCAGGCCGTAGAGCGCGAAGACCGCCGAACCGCCGAGGACGAGCAGGGCGCTGAGGGCCCAGGCCTGCGCCGAGCCCCTGGCGCCCGTGGCGACGCCGAGGGTGAAGGTGAGCAGGACCGGCACGGCGGCGACGGTCATCGCGATGAGCGCCTTCATGGCGATGTAGGAGGAGTCGGCCAGCGGCGTGAGCCCGAGCTGACGGCCCCAGCCCTGCTGTCGCTCGACGGCCGCGTTGCCGCCGATGCTCGTCGTCGCGGTGACGGCGCCGTAGGCGGCCATGCTGATCATGACGTACATCGCGACGTTGCCGTTGCCGATGTTCGCGTCCTTGGCGTCGACCGTCGCACCGAAGATGAGGTAGAAGAAGGCCGGCAGGACGGCGGTGAAGAACATGCCGCTCCAGTCGCGCGTGATGCGCCGCATCTCGAGCAGGGTGAAGGTGACGTTCATCGGACGAGCTCCTCTGCGTGGTCCTGGTCGTGGTCGTGGGCTCCGGCGTCACGGCCGTCGCGCTCGTCGCCCGTCAGGGTCATGAAGGCCTGCTCGAGGCCGGCGGTGACGATCTCGAGGTCGGTGCCGTCGAGGTCGAGCAGCAGCATCCGCGCCACCGTGTCCGAGTCGGCGGCCGTGACGACCACCCGGGAGCCGCGCTCCTCGACGTCGCGGACGCCGTCGACGGCGCGTAGTCGCGCCACGGCCGCGGCGAGCGAGCTCGACGGCAGGGTCGCCGAGACGGTGCGGCCGCTCGCGCGGGACCGGATCTCGGCCGTCGTGCCGTCCGCGACGATGCGGCCACCGGCGATGAGGACGATGCGGTCGGCGAAGGCGTCGGCCTCTTCGAGGTAGTGCGTCGCGAAGACGACGGTGCGCCCCGCGCTCGCGTCGGCGTGCATGGTGTCCCAGAAGTCGCGGCGGGCCGTCACGTCCATGCCTGCCGTCGGCTCGTCGAGGACGAGCAGCCGCGGGTCCGGCAGCAGGGCCAGCGCGAAACGGAGCCGCTGCTGCTCACCGCCGGAGCACTTGGACACGCGGCGGTCGGCCAGCGCCCTCAACCCCGCGCGGTCGATCACCTCGTCGACGGGGGTGCTGGCGGCATACGTCGACGCGATCATGCGCACGGTCTCGCGAACGGTGAGGTCGCGCAGCAGGCCGCCCGTCTGGAGGACGGCGGAGACGTGGCCGGCGATGACTGCCTCGCGGGGCCGGTGGCCGAAGACCCGGGCCGTCCCGGTCGTCGGCTCGGTGAGCCCGAGCACCATGTCGAGGGTCGTCGTCTTGCCCGCCCCGTTGGGGCCGAGGAACGCGACGACCTCGCCGGGCTCGATGCGCAGGTCGACGCCGTCGACGGCGCGGACCTCCGTGTCGTGCGACCCGCGTCGAGCAGGGAAGGTCTTGACGAGCGAACGCAGCTCGACCGCCGGGGCCCCCGAGGCGCCGGCGACCGATGAGTGTGTGGTGGTCATGGCTCCACTCTCCCGCGGCGGGACACGACGCGTCAGCAGCACGCGTCACGTCCTGCGCGTGACAGGTGTCATGGGGACCGGGACCGGGACCGGACAGACTGTGGGCATGGCCGACTTCGAGGTGCACCTCGACCCACCGTTGCCCGCCCCGGAGGCGTGGAGACGCATCCTCGACCTACGCGCGCACACCGCGGTCATCCCGCTCACCACGGTGACGGGCGACGCGATGACGGCCGGCGAGCTCGTCGACGGGTCTCGCTTCACCGCCCGGACCGGACTGGGGCCGGTCGGCTTCGACGACGTCATGGTCGTCGAGACCATCGTCCCGCCGACATCGACCTCGGCTGGTCACGCGCGGATCCGCAAGGAGGGCAACGTGGTCCGCGGTGTCATCGACCTGAGGGTGACGCCGACCGCGGCAGGTTCGGCGGTCGTCTGGTCGCAGCGGATCGGGGTGCGGGCGGTGCCGGCGATCCTCGACCCGGTCGTGTCGAGGGTGGCGTGCGCCGCCTACGCCTCGACGCTGCGCCGACTGCTCAGCCGCGGCTGAAACCCATTCAGCGCCAGCCGAGCTCGGGCGCCACGTGCGTCAGGAGACTCTCGATGACGTGGGCGTTGTAGTCGACACCGAGCTGGTTGGGCACGGTGATGAGGAGGGTGTCGGCGGCCGCGACCGCCTCGTCCTCCGCGAGGTCACGGACGAGCTGGTCGGGCTCACCGGCATACGTCTTGCCGAAGCGCGCCGTGCCGCCGTCGATGATGCCGACCTGGTCCTGGCTGGCCGACTCGCGGCCGAAGTACGCCCGGTCCAGGTCGCTCACGATGGGGAAGACGCTGCGGCTCACCGAGACGCGCGGCTCGCGCTCGTGGCCGGCCGCCGTCCACGCATCGCGGAAACGCTGGATCTGCTCGGCCTGCAGGCGGTGGAAGGGCACCCCGGTGTCCTCCGTGAGCAGGGTCGAGCTCATGAGGTTCATGCCCTGCTCAGCCGTCCACTCCGCGGTGGCCCGGCTCCCGGCACCCCACCAGATGCGGTCGCGCAGGCCGGGCGAGTGCGGCTCGATGCGCAGCAGGCCGGGCGGGTTGGGGAACATCGGTCGCGGGTTGGGCTCGGCGAAGCCCCGGCCGGACAGGACGTCGAGGAAGACCTCGGTGTGCTGTCGGGCCATGCCGGCATGGTCGCCGTCGTTCGGCTCGTAGCCGAAGTAGCGGAAGCCGTCGACGACCTGCTCGGGTGACCCCCGGCTGATGCCGAGCTGGAGCCGGCCGCCGGAGATGAGGTCCGCTGCGCCCGCGTCCTCGGCCATGTAGAGGGGGTTCTCGTAGCGCATGTCGATGACGCCGGTCCCGATCTCGATCCGGCTGGTGCGCGCCCCGACCGCAGCGAGCAGCGCGAACGGCGACGCCAGCTGGCGAGCGAAGTGGTGCACCCGGAAGTAGGCACCATCGGCGCCGAGCTCCTCGGCCGCGACGGCCAGGTCGATCGACTGGAGCAGGGCGTCGGCCGCCGACCGCGTCCCCGAGTGGGGGGATGGGTTCCAGTGCCCGAACGAGAGGAATCCGATCTTCTTCACGTGCGGTCAACAACCGGGGTCGCGACGCTCTTCCCGAACTCCCGTCGACGGCGCCGGACAATCCGGGGCGCCCCCTCGCGCCGAAGCACGAGGCATGATGCGCCTACGACTTGCCCTCAGCGGGATCCTTGCCGCGGTGGCCGGGATCGCCGCCGGCCACCTCGTCGCGGGCTTCCTCGCCCCTGCATCGTCGCCGGTGCTCGCCATCGGGTCGACCGTCATCGACGTGACCCCCACGCCCGTCAAGGAGTGGGCGATCGCAACCTTCGGGACCAACGACAAGCTGATCCTGCAGGGCTCGGTCCTTGTGGTGACGCTCGTGCTCGCCGCCGTGGCGGGTCTGCTCGCCCGCCGCCGGATGCCGCTCGCTGTCGGTCTCATCGTGCTGCTCACCGGGCTGGCCGGTGCCGCTGCGCTCCTGCGACCCGCGGCCCGTCCCCTCGACGCGCTTCCCGCCCTCGCCGCCATGGCCGTCGGCGTCGCCACCCTCGTCTGGCTCGCGCGCCTGGCCGGCGCCGCGGGCGACGCCGACCGCGGCGCGGGCCCAGATGCGGGCCTCGGTGCCGATCTCGGCACCCGCTCCGGCACCAGCCGCCGAGGCTTCGTCGTCGGCGCGCTCGGCGTCACCGCGCTCTCGGTGCTCGCGGCCGTCGGTGGCCAGCTCCGCAGCGGGGCCCAGACGATCAAGAAGGTCGTGCTGCCCGCCGCCGCTGACAAGGCCAAGCCACTGCCGGCCGGCCTCGAGACGAAGGTCCCCGGCATCTCGCCCCTGCGCACCCCGAACGAGAAGTTCTACCGCGTCGACACGAACCTCAGCGTGCCGAAGGTCGACGTCGACAGCTGGACCCTCGAGGTCGGCGGCATGGTCGAGAAGCCCTTCACCCTGACCTTCGCCGAGCTCGCCGCGATGCCGCTCATCGAGCGCGACATCACCATGACCTGCGTCTCCAACGAGGTCGGCGGCGGCTACATCGGCGCCGCCCGCTGGCTCGGCGTCCGGCTCACCGACGTGCTCGACCGGGCCGGCACCAAGGGCAACCCGGACCAGGTTCTGAGCACCGCGGTCGACGGCTTCACCATCAGCACGCCGCTCGGCGTCGTCCGCGACGGACGCGACGCGATGATCGCCATCGGCATGAACGGTGCCCAGCTCAGCGACACCCACGGCTTCCCGGCCCGCCTCATCACGCCGGGCCTCTACGGCTTCGTCGGAGCGACGAAGTGGCTGACCAAGCTCACCCTGACCACGTATGCCGCCGACCAGTCCTACTGGACGAAGCGCCAATGGGCGACGGACGCCCCCATCAAGACGAGCGCCCGCATCGACACCCCGGCGCCGCTGTCGACGATCAAGGCCGGCACGACCGCCATCGGCGGCGTCGCCTGGGCCCAGCACCGCGGTGTCGGCAAGGTCGAGGTCAAGATCGACGACGGCCCTTGGCAGGCAACGAAGCTCGGGCCCGACGTCGGTGTCGACTACTGGCGCCAGTGGTACGTCCCGTGGGACGCCAAGCCCGGACTGCACCGGATCTCCGTGCGCGCGACCGACCTCAAGGGACAGGCACAGATCACCGAACGTGCCACGCCGTTCCCCAGCGGGTCGAGCGGCATCCAGGAGGTGGTGGTGACCGTCGCGTGAACGCATACGACCGAGAAACCCGCGAAAAAACTTGTCCGACAAGCAATCCGGAGCCGCACCGGCCCCGAACCCCCTATGACCGTGCACCACACAGCCACAAGGAGTGACTGACATGAAGAGCATGAAGACCCGTACCGGCCTCGTCGCCCTCGCCATCGCCCTGCCCCTGAGCCTCGCGGCCTGCAGCAGCTCCAGCGACGCCGCGCCCTCCGGTGGCAGCACGCCTGCCGCCAGCACGCCCGCCGACACGATGTCGAACACCCCGTCCGACACGATGTCCTCGTCCGCCTCGATGGACGCCGCATCGGCCGTCTTCGGCCCGGGCTGCCAGGCCGTGCCGAAGGACGGCAAGGGCTCGTTCAACGGCATGGCCACCGACCCGGTCGCGACCGCCGCGAGCAACAACCCGCTGCTCTCGACCCTCGTCACCGCCGTCAAGCAGGCCGGCCTCGTCGACACCCTGAACTCGGCTCCCGAGATCACCGTCTTCGCGCCCGTCAACGACGCGTTCGCCAAGATCCCGGCCGCCGACCTCCAGAAGGTCCTCGCCGACAAGCCGACCCTCACCAAGATCCTCACGAACCACGTCGTGGCCGGCAAGCTCTCGCCGGACCAGCTCGCGGGCGACCACAAGACGCTCGCCGGCACGACGATCACGGTCAAGGGCTCCGGTGAGAACTACACCGTCGGCAAGGCCGACGCGAAGGTCATCTGCGGCAACGTCCCGACCGCCAACGCCACGGTGTACATCATCGACGGCGTGCTGATGCCCTGATCGTCTGCCGACCAGGCTGACGCAGAGCACGACGACGGGCGACACAATGGACCCCATGTCACGGTTCTCGGTGGTCCCCTCCGGCGATGAGTCGCCGGAGGGGACCGCCCGCCCAGTCCATCTGGAGCAGCTGCTCCACAGAGCGGCGACCGGCGACGAGACGGCGTTCGCAGAGCTCTACGACGCGGTCTCCTCCCGGCTCTTCGGTCTCGTCCGCCGGGTCGTGCGCGACCCCGCCCAGTCCGAGGAGGTCACCCAGGAGGTCTTCCTCGAGATCTGGCGGCACAGCGCACGCTTCGACCCGAGCAAGGGTGCGGCGATGTCGTGGATGCTCACGATCGCCCACCGCAAGGCCGTCGACCGGGTCCGGTCGGCGGAGGCGGCTCGCAACCGCGACGAGGGCTACGGCGCCAGCAACCAGGACGTCACGCACGACTCCACCGCGGAGGCCGTCGTCGAACGGCTCGATGCGGAGCGGGTTCATCGGGCGTTGGAGACGCTCACCCCGGTCCAACGGCAGGCGTTGGAGATGGCCTACCTCTCGGGGTACACGCACACGGAGGTGGCAAGCATGCTCGACCTGCCGCTCGGGACCGCCAAGACACGCATCCGTGATGGACTCATCAGACTACGAGACACGTTGGGGGTGACCCTGTGAGCGAGGACATCCACGCGCTCTCCGGCGCGTATGCCGTCGACGCCCTCGACGAGGTCGAGCGGGCGCGGTTCGAGCGCCACCTCGCCGGCTGCTCGGCCTGCCAGGCCGAGGTCGACAGCCTCGTCGCCGCGGCGCACCAGCTGTCGGCACTGACCGAGGTCGCGCCGCCGCCGTCGCTCCGGGCCAAGGTGCTCGCCGAGATCTCGACCGTGCGTCCGCTGCCGCCGATCGAGGCCCCCCAACCAGCCGAGGGCAGCGAACCGGCCGAAGACAGTACGGCCGACGAGCTCGCGGAACGCCGCCGGTCCCGCGCAGGTCGTGGGTTCGGCCGGGGCTGGCGCCTCGTCGTGGCAGCCGCCACGGTGGCGGTGCTCGCCATCGGCGGGTTCACCGTGTGGCGCCAGGTCAGCCAGGATCCCCAGCGGGTCATGGCCGACCAGGTGCTCGCCGCGTCGGACGCGACACGCTACGGGGAACGCCTCGCAGGCGGAGCCACAGCCACCGTGGTCCGGTCCAGCTCTCTCCACCGGGCCGTCCTCATCACCTCGGGTATGGCGCAGCCGCCCGCCGGCAAGGTCTTCCAGCTGTGGCTCCAGGACGCGACGGGTCACATGACCTCCGCGGGCCTGATGCCCGGGGGTGGCGACCAGGTCGTCGTGCTGAGCGGCGACGCCACGCACTCGAAGGGCGCCGGCATCACGGTCGAGCCCGCCGGCGGCTCGGACCAGCCGACGTCCAACCCGATCGCCTTCGTCGCCTTCGCCTGACGCCCGCGGCCGTCCCCTGATCCGGCGGTCACGAGTCTCGTCCCGGCTTCCCCGCCTGGGACTCGTGACCGCCGCGCAGCGGGGCGGCGGTCTACGGTGGGAAGCCCGACCAGAGGAGTCTTCGTGCCCAAGCCACCCCTGCCGGCAGCCGTGGCAGACGAGCTCGTCAAGCCCTGGCACGCGACGATCAGCACCGTGCGTCCGGACGGGCAGCCGGTCTCCGTGCCGACCTGGTACCTCTACGAGGACGGCAGAGTGCTCGTCAACATGGACGCCGGGCGGAAGCGGCTCGAGCATCTGCGGACCAACCCGCGGGTGAGCCTCAGCGCCATGGACCCAGGTGACTGGATCACTCACATCAGCATCCTGGGCCGCGTCGCCGAGATCGTCGACGACGCCGAGCTGCGCGACATCGACCGGATCGCCCGGCACTACACCGGGAAGGCGTATGCCGTCCGCGACCGCCCGCGCGTCAGCGCCTGGGTCGAGATCGACCGGTGGCACGCGTGGGGCCGGCTCAAGGACGTGCGGTGAAGGCCTACCTGTCGTTCGACTTCGAAGGCGTGGCGGGGATCGTCGACTGGACGCAGTGTCGGGAGGGGACGACGGCATACGACATCGGCTGCGCCCTCACGCTCGGCGAGGTGAACGCGGCGATCGAAGGTGCCGTGCGCGGAGGTGCCACCCAGGTGGTCGTCAACGACTCGCACGGACAGATGCGCAATCTCGACCCGGACGACCTGTCCCACGACGCGAGCTACATCTCGGGTCGCCACAAGCCGCTCTACATGATGGAGGGACTCGACGACTCCTTCGACGTCGTCTTCCTGGTCGGCTACCACGGTTCGATCTCCGGGGAGTCGTCGACGCTGTCGCACACCTACAACCCGGAGGTGTTCTCCGCCGCGCGGATCGGCGACACCGAGGTCGGCGAGAGCGGCATCAACGCCCTCGTGGCCGCGCACTTCGGGGTGCCGATCGGCCTGGTCACCGGCGACGAGGTGACGATCACCGAGACGTCGCCCTTTGCCCCAGAGGCCGCGACGGTCATCACCAAGCACTCGATCACCCGCTTCGCCGCGAGCAGCCTGCACCCGCGCGTGGCTCGCGAGCGGATCGAGGAGGCGGCCGCCGAAGCGGTCAGGCGCGCGCTCGACGGCCGGCTCCGGCCGCCGCAGCTCGACAGGCCGGTGCGGCTCGAGCTCGAGGTGCATACCGCCGACATGGCCGAGGTCGGCAGCTGGGTCAAGGGCGCCGAGCGCGTCGGCACCCGGACCATCCGCATCGAGTCGGACGACGCGCTCGCGGCCTTCCGGTCCTTCGTCGCCGTCAACTACATCACCCGGCAGGCCGGAGGCCGCTGAGCGACCGCCCCGCGGGTCTCGCCGAACCCTGACCCGCGCGCTCCAGCACGACCTAGCATCGACAGGTGACGCTTCTCGAGCGCCGTGAGCAGCTCCGGGCCGTCGCGGGCCACCTCGAGGAGGCGGCCGCGGGACGGGGTCGGCTCGTCTTCGTCTCGGGTGAGGCCGGTATCGGCAAGACGTCGTTCGTGACCTCGGCCGCCACCGCGGCTGCGGGCCTCGCCCGCGTCGGGATCGGCGCCTGTGACGGGTCGGCCACTCCGGCGCCGCTGGGGCCGCTGCGAGACATGCTGCCCACGTTGCCGGCCGGTGTCTGGTCCGAGGACGCCTCCCGTCCGGAGGTCTTCGCCCGGGTCGTCGACGCCCTCCGGGCCGCGCCACCCGGCGAGCCCTACCTCCTCGTCATCGAGGACGCGCACTGGGCGGACGAGGCAACACTCGACCTCGTGCGTCACCTGGCGCGTCGGATCCACGGATGCCGCGCTCTGGTGCTGGTGACGTATCGTCCCGAGGACACTCACATCGGCAGTGCCTTGCGAATCCTGTTGGGAGACACGGCGTCCGCTTGTGGCACGCGTCGGATCGATCTCCCGGCCCTGAGCCCCCGTGCGGTGGCCACCCTCGCCACGGAGCGGGCCGGGCAGCTGTCGGGTTCCGTGGCGCTCGATGCCGGTCACCTCTACGACGTCACCGGTGGCAACGCGTTCTTCGTCACCGAGGTGCTCTGGGGCGACACGACGGGGGTTCCACCCACCGTGCGGGATGCCGTGCTCGCGCGAGTGTCACGGCTGCCCGAGCCGGCGCGCCGGGCGCTCGAAATCGTCGCGCTGGCCGGGTCGCGGGTCGAGCCCGACGTGCTGGAGGAGCTGTTGTCCGAGGGACTCCTCGTCATCGACGAGCCCCTCCGCCGGCGACTGCTCATCCACACTGACCACGACATCACGTTTCGGCACGAGCTCGGCCGGCTCGCCGTCGCCGGCGAGGTCCCCGCGGGGCGCCGGATCCACATCCACCGCCGGCTCCTCGCCGCGCTGGAGGCTCGCGGGGCCGACCCGGCCCGGCTGGCCCACCACGCCGACGCCGCCGGCCTGGGCCGCTCCGTGCTGGAGCACGCCCCGGAGGCGGGGGCACGAGCGTCCAGGCTCGGTGCCCACCGACAGGCCGCCGAGCAGTACCGGCGCGCCCTTCACCATGCCGACGCGCTGGGCGAGACGGAAGTGCCCCCCGAGCGGCACGCCGAGCTCTTGTGGGGCCTCGGCTACGAGCTCTACCTCACCGACCACATCGACGAAGCGATCACGGCAGTGGGGGCGGCCCGGAAGATCTGGGAGCGGACCAACACGACGGTCCGGGTCGGCGACGCGTGGCGCTCCCTGTCGCGACTCAGCTGGATGGCCGGCCGCAACGACGACGCGGAGTCGATGGCGCGGGTAGCCATCGACCTCTTGGAGGGCACCGGGACGTACGAGCTGGCGCTCGCCTACAGCAACCGGGCACAGCTGAGGATGCTCGCCGACGACCTCGCCGGCACGCGAGAGTGGGCCGGACGGAGCCTCGAGCTCGCCGAATCCCTACCCGACGCCCAGCGCACCGAGGTGCGGGTGCATGCCCTCAACAACCTCGGCGCCATGGAGCTCGCCGCCGGCGACATCGTGGGCGGAACGATGCTGCTGGACCAAAGCCTGCACCAGGCTCGCACCCACGAGCTGCACGAGCACGCCGCCCGGGCCTACTGCAACCTGGCCTCTCCTGCGGTGCTCCAACGTCGGCACGACGCTGCACGCCGCTACCTGAGCGAGGGTCTCGAGTACTGCACCGAGCGCGACCTGGACTCGTGGACCCGCTATCTCGAGGGCTGGGAGGCCCAACTGCATCTCGACCGCGGCGACCTGGGCCGCGCCAAGGCCTGCGCCGAGATGCTTCTCAGCCGTCCCGACCTTCCCGTCATCGACGCCATCCAGCCCCTCGTCACGCTTGCACACGTGCGTGGCCGCACCGGCGAGGGGGACGTCGACGAGGCGTTGGCGCGCGTGTGGACGCTGGCCTCCGGCACGAACGAGATCCAGCGCGTGGTACCTGCGGTCGGCGCCAGGTGTGAGATCGCCTGGATCGGAGGCGACCTTCGACGCGCCGCCACGTTGGCAGCAGAGGCGTGGCCATTCGTGAAGTCAGCAGAGGGCCCGTGGAACCGCGGCAGCGTGGCGCGCTGGCTGGGCGCCGATCGACCGGATGCCGGCCGACTCGAGGCCTTCGGAGGGGCGGCGGCGATCGGACGCGTGGCTCCCCCGTTCGCGGCCGAGCTGGCAGGGGCGTGGCGCGAGGCCGCCGACAGCTGGGAGTCGCTCGGGTGCCCGTTCGACCGGAGCCTCGCGCTGGCACGGAGCGGCGAGCGGGAGGCGCTGGCCGAGGCAGTGGCCGGCTTCGACCGACTCGGCGCCCACGCGGCGGCTGCACGCGCCCGGACGGAGATGCGAGGGCACGGGTGGGCGACGTCACGTGCCCCTCGCACGTCGACGCGCGACCACCCTGCGGGGCTGACCGCGCGAGAGGCGGAGGTGCTCGACCTGCTCGAGCGAGGGTGCACGGACGCCGCGATCGCCGAGCAGCTCGTCATCTCCCGCCGAACGGCCGAGCACCACGTGTCCTCGGTCCTCGCGAAGCTGGGGGTGTCGAGCCGACGTGAGCTGCTCAAGATGGGTGGCGCCCCACGAGCGGATGGGTAGCCACCACCCATGACCCTGCGGTCCCGGACGGCGACGCTGGACGTATCCATTCCGCACCAGAAAGGACCACGAGCATGCCGCTCTTCATGGACGTCCACTCCCTCGGCGACGGGGTCACCATGGACGCCGTCGCACAAGCCCACCAGGCCGACCTCGCCACGCAGGGACCGCACGGCGTCAGCTACCTGCGCTACTGGGTCGACGAGGACCGGGGCCAGATCTTCTGCCTCGTCGAGGCGCCTGACGCCGAGGCCGCCCACACCGTGCATCGTGACGCGCACGGCCTCGTGGCGGACTCGATCTACGAGGTGAGGGAGGGCGCCTGACCACGGCGCACCCACGAGAGGTATGCCGTCGGCCCCAGCCGGCGGCATGCCTCCGTCTGCCTTCCCGCTTCGAGGAGAACCCACCATGGAAGCTGACCACGAAGGTGGCTCAGATCGCCTCGACGACAGCGGTCAGGTCGCCGCCTGCATCTCCCGTGTTGACGACGCCGGCAGGCTCAAGGAGCAGGGCCTTCACCTCGTGGTCCGCGCGCGGGCAGTGCTCGACCCCGCGTGGCACCACGAACAGCTGTCCGGGTCCGAGGACGACGTCGCGATCGCGCAGCTGGATGGTCAGCTGCCCCTCGACCACCAGGAACAGCTCGTCGGTGTCCTCATGGGTGTGCCAGACGAACTCGCCCTCGAGCCTGACGAGCTTGATCTCGTAGTCGTTGACGCGCGCCACGAGCTTGGGCGACCACGGCTCGGCGAAGAGGGCGAACTTGCTGTCGAGGTCCACGACGTCATCGGTCATCGATCCAGTCTGCCAAGCCTCGACCGCCCTCTGACGGACGATCGACCCGGGCCTGACGTGGGCGTCGGGCTCCCTCTTGCGGTTCAGGGCGGCTGCGGGCCGACGGTGTCGGCCCAGATGTCCAGGGGCACCGAGCGGACGCTGCGGCCGTCGAGGTCGAGCTCGCGACCCATCCGCTTGATCGACCGCAGGACCATCGACCGGTCGTGGATCGTCATCTGCGGCACCTCCGCGGCCAGCCGTGCCTCGACCTGCGACAGCTCGTGCAGCGAGTGCGTCGTGAGCGCGAGCATGAGGTTCGGCCCACCCCCGGAGATGCGCCAGCACACCCGGATCCCGGGCAGGCGGCGCAGGGTCATGGCGACGTCGTCGATGTCACCGGCATCCGCGGAGGCCCAGAGCCAGCTGATGACGGGCCAGCCGGAGTCGGGCAGCGCCATGTCGCAGCGCAGGACCACCCGGCCGTTGCCGACGAGGCCCGCCAGGCGGCGACGCACGGTGCTCTCGCTGAGGCCGGCGCGCGCGGCCATGGTCGCGACCGGCATACGACCGTCCTCACCGAGCAGCAGGATCAGCTGCCGGTCGACGGGGTCGTAGCCGCGCGCCAGGTCGGCCTGGTCGGAGGTCAGTCCGTCGAGGCGCGGCTGCTGGGCCCGCAGCATCACGCCCCGCTGCGCGGGGTCGAGCACGTGCAGCTGCCAGTGGTCGCCCATCGAGTAGACCTTGGTCACGGCGTGGCTGCTCGTCGCGACGACGCCCGGGATCGTCCCGACCGACTCGAGGAGGAAGCGCGAGAGGAAGGCGAGGTCGCGCACCTCGACGAGGATCGTCAACGAGCGCGGCCCGCTCGTGTGCTCGACGCTGAGCACGTGGGGCAGCTCGGTCACGCGCCGCGCGATGGCGAGCGTGTCGGCCGCGGTGCAGCTCAGCTCGACCACGGCGAGGCACGACTCGGGGCGACCCTGCCCGGTCGCCCGACCCGACACCCACGCGATGCCGGCCGCGGAGAGGCGCTGCCACCGGCGGGCCACCGTCACCGGGTCGACATCGAGCGCCCGACCCACGAGGGTCCACGAGGCGCGCGGCTGCAGCTGCAGGCAGTTGACGATCGCCAGGTCGAGCTCGTCGGCGCGGGCGGCGGAATCCTGCGCCATCTCACGACGCGTCGCGTCATCCTGCGTCGAGCGGCCTCTCGGTGGCATGGCTGCCATCCTCGGTCACCAGTGCGGGATGCCTCAAGTCCCGGCACGCAGACCACGACCCGGGAGAGATGAATGCCGTCCGTTGGCGCCACTCGCGAGACCTCGCGCCCCACCCAGCCGGTCAGCCTGGACTGGACCACGCGGCTGCTGCAGGTCGACACGACGAGCCGCGAGACCAACCTGCCGCTCATCGACCTCGTCGCCGACGAGCTGCGCGCGCACGGGGTCGAGCCCGTCCTCGTCACCAACGAGGAGGGGACGAAGGCCAACCTCCTCGCGACCTTCCCGGCCGCCGACGGCACGACGACCGGAGGCGTCGTCCTCTCGGGGCACACTGACGTCGTGCCGGTCGACGGGCAGGACTGGTCGAGCGAGCCGTTCGTCCCCGAGATCCGCGACGGCCGCCTCTACGGCCGGGGCACGTGCGACATGAAGGCCTTCATCGGGTCGGTCATGACCGCGGTGCCGCGGCTCAGCCGCACGCCGCTGAGCGAGCCGGTGCACCTCGCCTTCTCCTACGACGAGGAGGTCGGCTGCGTCGGCGCCGTCTCGCTCGTGGACGAGATCGTCGAGCGCGGGCTGCGTCCCCGCGCCTGCATCGTGGGCGAGCCGACGAGCATGCGCGTCATCCGTGGGCACAAGTCGCTGACGATGATCGAGGTCGTCTTCCACGGCGTCGCGGCCCACTCGTCGCGAACTCCCCACGGCGTCAACGCGATCGAGTATGCCGCTCAGCTCGTCCGCTTCGTCCGTGGCGTTGCTGACGGGTTCCGTGCGGACGGGCCGTTCGACGAGCACTACGACGTGCCCTTCACGACGGCCACCGTCAACCAGATCGAGGGCGGCATCGCCGTCAACACGGTCCCCGCCGAGTGCTCCCTCACCTTCGAGTTCCGCGCGGTCGGGGCCGTCGACGTCGACGCCACCATCGAGGCGTTCCGCGCCGAGGCGCGCCGCATCGAGGAGGCCATGCGGGAGGAGAACCCCGACGCCCGCGTCGAGGTCTCCATCGGCGCGCAGGCCCCCGGACTCGACACGGCCGACGACGAGGACGTCATCGCCCTCGTGACCGGACTCGGCGCCGACGCGAGCACGGAGAAGGTGGCCTACGG
Source organism: Terrabacter sp. 01T434 (assembly GCF_056398545.1). Taxonomy (NCBI): domain Bacteria; kingdom Bacillati; phylum Actinomycetota; class Actinomycetes; order Micrococcales; family Intrasporangiaceae; genus Terrabacter; species Terrabacter sp. 01T434. Next base: position 275,109 of record NZ_JBFTPP010000002.1, read on the forward strand.
CACCGAGGCCGGGCTCTTCCAGCGCGCCGGCATCCCGACGGTGGTGTGCGGCCCCGGAGACATCGCACAGGCCCACGCACCCGACGAGTTCGTCGCCCTCGAGCAGATCGAGCGCTGCGACGAGATGCTCGGCCACCTCATCAGCCGCCTCACCGCCTGAACCCACGCTGGACCGAAGGAGCACCATGACCCTGACCGCCACACCCACAGAGGTGACTCCCGAACGCCTGACCGAGGCACGCAAGGCAGTCCTGAGCAGCTCCATCGGTGCCGCGCTCGAGTGGTTCGACATCATCGTCTACGCGTCGTTCGCCATCGTCATCGCCGAGAACTTCTTCCCCGAGGGCGACAAGACGCTGGGTCTGATCCTCACCTTCGCGACGTTCGCCATCTCCTACCTCGTCCGGCCGCTCGGCGGCATGCTCATCGGCGGCTACGGGGACCGGCACGGACGCAAGAAGGCCCTGACCCTCACGCTCCTGCTCATGATGGTGGGCACGATCCTCATGGCGGCGGCGCCGACGCACGCCATGGTGGGCGCCTGGGCGGGCGTCATCATCCTGATCTCACGACTCGTCCAGGGCTTCTCGGCCGGTGGCGAGTTCGGTTCGGCGACAACGTTCCTCGTCGAAACGGCTCCGAACCGCAAGGCCTACTACGCCTCCTGGCAGGTGGCGAGCCAGGGCATCTCGATGTTCCTCGCCTCGGCCTTCGGCTACGTCCTGTTCACGCAGCTGTCGAAGCCGGACCTCTACTCGTGGGGCTGGCGGATCCCGTTCGTCCTCGGCTGCCTCATCGGCCCGGTGGGCCTCTACATCCGGGCCCGGCTGACGGAGACCAAGGAGTTCACCGAGAGCACCCCGCACGAGGCGCCGATCCGCGCGACCTTCACCGAACACCTGGGCCGCGTGGTCACCGGCTCGGCCTGCGTCGGCGTCGCGACGATTTCGGTCTACCTCATCCTCTTCATGCCCACGTATGCCGTGAAGAACCTCGGCGTCCCGGCGAGCGCCGCCTACCTCGGCGGCGTCGTGGCGGGCGTGGTCACCATGGTCGGCGTCCCCCTGGTCGGGCGGCTGGCCGACCGCGTCGGACCGGCCCGGGTCATGGTCTGGGCCGCCATCGGCGCACTGGTGCTGGCCTGGCCGTTGTTCGCCGTGGTCATAGCGTCGCCGACCGTCCCCGTCCTCGTCGTCGCGATCGGCATCCTCGGCGTCATCATGGCCCTCTACTTCGGCCCGCTGCCGGCCCTGCTCACGACCCTCTTCCCGCGTGACGTGCGAGCCACCGGCGTCTCGGTCGCCTACAACGTGGGCGTCACGGTGATGGGTGGCATCGCCCCGCTCGTGCTCACCTGGCTCATCGGGCTCACCGGATCCCTCAACGCGCCCAGCGTCTACTACATGGCCGTCGCCGTCATCTCGCTCATCGGCCTCGCGGTCGCGCGTCGGCGGTATGACGTCCGCTGACCGCAGGCCGAACGGGAGGCTGTCAGGGACGGAGCGCGTCGATCTCAGCGACGAGAGCCGTCGCCAGCGCTTCCGCCTCGTCGCCCAGGGCGGCCCAGTCGTCCTCGGCCTCCCCGAGGTATGCCGTCGCCGCAAGGTCGAGCGTCCGCGCCCGGGCCGGACTCAAGGTCGCTGCCACGGCGACGGCGGCGGTGTCCTTCGGGGCGATCAGGCCGGTGCGCAGGGTGTACAGCATCCGCGCGAGGGTCAGCAGGACGTTGCGCTCGTCGCCCTCGAGGTTGTCGAGCAGCTCCGGCAGCGCGTCGAAGATCGACCTGGCCAGGTCAGCGCGAGGGACGGGATCGACGAGCCCCGCGAGAGGGGGGCCGAGCAGCACTCGTGCGCGCTGTCGGCCTGAGCCCGAGACCGAGGTCAACAACACGGCCAGGTCGGGATCGACCTCGCGGGCGGGCAGGTGGCCGGTCTCGTAGTCGGCGCGGAGCCATTCGCCGTAGCGGAAGTCGCGGACTGCTGGGTAGCGCCACGGCACGACATCGGTGCGGACGAGGGACGTGAGCTCGACCGGGCGGCCAGGCCGCACGGTCGCGCGTCGTCCGGAGTGCTTCAGCAGGTGGCCAACCAGATACCGCCGCTCATCGTCGTCGAGGCTGTCGCGTGTGAGGAGCAGGACGTCGAGGTCGCTGTCGGGTCGAAGGCCGCCGTCGCAGCTGGAGCCCGTGAGGTACAGGCCGATCGGGTGACCGGGTGACCGGTGCACCACTGCATCACGGAGCGCGTCGACGACGTGGGAGTCCACCCGCAGAGTCTGCCCAGACCTCCGACCCGCGGCCAGCGAGTTATGGGCGACGAGCGCGTGAGGCGGACCGAAGCTCGACAGGCCGCCAATCGGCAAGGCGAGAAAGCCGCAAACCTCACATCTGTCACACTCCGCCCATGCCTATCGCCACAGTCAACATCCCGGGCGTCTCCGGCGACATCGCCGTCGAGCAGTCGTTCTGGAAGGGCTTCAAGTTCAGCGTCGCCGGCCAGCAGGTCAAGCCGCACGGCTTCCCGCGCAACCGCCTGACGCTTCCCGGCGCCGCCGGACCGATCGAGGCCAAGGTCAAGGGCGGTGTGGCGCGTGCCTATCCGTCGTTGGTCATCGACGGCAAGGACTACCCGACCGGACCGCCCACCCCCAAGGCCCAGCAGGTCCTGGCGCTGCTCCCGCTCCTGCTGCTGCTGCTCGTGCAGGGCGCCCTGGGCATCCTGGTCGCCTTCGGTGCACTGTCCGTCAACATGGGCATCGTCAGGGCCGAGCGATCCAACGGAGCCAAGCTCGGCCTCATGGCCGCCGTCCTGGTCGTCGCGGCCACCATCGACATCCTGCTGGCCACCGCGATCCTGTCAGCCCGCGGCGCGTAGCCGGTCACGCCGAGCGAGTAGCACTGCTCAGGCGGGCCGCGGCCGGCGCGTGTTTCGATGGGTCATGGGAACCGGCCGGCCCCGCTCCATCACACGAAGCGTCATCAGCTGTGGTCATCTGCTGGTCGGGGGGTCCGCCCTCGTGTTCGCCGGCGTGATGATCGTGGCAGGCCGTGACCCCGAGGCCGGGTTGGGCGGAGTGCTCCTCGGGATCGGGATGATCCTCGCCGTCGCTGCCGCGCTCTTCACGTGGGCGGCCGTCCTCGTGCTCACAGCAGGACCCGCTCGTCGTAGCCCGCTGTCACTGGTCCTCAGCATCATCGAGCTCCTTGCCGGCGCCACCATGGTCGCCGGGGTGGCGGTCGCCGTTCAGGGTTACAGCGCCTTCGAGCCCTGGCGCTCGCCGATCCTCCTCCCCTGCGTCCTGCTCGTTGCCCTCGGCCTTGCAGGACTTCGTCTCGGGGTGCGTGACCGCCACTGGCCCGGGCCGAAGCTGCCTTGATCCCCCGCGGGCCGACCGGGATCCTCGCCGGTCAGGCTCGGGCGAGCGTCAACGAACGTATGCCGTGCAGGTGCAGGTCGCTCCGGTGCAGCAACCCCTGCGGGCCGTCGTCGAGGAGGGCCTCGAGCGTGAGCTGGTCCTCGGCGTCGAGGCGACCGCTGAGCCCGTCCTCGAGCCGGGCGAACCAGGCCCTGGCGTAGCGGGCGGCGAGCGGATGGTGTGGTGCACGTTCGTCGATGACCACGTCGTGCTGGTCGACCACGGTCCACCCCGACTCGGCGAGCATCACGGCCCATGACGCCCCGATGTTGGGCAGCGCCTCGGCGTGGACGGTCGAGAGGACCTCGAGCGCCCGGGTCTCGAAACCGGGCCGGCCGATGCCGAGGTCGTCGGGCAGGAAGCGCAACGGCTCGTCGAACTCCGACACGGCGAGCAGGCCGCCGGGAGAGGTGAGCCGGCGAAGCTCCGCCAGCGACCGGACCGGGTCAACGAGGTGGTGCAGCGACATCGAGGCCCACGTGAGGTCGATCGGGGAAAGGTCGGGCCAACCGGTGTCGAGGTCGGCCACGAGCGTGCGCACCCGATCACCGACGCCGGCTGCGTGCGCCTTGACCGCCACGCGGGCCAGCGAGGGCTCGGAGACGTCGACGGCGACGACCTCCGCCTCCGGCAGGCGACGCGCTAGCCCGACGGCGCCCGTGCCGGTGCCCGCGCCGAGGTCCACGACCCGGGCCGGCGAGCGTCCGACGGCCCCGAGGCCCTCCGCCGCTGCTGCCGTCACCCGGTCGAGCGCCACACCCCAGTACGCGTCCAGGACCTCGCCGTCGAGGTCGAGCAGGTCGTCCCCTCCGTCCGAGGCGTCCACCTGGTCGTGGACGTGGGGGCGGCCGGCAGCCGGCCCGTGCGTTCGGGGAACGGAAACGTCGTGATGGGAGTGCGTCATGACTGCCACGGTAGGACCGCCAGACGTAGGAGCGGCCCGCCCGGCGCTCAGCCGGTGAGCTGGTCGCGTCGTCGCGTGAGGTGGGCCCGCTCCCCCGGGTTGCCGGTCAGGGCGATGGCCCGGTCGTATGCCGTGCGCGACTCACCGCTGCGACCGAGCCGTCGCAGCAGCTCGGCCCGGGCGACGTGGAAGGCGTGGTAGCCGTCGAGGGCGTCACCGAGGCGGTCGACCTCGGCCAGTCCGACCAGGGGTCCGTCCAGCTCGGCGACCGCTACGGCCCGGTTGAGCCGCACGATCGGCGACGGGTCGACGCGCAGCATCGCGTCGTAGAGGGCGACGACCCGGGACCAGTCCGTGTCCGGGGCCGAGGGGGCGTCGGTGTGGACGACGTTGATCGCCGCCAGCAGCTGGTAGCGCCCCGGCCGTTCACCACCGGAGGCGACGACCCGCAGGCGCTCGTCGACGAGGGCCCGGCCCTCGGCGATGAGGGCGCGGTCCCACGCACCCCGGTCCTGCTCGGCGAGGGTGACCAGCTCCCCGGTGCGGGACACCCTCGCGGCTCGCCGGGCGTCGGTCAGGAGCATCAGGGCGAGCAGTCCGGTCACCTCGCCGTCGTCCGGGAGGAGGTCCCGGAGCAGGCGCCCGAGCCGGATCGCCTCGTCGCTGAGGTCGACCCGGACGGCGTCGTCACCGTCGCCGGCGAGGTAGCCCTCGTTGAAGACGAGGTAGACGACCGCGAGGACTCCAGCCAGCCGTTCACGGAGGTCGTCGGCCGACGGCACGCGGTAGGGGATGTGCGCCGCCGCGATCTTGACCTTGGCGCGGGTGATCCGCCGCGCCATCGTGGTCTCCTGCACGAGGAAGGCCCGGGCGATCTCGGCGACAGTGAGACCGCCGAGCAGGCGCAGGGTCAGGGCCACCCGGGCCTCCATCGCGAGCGCGGGGTGGCAGCAGGTGAAGACGAGCCTCAGTCGGTCGTCCTCGACCGGGCCGGTCGGCTCGGCAGGGCTGTCGTCGTGCATCATCAGGGCCGCCTGGTGCTTGGCGTCGCGCTGGGACTCGCGACGGAGCCGGTCGATCGCCTTGCGGTTGGCCGTCGTGGCGAGCCAACCGCCGGGGTTGGGCGGTATGCCGTCTCGCGGCCACCGCTCCGCGGCGGCGGCGAACGCCTCGGCCGCGGCCTCCTCGGCCACGTCGAGGTCGCCGAAGCGGCGCGCGAGGCCGGCGACCACCCGCCCCCACTCCTGCTGGTGGACGCGGGTGATCGTCTGTGCGACGTCGGGCTCGGTCACGGCTCCATCAGGGCCTGCACGGACTCCGCCGTCCGGAAGGGCCGCACCTCGACCGTGCCGCGGCAGGCCTTCGACCCCTGGGCGGCCAGCGCGAGCGCGACGTCGAGGTCGGCCGCCTCGATGACCCAGAAGCCGCCGAGGTACTCCTTCGTCTCGAGATAGGGGCCGTCGGTGAACACCGGTCGCTCGCCCTGCCCGTCCACGGTCGTGGCGGTCGAGGCCGGCTCGAGGCCGTCGGCGAAGACGAAGTGCCCGTCCCTCTTGAGCATGTCGTTGAACTCGCCGGTGGCGGCGAACGCCTCGAGCATGTCCTCCCGGGAGGGATAGGCGCCGAACTCGGTGGTCTCCGGTGTTCCGAAGACGGACAACAGGTATCTGGCCATGGCGCTCACACCTGCCCGGCGGTGTCGCGGCGGGCCATCCCGGCACCGCGGAACCGGTGCACCTCCTGCGGCCACTCGAGCGCCACGGCGAGCCGTCCGGCCCAGTAGCGTGCCGTCTCGTCGTCCGGCACGTCCACGGCGCAGAAGCCGCCGAGGTGCTCCTTCGTCTCGACGAAGGGTCCGTCGGTGAAGACGGGCTTGCCGTCCTCGGCCACGACGCTGCAGATTGCGGTGTCGGCGTCGAGGCCGCCGTTGGTGAAGAGGAGCACGCCCTGCTCCTGCATCTCGCGCACCACCGCCCGGCTGGCCACTCCCTTGGCCTTGATCTCGTCCTCCGTGTGCTCCTGCACCCACTCGTCGTTGAAGGTGATCAGGTACTCCGTCATCGTCAGCTCCTCCTGGTCCTGGGCGAGAGGTCCGTCCCGGCCCCCCGCTCCCGACGGGCCGAGTCGGCCGCCGGACACTTGTTCCACGAACGACATCGTCCTCATACGACACCCTTCCGGAAAATCCTCGTCGGGGCAGCACCAGCATCGCGACTCCTGCGGCGGGTACGTTGACGCCATGAGCGACAGTCCCGCCTCGGGCAGGTCCAGCGGGTCCCGAGCACCCGACGAGCAGTTCACCGTGCCAGTGCCCAACATGGTGACCGCCCCGACCCAGGCGATTCCCGTCTTCGAGCCAACCCGTGAGCTCCCCGTGCCGCCGAACCCGTATGCCGGACAGTCGGTCTGGCCGGGCACGCCCGCCCCTTCCGGGCCCGCGGGACGCGCTGTCGACGAGAACGTCGACCCCCTCCTCGGCCAGATCGGCGTCGCCCTCTTCTGGATCACGGTCGGCTGGTGGGTCTTCTTCCTCATCCGGGCCCTCGGCTACCTCACCCGCAACGGACTCACCGACACGATCCTCATCCGCACCATCGACCTCGGCGCCGAGGAGACCGTCGTCGCCGCGGTGCTGTCGGTGCTCGCGGTCCTGCTGCTCCTCCTCGGGCGAGGCCGCGCCGGTCGGTCACCGCTCGGATGGTCCTCACTGGTTCTTGCCGTCCTCACGGTGGGCATCGCCGTCTGGCGATTGCTGCCGTGAACGGGATCGTCTGAGCCGAAAGGGAATCCGATGCTCACGGCCGCGACGGCGCAGGACGTCGCCGACGCATACGGCCTCGGAGGCTCGGCCGTCCTGACCGGCCCGGTCGCACGAGGGCAGCTGGGACAGGTGTGGCGGCTCGACACCGAGGCGGGCACCCATGCCGTCAAGGAGTGGTTCGCGACGCCGGACCTCGCCACCATGTCGCGGGACGCCGATCTCGTCGCGGCGGCGCGAGCCGAGGGCGTCGTCACGCCACGCATCGTGCACACCACCACGGGGGCCGTGGCCACGACGGTCGCCGACACGGCCATCCGAGTGTTCGAGTGGGTCGACCTGCGCGGCCCGATGCGTGGTCTCGACCCCGCGGCCGTCGGGGCCACCCTCGCGGCACTGCACCGAGCAGGGCCACCGACGGACGAGCCCGTGGACAACTGGTTCGCGACGGGCCTCGGGGAGCAGCGCTGGCGCGAGCTGCACCAGCGAGTCGTCGACGAGCGGGCGCCCTTCGCCGGGCACCTCGGTGCCCTCGTCGACGAGCTCGTCGCCGTCGAGTCCGTCATCGAGCCGCACGAGTCGACCATCGTCTGCCACCGTGACCTGTGGGCCGACAACGTGCTGGCCACCGAGGACGGCCGGGTCTGCGTCGTCGACTTCGAGAACCTCGGCCCGGCCGACCCGAGCCAGGAGCTGGCCATGGTGCTCTTCGAGTTCGGCGACGACGACCCGTCACGGGCGCGACTCATCCACACGGCCTACCGCGACGCCGGCGGCCCGGGGCGCGTGACGCGGCGTGGCCACTTCACGATGCTCGTGGCCGAGCAGGCCCACATCGGTCAGCTGGCGTGCTCCCGGTGGGTCGGCGCGAGCAGCGAGTCCGATCGCGAGCGCCTCGCCACGTGGTTCCTCGAGATCCCCGACGACCCGGTCACACTGCCGCGCATCGACCGGGTGCTCGCCGCCGTCACCTGACGTCGACGGCGCCCGTCACCAGCCGCCGCGCGCCGCGCCGATGAAGCTCGCGGCCTCGCGCATCAGCGGCAGCACCGTGGCCTGGTAGGCGTGGTACACGTCGGGACGGCCCGACCACACGCGACTCGACGGCTCGTTGTGCTCGTCGAGCTCGTGGCGCCACGAGCCGTCACGGTCGTCGACGAGGTGCTGGACGGCATACGCCCACCACCGCGTGTAGTCGTCGGCGTATGCCGTGTCGCCCGTCGCGCGGTGGAGCGTCCACGCTGCCGCGATCGCCTCGGCGACGACCCAGTGCATGCGCTCGCGCACGACCGGCCGGTCCTGGAAGTCGGTCGTGTAGACGAAGCCGGGGGCGCCATCGACGTCCCAGCCGCGCTGGACACCGGCGGCGTAGAGGTCGCGGGCGGCGCCCGGGATCCACGAGGGTGCCTCGTCGCCGAGCGCGGTCGCGACGTGCAGCGACAGCCGCGACCACTCGATGAGGTGTCCGATCGTCACGCCGTAGGGCTGGAACGGGTGGCCGGGGTCGTCGACGTTGTGGTCGAGCATCGGGCGCCACTGCTCGTCGAAGTGCTCGGGCAGCCGCCAGTCGTGCGACCGCGCGAAGCCGTCGACGACCCGGGTCAGCACGCGGGTCGCCCGGTCGAGCCAGACCCGGTCGCCCGTGACGTCCGCCGCGGCGAGGAACGACTCGACCGTGTGCATGTTGGCGTTGACGCCGCGATAGGGGTCGAGCCGCGTCCACGACGCGTCCCACTGGTCGACGACGAGCCCCTCGCCCTCGTCCCAGAACCGGTCGACCATGACGCCGAGCGCGTCGTCGAGCAGGGCTCGACCGTCCGGGTGACCCATCCCCGTCGCAGAGGCCGCGGCCAGCACGACGAAGGCATGCGCATACGCCTCCTTGACACCGTCCTGCTTGCCGGCGACCGACAGCCAGCCACCGTGGCGGTCGTCGTGCAGCGTCGTGCGCAGCGCCTGGACCCCGTGGTCGACGAGGTCGGCCGCGCGGGCGTCGCCGTGGAGGTGGGCCAGTGCGAAGGTGTGCGTCATCCGGCACGTCACCCACGTCTCGGCGGGACGGCCCGGCGTGAGCCGACCCGCGTCGTCGAGCCAGCCGAATCCGCCTGCCGGGTCGAGCGAGCGGGTCGCGACGTCGACGAGCCGGGCCCCCGCGTCGTCGAGGCGTCGGACCTCGGCCTGCGGGAGGCTGGGGGCGCTCTCGGGAAGCGGCGTCACGGGCATCGTCGTCCTCGTCAGGTCGGTGCGGGCGGGCTGGTCGGTGCTCCATCCTCGCGCACGATCGTGCTCGGTGTACGACCGTTGCAGCCTCCGCGGCATATCGTGGCCGCGTGACGAGCATCGGACGCCTCATGCTGGCGCAGGTCAGGTCGCTCGGGTCGCGGAACGCCTGCCTCGCGGCGGGCGACGTGCCCGGGGGTCCCTGGGCCGCACGCGGAGGACGGACCTACCGGACCGGGGCGAGCGGCAGCACGAGCGGGGCCATCACCAGGGCGCGGGCGATGCGGTCGGTGACGAGCGTCCGCGCCTACCAGGAGGTCGGCCGTGCCGACCTGTTCATCCAGGTCATCCCGTTCGCGTCGCCGGAGGACGCACGCGCTGCGCTCACGGAGCTGCGCGCCCTCCCCCGGACGATGCCGAAGAGCAAGGGCCTCTCCGACGTCGGACAGCTGCGGGCGGTCGCCGCACCCGAGGTGGCCGGCACGACCCATGTCGAGGCGGCCGAGCAGCCGTTCGTCCTCGACGGCGAGCACTCACGCACCCTGACCGTGTGGTGCGTCGTCGCCGGCACCGTCGTCGTCGCGGCGCTCGGTGGGCGGGCCGAAGCCGTCCGGTGGCCGCAGCTCGCGGCGATCGTCGAGGCCCAGGTGGCCGCGCTCGGCTGACGCAGGCCCGCCGAGGGGGACGCGTCAGGAGCGGCCGAGGATGCGACCGAGGAAGCCGCCGCCGCCTTGGGCCTTCTCAGCCGGGGAGTGGCCGGGGCAGCGCTGGCCCGAGGGCACGTTGCGCATGACCTCGTCGACGTGCTGGCCACAGCCGGCCCACGTCGTCTTACCGCAGGTCCTGCAGGTGGCGGCACGGCACATGGTGGTCTCCTCAAAGTCCGGTGATACCCATAGGGGTATGTTTCCCAGCTCACGATAGCCGACGCAGAGCACCTGGCCAAGCCGGGAACACCGTCGGAGAGCCTGCCGTTGTATACCCCGGTGGGTATAACATCGAACGGCAGAGAAGGAGCCTCCATGAGCACCCGAAACCTCACGGCCGCCGACTTCGGCACCACGATCTCCGAGAACCCGATCGTCCTCGTGGACTTCTGGGCGTCGTGGTGCGGCCCGTGCCGCATGTTCGCGCCCGTCTACGACACGGCCTCCGAGCAGCACCCCGACATCGTCTTCGGCAAGATCGACACCGAGGCAGAGCAGCAGCTCGCCGCGGCGGCCCGGATCACCTCGATCCCGACACTCATGGCGTTCCGCGACGGCATCCTCGTCTTCAGCCAGCCGGGTGCCCTGCCCGCGGCCGGGCTCGAGCAGGTCATCGCCGCCGTCCGCGACCTCGACATGGACGACGTCCGCCGTCGGGTCGCCGCCCAGCAGGCCGACGACGTCACCGCCTGACCCGCCGACACCCGAGGAGCCACCATGAGCCACACCCTCAGCACCACCGTCGAGCAGGGCTGCGCCGAGACCCTCGACGCGGCGAAGGCCCGGCTCGCCGACGCCGGCTTCGGCGTCCTCAGCGAGATCGACCTCGCGGGCACGCTCAAGGCCTAGGTCGGAGCCGACATCGCCCCGCAGGTAATCCTCGGGGCGTGCCGGCCGCCGCTGGCCCTGGCCGCCCTCGAGGCGCTCTCGAGCGAGAGCGTCAGCGAGTAGCCCCGTCCGCCTCGTGCCCGGCCCGCCAGTCCGGGCCGAGACGCACCACGTCGCCGACGACCACGACGGCCGGCGCCTGCACGCCGCGTTCACGAGCGAGCTCGCCGATGGTGGCGACCGTGCCGACGGTGGTGCGCTGGTCGGGGGCGAAGCCGCGCTCGACGACCGCCACGGGGCAGTCCGTCGACCGGCCGTGCTGGGCGAGCAGCTCGGCGGTGCGCGCGAGCTGGGTCACGCCCATGAGCAGCACGAGAGTGTGGTCGCCGCCGGTGGGCAACACCGGGATGTCCTCGTGACCGGTGACCACGGTGAAGCCGCGTGCCACGCCGCGGTGCGTCACTGGTATGCCGGCCGCCGCGGGAACGCTCACCGCGCTCGTCACGCCGGGGACCACCTCCACGCGTATGCCGTGTGCCTGGCACGCGTCGCGCTCCTCGCCGCCGCGGCCGAGCACGTAGGGGTCGCCGCCCTTGAGCCGGACGACGCCGAGGCCGCGCTGCGCCTCCTCGACGAGGATGTCGTTGATCCGCGCCTGGGGCACCGGATGGTTCCCTGACGTCTTCCCGACGTCGATGACGCGCACCGATGCCGGAAGCCGGTCGACGACGGCGCGGGGGGCGAGCCGGTCGACGACGACGACATCGGCGGACGCGAGCAGCTCGTGTCCGCGCGCCGTCAGCAGGCCGTCCGTGCCGGGCCCGCCACCGACGAGGGCGACCCAGCCGTGCTGTCCGTGCGGCTCGTGCTGCCGGTGGGTCCGGGTGCGGCGCAGGTCGAGGGTGCCGGAGACGAGCGCCCGCTCGACCCCGTCGCGGACCGTCACGGCCAGACCGGGGTCGCCGGCGGCATACGCAGACACGGTGACCCGGCCGTCCGGGGTGCTGACGTCCGCGCGCGCGGCGACGCTGGCGGAGGTGCCAGACGCGTGGGTCGCGTCGACGCACCAGATGCGCAAGGCCTCGGCGTCGACGGCGACCTCGCGGTCGACGGAGGGCTCACCCGTGGCGGTGTGCGCGAACCATGCGCGGTCGAGGTCGGCGGGGCCGGAGTAGTCCCGCTCGACCCAGTCGATCCGGCCCGCGTCCGCCAGGTCGCGGAGGTCCTCGCAGAGCCACGGGGAGACGACGCGGACGACGGCGCCCTCGTCGAGGAACGCCTTGACGCGGCGCGCGGACACCGGGCCGCCGCCCACAGCGACGACGAGGCGCCCGGTCAGGTCGAGCACGACCGGCAGCGCTGACTTCAGCCCCGCTTGAGTCGGACCGCCAGAGCCCGCCACGCGGGTCGTCGGGGGGAACTCGGGGGGCGGAGCCCCCCGAGCGTGAGGGTTCAGATGTCCCATTCCTCATCACCCTCCGGCTCGGTCGGCGCGGGTGCCGCCGTGGGGAGCGTCGCGCCGACCATGCCGGCGGCGACGGTGCGCCCGTCGTGGGCGTCGATGAGCAGGAACGAGCCGCCGCGGCGGGAGTCGGAGTAGTTCTCGACCGGAAGGGGCGACGCGAGGCGGAGCGTGACGAGCCCGATGTCGTTGAGGGACAAGGCATCCGACGCGACGGTGTGCAGGCCGTCGAGGTCGAGGGCGCCGTCGAGCGAACGGACGGCGGTCTGGACCGTGCGCGACCCGTGCTTGAGCAACAGCCGCTGGCCCGGACGCAGCGGAGCATCACCGAGCCAGCAGACGACGGCCTTGATGTCCTGGGTCGGCTCGGGCGCGTCGGCCACGGCGGCGATGACGTCACCGCGCGAGAGGTCGATCTCGTCGGCGAGGCGCAGCGTCACGGACTGCGGTGCGAAGGCCTCGTCGAGCGGCTGCTCACCGAGGTCGATGCCGACGACGGTCGTGCGCCGCCCCGACGGGAGGGCCACCACGTCGTCACCGACACGCACCACGCCCGAGGCCACCTGGCCGGCATACCCCCGGTAGTCGCGGTGGGCGTCGTCGCGCGCCGCACCCTGCGGGCGGATGACGAGCTGCACCGAGAGTCGGAAGGACTCGTGCGACGGGTCGTCCGACGGCGGCAGGGCCTCGAGCAACTCGAGGAGGCTGGGCCCGGAGTACCACGGCGTGCGCTCGGAACGCTCGGCGATGTTGTCGCCGTCGAGGGCGCTGACCGGGATGGCGATCGCGTCGACGACGCCGAGCTCGCGGGCCACGGCCTGCACCTCGGCCTCGACCCGCTCGTAGACCTCCTGCGAGAAGTCGACGAGATCGATCTTGTTGACGGCGACGACGACGTGCGGCACCCGGAGCAGTGCGGTGACGGCGAGGTGGCGTCGGGTCTGCTCGAGCACGCCCTTGCGGGCGTCGACGAGGAGCACGACGACGTCGGCCGTCGAGCTGCCGGTGACGGTGTTGCGCGTGTACTGCACGTGGCCGGGGCAGTCGGCGAGCACGAACGAGCGGTTGGCCGTGGCGAAGTAGCGGTAGGCGACGTCGATCGTGATGCCCTGCTCGCGTTCCGCGCGCAGGCCGTCGGTGAGCAGCGCGAGGTCGGCGGCCGTCAGGCCGCGGTCCCGGCTGACCCGCTCGACGGCGGCGAGCTGGTCGGACAGGACGGACTTCGTGTCGTGGAGCAGACGCCCGACGAGGGTCGACTTGCCGTCGTCGACCGACCCGGCGGTCGCGAGGCGCAGCAGCGTGGCAGCCATCAGAAATAGCCCTCTTTCTTGCGGTCCTCCATGGCGGCTTCGGAGATCCGGTCGTCGGCGCGCGTGGCGCCGCGCTCGGTCAGCGTGGAGGCGGCCACCTCGACGACGATGTCGGCGTTCGTGCGGGCCGGGGACTCGACGGCCCCGGTGCACGACATGTCACCGACGGTGCGGTAGCGCACGAGCCGGGTCTCGACCGGCTCGTCGTCACGGGGCTGGCTCACCGGGCCGACGGCGAGCCACATGCCGTCCCGGTGGAAGACCTCGCGCTCGTGGGCGTAGTAGAGCGGCGCGAGCGGGATGTCCTCACGCTCGATGTAGCGCCAGATGTCGACCTCGGTCCAGTTGCTGATCGGGAAGACTCGGACGTGCTCGCCGGGACGGTGCCTGGGGTTGAAGAGGTTCCACAGCTCGGGGCGCTGGTTCTTCGGGTCCCACTGACCGAACTCGTCGCGGAGGCTGACGATCCGCTCCTTGGCGCGCGCCTTCTCCTCGTCGCGCCGGGCACCGCCGAAGAGGCCGTCGAACCGGTGCTCGGCGATGGCGTCGAGCAGCGGAACGGTCTGGAGCGGGTTGCGGGTGCCGTCGGCGCGCTCACGCAGCCGGCCGTCGTCGATGTAGTCCTGCACGCTCGCGACCACGAGGCGCAGACCGAGACGCTCGACCGTCTCGTCGCGGTAGGCGATCACCTCGGGAAAGTTGTGGCCGGTGTCGACGTGCAGCACCGGGAAGGGGATCGGCGCCGGCCAGAACGCCTTCGTCGCCAGGTGCAGCATGACGACGGAGTCCTTGCCACCACTGAAGAGCAGCGCGGGACGCTCGAGCTCGCCGGCCATCTCGCGGATGACGAGGATCGCCTCCGCCTCGAGCACGTCGAGCTGGCTCAGCCGCCGGTCGTCCGCCCCGTTGCGGTATGCCGGCCGGCCCGTCTCGGCGTCGAGCGCGGTTGGCGAGATGGCCTGGGCTGCAGTGGGGTTCACGGTCGTCGTCATGTGTGGAGTCCGCACTCGGTCTTGGCGAAGCCGGCCCAGCGGCCGGCACGGGGGTCTTCGCCGGGCGCGACCCGGCGGGTGCACGGCTCGCAGCCGATGGACGGGTAGCCGTCGGAGAGGAGCGAGTTGACCTCGACCCGGTGCTCCTCGGCATACGTGATGACCTCGTCGAAGGTCCACGCGGCGATCGGGTTGATCTTGACGAGACCGTTCTTCTCGTCCCAGGAGACGAGGGGTGTCTCGGCGCGGGTCGGCGACTCCTCGCGGCGCACGCCCGTCACCCACGCCTCGTAGGTCCCGAGGCTCCGCGCCAGGGGTTCGACCTTGCGCATCTGGCAGCACAGGGCCGGGTCGCGCTCGTAGAGCCGCGCGCCGTACTTCTCGTCCTGCTCGGCGACGGTGAGCTCGGGCAGGACGTTCACGAGGGTGATCGGCAGGTCCTCGGCGACGATGTCGCGGGTCACGAGCGTGTCGGAGAAGTGGTAGCCCGTGTCGAGGAAGAGCACGTCGACCCCGGGGGCGAACCGCGACACGACGTGCGGGAGCACGGCATCCGCCATCGAGCAGGCCACCGCGAGGGTGCCGTCGAAGTGGAAGGCTGCCCACGCCGCGACCTCGTCGGCCGTCGGCTCCCGCCGCGGGTCGGCACCCAGGGTGGCGTTGAAGTCGTCGACGACGGCCTTGAGCGCGGCCTCGCTCCGGCGCCGGCGCGGCACCGTCGGGGTGGCCAGGGTGACACGGGTGGAGGTGGGGGTGCCGCTCACTGCAGGGCTCCTTCTTCTGCTCGGTGGCTCCAGGCGGCGAAGGTCTCGCCGTCGACGCGCCCGGCGACGTAGGAGCGCACGACGCGCTCGACGTAGTCGGGCAGCTCCGTGGCCGGGACCTTGAGACCGCGGACCGTGCGACCGAGACCCGCTTCGTCGCGGTCGTGGGACGCGAGCCCACCGCCGAGGTGGACCTGGAAGCCGGGCTGCTGCTCGCCGTCGACGGTGATGATCTGGCCCTTGAGGCCGATGTCGGCGGTCTGGATGCGGGCGCAGGAGTTGGGGCAGCCGTTGACGTTGAGCAGCATCGGCGCATCGAGCGAGCCGTCCTCGACGAGGTCGGCGAGCCGGTCCTCGAGCTCTGCGATGGCGGCCGTGGCGGTCTGCTTCGTCTCGACGATGGCGAGCTTGCAGTACTCGATGCCGGTGCACGCCATCGTCGTGCGACGGAACGGGCTGGGTCGGGCCGTCAGGCCGAGCCCCTCGAGGTCCGTCACGAAGGCGTCGACCCGGTCGGCGGGGACGCCCAGCACGACGAGCTTCTGGTGCGCGGTGAGCCGCACGGCGCTGGCGCCGTAGGACTCGACGAGATCGCCGAGGCCGGTCAGCAGGGTGCCGCTGATGCGGCCGACCGTGGGCGTCGCCCCGACGTAGAAGTTGCCGTCCTTCTGCCGGTGCACTCCCACGTGGTCGCCCGGGCCCGTGGCGGGTGCCGGCGGCGGTCCGTCGGGGAGCGGGTGGCCGAGGTACTCGGTCTCGAGCACCTCCCGGAACTTGGCCGGACCCCACTCGGCGAGCAGGAACTTCAGGCGTGCCTTGTTGCGCAGCCGGCGGTAGCCGTAGTCGCGGAAGATCGAGATGACGCCGTGCCAGACGTCCACGGCCTCCTCCTCGGAGACGAAGACGCCGATGCGCTCGGCCAGCCGGGGCGAGGTCGAGAGGCCGCCGCCGACCCAGAGGTCGTAACCGGGGCCGAGCTCGGGGTGGACGACGCCGACGAGCGAGATGTCGTTGATCTCGTGGACGACGTCGAGGCTCGGGTGCCCGGTGATGGCGGTCTTGAACTTGCGCGGCAGGTTGGACAGGTCGAGGTCGCCGAGGTACTTCTCGGTGATCGCGGCGATGACCGGGGTCGGGTCGATGATCTCGTCGGCCGCCACGCCGGCGACCGGGCTGCCGAGGAAGCCACGGGGGGTGTCGCCGCAGGCCTCCGTCGTCTGCAGGCCGACGGACTCCAGGCGCCGCCAGATCTCGGGCACGTCCTCGATGCCGACCCAGTGGTACTGGAGGTTCTGCCGGTCCGTGATGTCGGCGGTGTCACGGGCGAAGTCGGTGGAGATGCCGCCGAGGACCCGCAGCCGCTCCGGCGTGAGCGCCTGCCCGTCGCTGCGCACGCGCATCATGAAGTAGCGGTCGCTCAGCTCGTCGTCGCTCAGCTGCGCGGTGCGGCCGCCGTCGATGCCGGGGCGGCGTTGCGTGTAGAGCCCCCACCAGCGGAAGCGGCCCGACAGGTCCTGGGTCGGGATCGAGTCGAAGCCCTCGCGCGAGTAAGTCTGCTCGATGCGCTCGCGGACGTTGAGGCCGTTGTCCTCCTGCTTCCACGTCTCGTTGCCGTTGAGCGGCGCGGGGCCGTCGACCTTCCACTGCCCGTTGGAGCGGTCGCCGCGGGGCGGGCGGGTGGCCGCACGGCCCGCGGGGCCTGAAGTCTCGGTGACGGTCATGTAATCGAATGTATAACCGCTGCTTATTCGCCGCTGGGGGTGGTCCACACTCCGGGCCTTTCCTACCGCGGTGGTGGGAATAGGCCAGGAAGTTCCCCGAAAGGGACGGATGACGCACCTTCGTCCCCCGGCCACGCTCAGCGGGCGCCCCGGACGCCCCGGAGGTGCGTCATCCGTCCCCGGACGGGCTGCGTTCAGGGACCGGCGAGCTGCCCGGAGTCGACCGCCTGCATGATGCCGAGCACCGTCGACAGGTACTGCTGCGAGTGGTTGTAGGACAGGACCGCGGCCTGCAGGTCCGCCGGCCGCGACAGGTCCCGGCCCCCGGCGCAGAGGTAGCCGGCGGCGGCGAGCGCCGCGTCCTCGATGTTCTGCGGGTCGGCGACGCCGTCGCCGTTGCCATCGGCTCCCCAGATCCGCCACGTGCCGGGGATGAACTGCATCGGGCCGACCGCGCGGTCCCAGACGGGGTCGCCGTCGTAGCGGCCACCATCGGTGTCCCGGATCGCCGAGAACGCGCCGCCCGAGAGGGCCGGCCCGCGCACCGGGGGCACGGCGTCGTGCGTCGCGTCGAGCATGCGTCCCCGCAGGGACGACGACTCGACCTCACCGATGGCCGCCAGGAGCATGACGGGGAGGTGGCAGCTGCGCTCCCGCTCGACCGCGGAGGCGTATGCCGCCCAGATGATCTCGTCGTCGGACAGCCGGGTCTGGTTCGTGGTGGCCTTCGGTGCCGCCGCCGCGGCGACCGGGATCTGGAGGTCTGCCTTCGGGCGCCACGGCGTCGGGCTGCTGCTCGAGCCGCCGCCGGGCTCGAGCTCGACGTCGGCCACCGGGGTCACGCGCTCGACCGAGAGGACGGCCGCGACCCGTATCTCGTCGAACACCGGCAGCACGAGATCGCCTGCGACGGAACCGAATCCGGGACCGGACGAAGGCTTCGACCCGGCTGGCGCGGCACCACTGCCGGACGCGGACGGCGTGACGCCCCCCTGGGCCCAGGGCGACAGCAAGGGCGTCGGGGTCGGTGTCGGCACGGCGGGCCGGTCGGCCGCGATGGCGGCCGAGCCGGTGCCGAGCAGGATCGCGGCCACGGCGAGGGAGGCCGCCGCGGCGCGTGTCCCGATCACCGGTGGGAGCCGGCGTGCGTGACCACCGCGGGGTCGCGGGGCGCGGGATCGTCTGCCTCGCGAGCTCGAGGCACACGAACTCGCGACGGTGTCGCACGTGCTCGCCGCCTCCGCAGCAGCAGGACGGCTCCCAGCGCAGCGACGACGGCGAGCACGACCGAGCTCCACGCGAGCAGGGCGGACACCGGGGCCCGGGAGACGACCGTTGCGGGGTCGGAGCTGCTCTGGCCCACGACCCAGCGCACGGTGCTGTGGACGTCGTCGACGCCCCGGCGGTGCACGACGACGTCGATGTCCACCGGCCCGCTCGACGGGAGGACGAGCGCCGCCGACCACCGGGACGCCGTGACCGCGGTCGCCGCCACGGCGGTCGCACCGGTCGTCGTCGTCGCGCTGCCGCCGCCCGACGGGACGCCACGGACCGTCAGGGACACGCCGGTGACGGGACCGGGAGCAGGACGCCGGGTGTCGAGGACGTCGATGAGCGCCACGCTCGACCCCGGCCGGTTCGGCCGCAGGGCGAGGGTCTGCTGCAGGTCGGCGACCGGGCGGTCGTCGATGACGCTCGGTGCCTGCTCGGTGACCAGGCGCGGCGACACGGCGGGCTGCCCGGTGGCCAGGAGTCCGGCCAGGGCGACGACGACGAGCAGGCCGACGGCCTCCACCCCCACGAGCGGCCCCCGGGCGGCCCGCTCCTGCACCCGCCGAGTGTGCAGGAGCCGGGTCGTCACCAGGGCGATGAGCCCGACGAGGCCCGCCAGCGCGACCTTGGCGAGCAGGACGCGGCCGTACGTCGTCAGCAGGACGGCGTCGACCGAGACGACGACGTCGCTGGCGAGGTAGATGCCCGAGACGGCGATGACGACGACCGAGACCGTCGCCGGCACGCGGAAGCCCCGCAGGACCGTGCGGACCTCCCCCCGCGAGAGCCCGAGCCGGACCGACCGCACACCGAGGAGGGCGAGCGCAGCCACGGAGCCGGCCCACAGGAGTGCGGCGACGAGGTGCGCCGTGGAGGTGATGACCCACGTCGCGCCCCCGCGCAGACCGAAGTGACCGATGCTCACCGTGAGCAGCCCGGCTCCGGCAAGCAATGTCGCGGCGGCGAGCTCGTCACGACGCGTGCCACCACGGCTGTCACGACGCCTGCCACGACGCCTGCCGAGGACGAACGCGGCACCCAGCAGGGCGAGCTCGCGCAGTCCCCAGCGCACGACGTAGCCCGTCGTGAAGGCCCCGGACCCGAACCGGACCAGGTCGACGAGGGCGACGGCGAGCGCGACCCCCGTCGCGACCACGAGGAGCCGGGCGGCCTGACGGCGCAGCCAGGCCCGCGGCATACGACCCGTGTCGACGGGGAGCCGGCCGAGGAGACGGCCCACGACGACGGCACCGAGACCGGCACCCAGACCGGCGAGGACCGCCCACCGGCCGACGAGCTCGAAGAGGTCGGGGTTCGTCTCGCTCGGGCCGGCCGCCTGCACCTCGCTCTGGACGCCGAAGGCGAAGGTGCCGGTGGACCTGTGGAGGTCGTCGCTCGACAGCGTGCTCCACGACACGTGGTAGGCGCCGACGCCCAGCGGTGGCACCGGCGCAACGACGGTCGACGGCGCCTCCCGGTCCTCGTCGCTCTCGACGAGGCTCAGGCCGGACAGGGCCAGCTGGTGGCCGTTCGGCTCGGTGACGGTGATCTCGGTCGCCTCGAGGACGACGTGCTCGGTGAAGCGCAGCTCGATCGTCCGCGGCGCGGCGGCGAGGCTCCCGCCGTCGGCGGGGCTGCTCGAGGCGAGGTAGGCGTGGGCCGAGGCCGGGGATGCTCCGAGTCCGACGACCAGGGCCGTGCCGATGGCCACTCCCAGGCTCACGAGGAGCCGGCGCGCGCCCATCACAGCACCGGGACGTGCTCGAGGCGCAGGCCGGCGTACTCGATCGTCACGTCCTCACCGGCGCGGAGCGCGCCGCCGGTGTTCTGGTAGACGAAGTAGTACGTGGCGCCTGCACGGTTGATGTGACCCTGGCGCATGATCGAGACCCGGCTCGTGGAGCCGTCGCGAGCCTCGCTGCGGAGCACCGGCGGGTGCTTCGTGTCGGCTTGGAACCGCGTGGCCTTGTCGACGTCGAGGACGACGTAGCTCAGGGTCACGAGGCCGCCGTCGCCGACCACGGCGACACGGGACATCCGCACGCCGAGGGCGGTCTCCATCTCGGCGGACTGCGGGACCGGCCGGCCCGGGTCGTCGTCCCCGGCCCGCAGGGCCCGGGCTCCGAGGAGGCCGAGGACGGCGACGACGAGAACGGCGACGACGGCGAGCGCCGTGCGCGACCGCCCATCCCGGCTGGTGCGCCGGGACGAGCCGTCGGCGTCGGCCGGTGACGGGCCGGGCGGGACTGCTGTGGTGATGCTCATTCGGACTGCCCTCCGATGCTGCCGGCCGGGGTCACGGGCAGGTGACCCCGGCACGAGGTGGGACCGGATCAGGGAATGATGTTCCGGGTCGAGATGAAGCTGTCGAACCAGGCCGTGCCCGCCATGGTCGACGTGTTGGTGGTGGTTGCGATGACGCCCAGACGAGCCGACTGGACCTGCATCGCGGTGCCCGAGTTGTTGCCGGTTCGGGTGTCGCGCAGGACACCGTCGACGGTCAGCTTCAACGTGCCCCCCGTCGTCCCCTGGACCCAGTCGACCTTGACCGCGTGCGCGCCGGCGGTGAGGTTCACCGCGGGCCCGGTCGTGGTGGCGATCCGGTTGCGGTTCAGGACGCTCATGACGATCCGCACCTGTCCAGCGGTGGCGCCGGTGCCGACGCGGTGGTACTGCACCGCGAAGGCCTGCCCGGTGGTCGTCCGCCCCTCGAAGACCGTCGCCCAGGCCGTGCCGCTGGCGCCTGTGGTCAGGGTGTTGGGGTCGAACGAGAACTGGGCGTGGTAGGTCGACTCGTTGAGCGGCGTGTCGTCGACGACGTACGCCGGCGTGTTGCGCGCTCCCACCGTTGCTGCGAGTCCCACGTTGCCGCCGCCGGCGGGGATGCCGGCCGCCGTCGTGCCGGCCACCGCCCTGAACCGGGCCGACCAGGTCGACAGCGCGGTGTCGAACCCGTCGCTGAAGATCAGGTTGGGCCGGACCACGGTGACCGTGGCGGTGGAGGCGTTGCTCCAGTTGCCCGCAGCGTCCTGCAGGCGCAGGTGGAAGGTGTACGCGCCGTTCGGCAGCCCCGTCACAGGAACTTCTGCGCCGGCGTTGGCGCCGTCGTCGAACACCGTGGTGAGGCGGGTGGCCTTGCCGACCCCCGGGTCGGTCGTGCCGATCCAGTACTCCGCAGCCTGGAACCGCGGTCCGACGTAGTTCGGCACGGTCTCGGTGACCGCTCCCATCAGCGCGACGCTGGGTCCGCTCGTCGGGTTGGGAGTCGCGGTGAGCGCTCCGAGCACCGGGGCGGTCTTGTCGATGATCAGGCGCACCGCGGCGTTGTCGGCCGTGAGGCTGCCCCAGTTGCCGGCAGCGTCCTTGGCGTGGACGTTGACGAAGTGGGGGACGGCCGGGTTGAGCGACGTGACCTGGGTGAGCGGGATGAGGCCGTAGGCCTGCTCCTTCGGTGAGTCGAAGGCGCCGTCGACCGCGATCAGCGTGAGCCCCTTGCCCGAGACGGGTGCCGTTCCCGGGTCGAGGAAGGCCTCGGCCCCGGTGATGTTGCTCTGCGTGGCACCGCCGGCGTCGCGGTCCTCGACCTCGGTCGAGACGACGAGGTAGCCGGGGTAGGCCTTCGAGCTGAGCACCCCGTTGGTCGGGTTGGGCCCGACCGAGGCTGCGTTGACCCGCGGAGCCGTGACGTCGACGACCAGTGGCACGTCGAGCGGCGGGCCCCAGATGTTCTGGCTGTTGCGGCTGTGGACGAAGAGGTGCGTCGTGCCCTCGCCGACCCCCAGCACCGTGGCCGCCGGGACGGTGGCGGTGAGCGCGACCTTCGTGGCCTGGCGGTTGGGCGTCATCGGGATCCCCTGGCCGTCGACGCCCGGTGCGCCGATGAAGTACTCAGCTCCTGTGATCTGGCCGCCGGCGGCGGTGTCGTCGCCGGTGGCGCTGAGCGTCACGTTGCCCGTGCCGTTGGCGGGGTTCGGGGTGACCGTCCCAGCCATCGTCTGCGGGCCGGTCTTGGCCAGGTTGAGGATGACCGAGCCGACGACGCCCCAGTTGCCGGCGGCGTCGTGGCCGCGGACGTAGATCGTGTGCTTGCTCGAGCTGAGGCAGTGCAGGTCGACCGGCGGGGTCGCGGAGCTGCACTGCGTCGGCGTCGCGCTGGCCGGGATGGTGCCCGACACGACTGCCGAGGTGCTGCCGAACGTGCCGGTCATCTTGATGGTGCTCGTGCCAGCTGCGACCGTCGCGACGTCGTCGTCGACGACGAGCTCCGCCTGGTCGATGGCCGATCCGCCGCTGTTGGCGTCGGTCACCGTGGCGGTCACGGTGACCGCTCCCGTGCCGTCAGCCGGGTTCGGCGTGACACCGACCGCAGTCGAGGCCGGGCCCACCACATCGGTGCTCGGCGGCGGCGCGTTCGTGTCGAGGAAGGTGAGCATGCCACCGAAGGCGACCGACGTGGGGTCGACGCCCGCGGCCTGGCCGCCGTTGTCGAGCTGGGCGGCCGACTCGAAGAGCGCGAGCTTCGCCTCCGGGCCGGACGGCATCGTGACGAGCGAGTCCATCGTCACGCCGGGGTCGACCGCGGCGACGACGGACGGCTCGGGCGAGCCGAGGGCGTGCCCGTCGTGCGAGAGCAGCTGCTGCTCCCCGCCGAGCAGGCTCATCGGGTGCAGCTCCGTCCCCGCGTTGACGTAGCGCAGCAGCACCTTGTGTGCCTGGTCCGTCGCGACCGGGTCGGTCGAGGGGAACGGCTTGCCGTTGATGAGCCGGAACTTCGGCTTGAACTCGCGCAGGTCGGTGAACTTGGCCGGGTCGGCGTTGAGGGCGGGGTCGATCTCGCTGAGCACGAGCACCGCCTCGTCGTCGTAGGACTGGCCGTATGCCGTGCCGTCCGTCGAGAGCACGACGAGCGCACCAGCGAGACCCATGGCCACCTGGCGGGCGCCACCGGCGGTGTGGCCGGCCTCGTAGAGGAACGTTCCGGCCCGTGAGGCCGTGAAGGTGTAGCGCGCCGTGGCGCCGGGCGCGACACCCGGCGTCGCCGCCGTGGTGGACAGGCCCTCGCTGATGGACGCCGCGGGCTGCCCGGGCAGCGCGAGCGACGTCGGCTCGGTGAGTCCGTTGTGCAGCGTCAGCACGACACGGTCACCCTGTCGGGCGACGATGACCGGACCGGGGGCGGTGGCCGCCCCGGCCTCGGTCGTCGAGTAGCCCCAGATCGGGATCGACTGCGAGAGAAACTCGTTCGTCCCCGGCTTGGCCCAGAGGTCGCACGAGACGGTCTCGGGGTCGGGTGCGGACGCCGGCGTCACGGTGCAGCCGGGCGTCGTCGGCGTCAGCTTGCCGACCGCGGCAGCGGGTGCTGCCGCGGGAGCCGTGGCGGGTGCCACGGCGGCGGCCGAGGTGGGCCCGGAGGCCGGCGCGACGGCATACGCAGTCGTGGCGGCGAGAGCGGGAGTCGCGAGCGCGGCAGCGACGGCGGAGGCGCCGAGACGGAGCCGGAGGCTGGGTCGAGATGTCATCGGAGTCGCCTCACTTCACCGGGCAACCGGCGGGCGGGTCGATGCGGAAGACCGTCATCATGCCGCCGAAGGTTGCGCCGTAGTTGGTCGCCTGCTGGAGCGCGTGGCTGTGGGCCACGTGGTAGTACTCGCCGCACTCGTTGTTCACCGTGATGTTCGAGGGGAACGAGCCCTGCTGGCCGAGGTAGGGGCTCTCGTTGAACCACGTGTCGGTGCCGACGAGCAGCTGGTCGGTGATGACCGGCAGCTGGGTGGGCACGGGGTTCGTCGTCGCGTTCCAGTGCTCGACGTCACGCCAGTCCATGAGCGCGTCGACCGTCTGGCCGGGCATCACGTCGAGGTCGTACTTGAGGTACGAGAGGTCCTGGCCGGAGGTGCCCACGAGCGCGTGCCCGTCCTTGTTGACGACCCGCTCGTCACTGCCGTGCGGGTGGAAGGGGAAGCTCACGCGGCCGGCGTTGAGGTAGCGGATGACGGCCGGGTCCTTGTTGGTGGCTGCGTCCCACGGCTTGATGTGCACGAGGGCGCCGTACGGCTGGTTGGGCAGCCACGACGCGTTGTTGGGCGCGAGGGTGTCGGGCATGCTGCGGCCGTTGATCATGTAGTAGCGCGCGTTGTAGGCCGTCCAGTCGACCGGCTGCTTGCGCTCGACCGCCAGGTGGACGTCCGGGTCGATCTCCGAGAGGAGGAAGACGTACTCGTGCTGGGGGTTGAACACCGAGTCGGCTCGGTCGTTGACCTGGCCGGCAGCGGCGGCGGGGCGCACGACGAGGGCACCGAAGAGGCCCATCTCCTGCTGCTTCGTGACGTCGGTGCCGCTCGTGTAGAGGTAGGTGCCGGGTGACCCTGCCTTGAACTGGTAGGTGACCGAGCCCGAGGTTGCGGCCGCCGGCTGCACCATCGAGGTCAGCGCGTGTGAGGTGGCGTCGAACTGGGGCTGGGCCGCGTTGCCGTCCGCCGTGACACCCTTCTGGCCCGGGAAGACGATCGAGGTCGCCTCGGGCAGCTCGTTGTGCAGGACGACGGTGACGGTCTGGCCCGACGTGACGCAGAGGACCGGGCCGGGCAGCTGGAAGTGGCCCGAGCTGAGGCTGTAGCCCCACGAGTAGATCGAGTTGCCGTCCGGGGTGGAGACGTAGCCGTCCCGGGCCGTCAGCGAGAACGTCCCCTGGTTGCCCTTCTCGCAGAGCAGGCCCTCGGACGTCGCGGCCTGCGCGCCCGAGGTGGCGCCGAAGGCGGTGGCGGCCACGACGGCACCCACGCCCACCACCACCGGTGCACGCCCGCGGATCCGGGTCTTGAGCGGCACCCGGGTCCGGGCACCACGTGATCTGTTGAGTCGCATGATCATCCCTTCGTCGGGTCGTCAGGTGTTGGGCTGGATCTGGGGGCCGTAGGTCCCGGCGGCGCCGACGCGAAGGACGGTCATCATGCCGCCGAGTCCGGCTGCGCCCCCGTTCCCGGTGAGGCCGTGGGTCCGGTCGTAGAGCAGGTACTCGCCGGGCTTGGTCGGGGTGAGGAGCACGTCCCGGCTCTCCCCGGGGCCGACGTCGACGCTGTTGGTGGCCTGGTAGTTCGACGTGCCGTCGCGGCCACGGAGCAGGCTCGCGTCCTTGGCGATCACCGTCATGTCGACGTTGTCGAGCGTCATGGCGTGGTTCTGGTAGCCGAGGTTCGACAGCCGCAGCAGCACCGTCTCCCCGACGTTGCACGTGATGAGCGAGCTGATCGGCTGGTACTGGAGGCGGCCGGCCGCGGACGCTGTCGGGTCACCCCCGGGTGCGATCGTGTCGGGGTAGCCGCGACCGTTGAGCAGCCAGAAGCTGGGGGCGTAGTCGGTCCAGTCGCTGACCTGGATGTGGGCGTCGCGGTAGTGGGCGGCCGACCACAGCTCGGTCATCATGAACGCGAACTCGCGGTCGTAGCGGGTGCTGCCGTCGCCGTCGTTGTACGCGTACTTCGTGCCGACAGGGTGCCCGTTGACCGGCGTCTTGTTCTGGGCCGGCCGCACGAACACCATGCCGGTCATGCCCATCTGCACGTGCTCGACGTCCTCGAAGTGGCAGTGGTACATGTACGTCCCCGCGTCGTGGGGCCGATAGAAGTAGGACAGGTTGCGTCCGATGGGCACCGACAGCGACAGCTCGGGGACACCGTCGAAGAGCGGGATGGCGTTGACGAACCCGTGCCAGTGCAGGGTGTGGCCGTCGAAGAGGTCGGGCCGCTGGAGCAGACCCAGGTTCGTCAGGGTGATGGTGATGTCGTCGCCCTCGTCGAAGGCGAGCATCGGCGCGCTGATCTGCGCCTTCCCGCGAGTGGCCGCGACCTGCGCGTCGGAGAACCCCGTGACGTCACGGAACCCGAAGACGTAGGTGTCGAAGGGGCTCGGCGCCAGCGAGTCGGGGTAGAAGGGCAGGTCATGGGGCGAGCCGGCCGGCATGCTCACCCAGCCGTCCGTGCCGGCCAGGTGCACCGTCTTGCGCGGGCCCGGCGTCGTCGCGCGTGGCGTGACGACCCTCGGCATGGCCGCGGCGCTCCCGAAGGACACCCTCGACCCGAGGACCGCCGCGCCCAGCGCCCCGGCGCCCCCGAGGATGACAGCCCGTCGCCCGAGTCCCGCACGGTCCGCTGAGGTGGCGGCTGCGGTGAAGACGCTGCTCTCGTCGTTCATGGTCTGCTCCATTGGTCGGATCGACCGGTGCACCGGTCCATCGGGGTGTGCTTGGTGAGCGTGTGGTTGTTCGGCATCCCCATCGGGGAGCCGGGACGGTGAGGACCCCGGGGCGCGCGGGGGGAGGCCACCTCTCTGGGAGGAGGTGTCACGCCCCGGGGCAGTGAGTGGCGAGGCATCACGGTCCGACCTGGTCGGAGCCGGAGTCGAACCGCCGGCTGGTGCCGACGACGGTCGGCCTCGCCTGGTTGTCGATGTCCCGCAGTGGTGCAGCGACGGTGACGGTCCACGGGATGGCAACTCCCAGGATCGTCTGGCTGCCGTAGGTGACCGACGTGGTCCCGCGCCCCTTGCCGTATGCCGCCGCGCCCGCCCCGGAGAGGTGGTAGTCGGCCCGCAGCTGTGGAGGCAGCAGGGCTGTCACGATGGCCGCCTCCCGGAAGGCCGGGAAGGTGCGAGCGGCCAGGACAGTCACGGTGAGCTCGGGCGTCGGGTCCTTGAACCCGGGGGTGTCGGTGACGGTGACGTTGGCTCCCCCGTCGGTGCCCGCCGTCGTCTGGATCAGACCACCGACGGGGTGGAGAGAGCCCGGGCCGCCGACGACCGCCATGTCCCATGGGTTGACGGAGTTGGTGCTGCCGTCGGGCAGGGTGCCGCCGATGCCGTAGACGTAGCCGCCGATGTAGGTGCCGGCCCGGTTGTCGTTGAAGACGTTGTCGAGCAGGACGGGCTTGCTGAAGGTCGCCTGCCCGTTCGTGCGCACCAGACTGAAGCCCGTCAGGCCGTTGCTGTTCAGCCGAGCCATGAGCACATCGCTGTTCGGGCCGGTCGAAAGGCCCGCGGGGGCTGGCAGGCCGTCCGAGGTGACCGCCGTCGCCGTCGTCATGTTGCCGGCGACGGTGTTGTCGACGATGTTGACGAACGGCGCGTCGTCGAGGGCGATGCCGCCACCCTCGTGGGCCGACACGTTGTTGGTGATCGTGTTGTTCGTGATGGTGATCGTCTGCGGGTCCAGCTTGGTGACGTGCGTGCCGGCCACCTGGAGCAGTCGGATGCCGCCGCCGTCGTCGCTCGCGAGGTTGGCGTCGATGACGTTGCCGTCGATTGTCGCCGAGCCCGTGCCGGGGCTGAGTCCGGTCGGCGTGGCCGGCAGCTCGCCGGCGAGCATGATCGCGCCGCCCTCGTCGTAGGAGCTGTTGAACCAGACGGTGTTGCCGCTGATCGTGCCGCCGTTGCTGAAGCCGGGGTTGCTCATGTAGCCGAAGGCCGTCAGGGCGCCGCCGTACTCCGCGGAGAAGTTGCCGCAGATGGCGTTGTGCTGGACCTTGTAGCCGTCGCTTCCGGTGAAGAGTCCGATGCCGCCGGCGAGGTTGGTCCCGCCGTTGTTGAGCACCTGGTTGTCGGCGATGACCGTGTCGTAGTTGCGGTTGTCACCCGTGTAGGGCGTGCCGACCCGGATGCCGCCGCCGTAGCTGCCGCTGTTGCCGACGATGAGGTTGTCGGTGATCCGGGTGCTGCGGTTGTTGTTGTGGAGGTAGATGCCGCCGCCCTGGGTCACGAGGGCACCCGTGGCGCCGTACGGCGTCTTGGTGCCGCCCGTGAGGACGTTGACGTTGCCGGGGAAGTCGGTCTGGGCTCCGCCGGTGACCTGCAGGCCGTCGATGGCGACGGGGTAGGCCGCGTCGGACCCAGTGCCGCGCGGGTCGTCGAGGACCGTGATCGTCGCGGCGTCCGGCACGTCGAGCTCGCCGCTGTAGGTGAGCGAGCCGAGCAGGTTGAGCCAGGCCGTGCCGCCGGGCAGGTCCGGGCTGAAGCCGGAGCCGTCGATGATCGAGCCGGCAATCCACTTCTGCGAGCCGTCCGTCTGCGGGATGAAGCCGCCGGGGCCGACACCCTGGATGGCGACGCGGTGGTGGACGATGACGTTCTCGTTGTACTCACCGCGCGGGTTGAGCGCAGAGGGTGCTCCGGGCCAGACGACGACGAGCCAGTACTTGCCGGACGAGGTCGGCTTGGCCGCCTCGAGCGCGGCCTGGACCGTGGGGTACGGCTTGCCCGGGCCGACCTCGGCGACGTTCGGGTTGTAGGCCGCCGAGGCGGTGTTCTGGGCGCCGAGGTTCCAGATCGTGATGCCGTTGAACGTCGACCGCTTGGAGCCGTTGGTGATCGACACCTTGAGGGCGCCACGAGAGGTCGACGAGACGGCGGGGACGGTGAACGAGATGCTCGTGTCGGACCAGCTCGTCACGGCGGCTCCCGTGACCGTCGAGCCCGCGGCGTTCGTCAGCGTGACGGAGCCGGTGCCCTGGGTCGCCCCGAAGCCCTTGCCGGTGACGGTGACAGTGCGTCCCGTGCCGGTCGGGCGGACGTACGGGTGGTCCACGGCGAGCAGCTGCGGGTCGGTGAGGCCCAGGTCGCAGCGCGCCGGGTTCGACGCGGTGGTCCCGGGGGCGAGCACGGTCGCGGCTGCCTGGGTGGGCGCCGTGTCGGTCACGGTGTAGACGCCGGGCCAGCCCTGGAAGTTCGTGCTGATGGTGCGGTAGGCCGGGTTGTAATCGGGGTTCGGGTCACCCGGCCCGCCGGGGTCGTTGCCGGTGAAGCGGTACATGTTCGGGCAGGGACCGGCCGGCACCGGGCAGTTGTAGGTGCTCGTCGACGGCTCGAGGGCCTCGTACATGCCGTTGAAGTCGGTGTGGGTGGTGTCGACGAGTCGCCCGCTCCAGTCGTAGAGGCCGACGGGGACGTTGGGCAGGCCCTGGGCCTCGCCGTAGTTGGCGCTCCGCTTGTCGAGGGACAGGCCGAGGTCGTTGATCGTCAGGCCCCAGAAGTGCGTCGGGATCGGGACGGGTGTGAAGAGGTTGAAGTTCGGCGCGACCGTCTGCCCGCTGCGCACGGTGATGAGCTTCGAGTCGCAGAGCGGCCGGTCCTGGCCCTCGAAGGGGCTGCCACCGCCGGCCTGGAAGGCCGGGTTGGTGACGCGGACGGTGTGAAGCGGGCCTGCGCACGGGGAGATGATGCCGGGTCCCTGCGACGGCGGCTGGGTCGGCGGCAGCGGGTCGTTGCCGGTTCCGGGACCGTCGGACGCGGCCTCGGTGGCATTCGGCGGGAAGTTCTCCTGCGGGAGGTAGGTGTCGCCGTCGAAGACGTTGACGTCCTCTTCCTTGGTGACCTGGTACATCGGCTTGCCGTCGACCGGGTCCTTGGGCACGTCGACGGCCACGATGTAGTCGCCGGCGGCCAGGTCACCGAAGCCGTAGTTGCCGTTGACCGTCTGGCTGGCGGCCCCGGGCGTGCTGTCGGACGGGCCGGCCTGCACTCCCATCATCGGGGCCTCGACGCAGAGGTTGTTGGCCGCTGCTCCGGACTCGGGCAGGGCGAGCTGGTCGCTCAGCTCGGTGCCGTCCCACTGGCGAGCCGTGCAGCCGCGCGGCGCCGCCCACTCCTCGCTCGTGTACTTGTCCTTCTCCGGACCCTTGACGAGCGCGCCACGCTCCGGGTCGGGGTTCGGGATGGTCTGCGGGGCCGAGGGGTCGGTGTCGTGGGCAGGGTTCGGCACCGACATCGGCACGATGGCCTTGCCCTGCCGGCACGAGTTCGCGATGTCCTCGGGCGTCGTCGCCGCACAGGGCACCGACTCGTAGACGTGGACGTTCACGTCCGGGATGCCGGGCTGGTAGGCCTCGCTGACCGCGTCTGCGGGGTCCAGCTCGTTGCGGGTCGTGTCGTAGGAGACCGTCGCAGCGATGCCGCCGTTGTCGTTCGTCGCGTAGGGCTCAACACCCCAGTCGATCCGCCCGGAGAGGCCGATGACCGGCAGGAAGTTGATGTCCACGAGGCCGCCCAGGATCGTCGTGGGTGAGTCCTCGTTGTCGGCCTGGTAGGTCACTCCGGTGGTCCGGTAGCGGGTGTTGAACGCCTCGAGGACGAGCCACTTGCTGAGCGGGTAGCCCTCCTGGATGTCGTAGACGCCGGCGTCGTTCGTGGTGACCGTGTTCGTGTACTGGTCCATGAGCGTGTTGTCGCGCTCGCGGACGGTCAGCGCGAACTGGGGCACCGCCGCCTCGCCGGGGTCGCGCTTGCCGTTGCCGTTGTCGTCGACGAAGACGGTGCCGCGCACGTGGGTGAACCAGCCGACGAGCATCTTGTTGCCGACGTCGACGAGGCCACCGCCGGAGACCTCGACGTTGAAGCTCCACAGGATGTAGTCCTGGTTGTCGTCCCAGATGGTCAGCTGGTAGGTGCCGTCCGGGACGTTCTTGATGTCGAACGAGCCGTTGGCGGCGCCCCGACCGACGTAGACGGCCGCGTCTCCACCCGTGAGGTCCGACAGGGCGACCCACGGCGCCGGGATCGGCCCGGCGGACTTCGCCCCGGCCCACCCGGTCTCGGGGACGACCTGGCCGTTCTGGCCGCCGATGTAGGGCAGGCCGGCGACGGCGACGCCCTTGATCTCGCCGGTCGGCGGGTTCGTCCTCGGCACGCTCATCGCCTTGACGCGGACGAAGCCGAACTGGGTGGCCGGGACCGGCTCGGCCCCCTTGATGAACTCGGTGTCGAGGCCGGTGTCGCCCTCCTGCACCCAGATGTCGTGGTCGTGGCCGCCCTCGAGGGTCGTCGTCTGGACCCAGCCCGACTGGCCGACCGGCGGCGAGACGGTGGCGCCGTAGCGGTTCGGGCCGAGGTTGGGGATCGTGATGACACCCTGGGCGTCGCTCGTGCACTTGCCGGTCGACCGCCTCGTGTCGACGACGGGCTTGCCGTCGGCCCCGAACGTCATCCGTCCGGTCCTCCGGTCGTGGACGTACACGGTGCACAGGGCGTTGCCGTAGTAGTCGGTGCTCACCAGTCCGAGGACGTCGGAGAGGTTGCCGGTGAAGCCGCGGAGACCCTGCTCCGCGTCGGCCTCGTAGGTCCCGTCGGTCGGGACGTTGTCGTTGAAGACCTGGATCTTGATGGTCGCCAGCGGCAGCGGCAGCGGCTGCATCCCGACCTCGACCGCGGTCTGCCGGCCGGCGACCACGCTGAAGTGGGCGCCGTCGATCTTGAAGTCGGGGGCGGTCACCGAGATGAGGTACTTGCCGGGCTTGAGGCCCTTGAGCAGGGTGGCCTTGGCGAGGTCGTTCTGGTCGCCCTGGGCCACGATCTTGGAGTGCCCCGACGTCGGGCGGACCGACGGCCAGGGGCAGCTGTCGGCATACGGCTCGGTCGGGTCTCCGGCGGCCGGGTTGGCCGGCTTGGTGCTCCCGCCCGGTGCGCGCGACGGCAGGCAGCGGTCGAGGAGCGGCGCGGCGGCCGTGCCCGGGTCGCCAGTGCTGTCCTCGTTGATCATCCACTGGTACGTGCCGACGGGGTCGCCCTTGTGGACAAGGGGCGAGGTCGTACTAGTGGGATCCAACGTGCGTGCGCTCGCGACGGCGAGCGAGATGCAGCCGCTCCCGGCAGCAGTGCCTGGCGGACAGTTGGCGACGGTCACGACGGTGGGCGCGACTGCCGCGGGCGCCGTGGCCGGTGCGGCCACCGTGCTCGACGCGGCCGCGGCGGTGGCCACCGGCCCACCCACCTGGGCCATTCCGGCGATGGCGAGCGCGCTCAGGCTCGCGATGACTGAAACGGAACGCCTGCGCAGCTTCGACACGTCCACGGCAACCCCCACGTGATGCGGCGGGCTCGGTGCGAGCCCGCTGTCCCGCGAACGTCGCAGGCGTCGTCAGGGCGCACGGCCGAGACGGGTCGCAGGCTCAGCCAACTGTCACCGATCCGGTGGGCGTCGCCTCAGGGACGCGTCACCGTTCCGGGAGCCCGCCGTCATATACCTGTCATCTTCGTGCCCGTTATGCGACGGTGCATCCGGGTGTGGGACACCAGCTCGCACCACTTGTGGCCCTTTTCCGTCCCGAGATCGACGGTGCGACCCATACTGATCCTGCATATCGGGGAGGGGGGTCTCTCATGGCTACGGTGATGGTCGTAGACGACGAGGAAAGAGTCCGAACACTGCTGGCGAAGTCGCTGTCGTCGCAAGGTCACACGGTGGTGACCGCGGCATCGGCGAGTGCAGCCATCGACCGGCTGGCGTCCAAGTCCGTCGACCTGGTCGTCCTCGACCTGGTCATGCCGGGCCTGGGGGGCCTGGCCGTGCTTAACGCACTGAACGAGGGCAAGAAGACGACGCCGGTCATCGTGCTGTCGGGGGTCACCGATGTGGCGTCCCGGGTCGAGGCGCTCGACCGCGGGGCCGTCGACGTCGTGTCCAAGCCGTTCAGTCTGACCGAGCTGCTCGCTCGCGTCCGGCGCAACGTCGGGCTGACCCGAAGCGTGCCCGACGACCGCTGTCTGGACGTGGGCGGCATACGCCTCGACGTCGGTAGGCGCCGCGCGACGTTCCGCTCGGTCAGCGCCTCGCTCACGGAACGGGAGGTCAGCCTGCTCGCGCACCTCATGCGGCGCGCTGGACAGGTGTGCCACCGGGAGGAGCTGCTCCACGACGTCTGGCAGCTCGACTTCGACCCCGGCAGCAACGTCGTCGAGGTCTGCGTCGGGCGGATCCGCGCCAAGCTCGGGCAGGACATCCCGATCGAGACGCTGCGCGGCGTCGGCTACGGCCTCTACGAGGACGCCTGATGCTGCGTCAACGGATGGTCCTGCTGTGGGGTGTGGTCGCGGCGCTCAGCTCGGCCGCGATGATCGCCCTGCCCGGCAGTGAGACGGTGCCCTACCACATCGGCTGGGCGGCCTTCGCGCTCTGCTTCGGCCTCGAGCAGTGGAGCCGGCGATCCACCTGGATCGGGCTGGGTCTCTTCACCGGGGTGACCGGGGTGATCCTCGCGGACCGGGTCACGACCGGAGTGCTCGACTGGCAGGAGACCACGGAGATCCCGCTCATGCTGCTGCTCATGGTGCTCATGATCTGGCACGTGCGGCGCCGGCAGCAGGCACTGTCGGACCTCACCGACCTCGCGGCCCGCGAGCGCGCGGACTCGACGATGCGCGAGCTGCTCACGCAGCGCACGTCCCACGAGATGCGGTCGCCGCTCATGATCTCCCGCGGCTACGTCGAGCTGCTGATGGACCGGACTCCGGCGGGCGAGGACCTGTCGGATCTGCAGGTCGTCGACGAGGAGCTGTCACGGCTGACCCGCGTGTGCGAGCGGCTCGTGCGCAGCATGCGCGTGGAGCTCGACCTCGAGATCATCGAGATCGACCTCCACGCCGTGCTGCAGCAGACGGCCCGACGGTGGTCTACCGTCGCACCGCGACACTGGCAGGTCGAGTCGCCGGCGATCACCCTCGACTGCTCTCCGGAGCGACTGCGGGCCTGCCTCGACACCCTCGTCGAGAACGCACTGCGCTACACCGAGCGCGACGACGACACGGTGATGCTCTACGCCCGCCCGATGCGCGACGCCATCGCCATCGGGGTCGCCGACTCCGGGCGCGGCTTCAGCGCCGACACCCTGCGCACGGCCGCCGGGCAGGATCACGCGCATCCGGTGGCCCACATCCTCGACGGTGTGCGCGACGACCTCTCGCAGACCGGTCTCGGGCTCTCCCTCGTGCGGGACGTCGCGACCCGCCGCGGCGGCTGGGTTCAGCTGGGGGTGTCCCCGTGGGGCGGGGCCGACGTCGCGATCATCTTCCCGCTCGTCCCGCAGGTTGCCGGGGGTCAGTCCCTCTGGCCGACCCCGGTGGACGTGCCGACCACGCCCCAGCTCATGCCCCTCTGGCGCTCCGCGACGGCGCGGAAGACGGAGCCCGGGACCGAGGCGTTCAGCGCCTGAAGCACCCCCAGCGACACATCTCCGGGTGACTCGACGGCAAACCGACAATCACCGCAGCGCGCAGTAGAAAGCGGGCAGCCGCCGCTCGTATGCACTCATGACCTCGCGCGCCACCGTGACCGAGTCGACGAGCGGGTGGAGCGCGAACGCCTCCACGGCGAGCGACCTGGACTGCTCGACCGCGGCGCGGATGACGAGCTCGTCGACGGCCTTGACCTGCTGGGCGAGCCCGAGCGCGTGGCCGGGCAGGGCGCTCACCGGCAGCGGCACCGGACCCGCGGCGTCGACGCGGCACGGGACCTCGACGACCGCGTCGGTGGGCAGCCCGGCGACGGCACCTCCACCACGGACGTTGAGGATCAGGCGCGCCGGCTCGTCACGGGCGATCGCCGCCATCAGCGCGAGGGCCACTCCCTCGTAGCCGCCTCCCTCGACGTCCGCCTCGGCCCGCTCGTGCGACGCCCCGTCGTCGCCCTCGCGGGTCTCCTGCATGTAGGTCGCGTTGCGCTCGCGCCGGACCGCGTCCCACCGCTGCCAGGCGTCGTCGCGCGAGGCGGCCACGGCCGAGTAGAAGTCGGCCTGCTGGGCGACGAGGTACTCCCCGCGCGTCCGCGGGGCGCTCCTGATCTGCGCGATCGCGTCGCGCGTGAAGTAGTAGTAGTAGAGGTACTCGTTGGGCAGGGCCCCGAGCGTTCGCAGCCAGTCCGTGCCGAAGAGGTGGCCCTCCTCGATCGCCGCGAGCGCCGTCTCGTCGGCGAGCAGGTCCGGCAGCACGTCGCGCCCGTCCCGCCGCAGCCCGGTGAGCCAGCCGAGGTGGTTGAGCCCGGCGTAGTCGATCTCGAGGTCGTCGAGGTCGTGCCCGACCGCGCCGGCAGCACGCTTGGCGAGACCCAGCGGCGAGTCGCAGATGCCGACCACCCGGTCACCGAGCACCGACTGCATCGCCTGGGTGACCAGCCCGGCCGGGTTGGTGAAGTTGATGACCCACGCGTCCGGGGCCAGACGGCGTATGCGTCGGGCGACGTCGAGCGCGACGGGGACGGTGCGCAGGCCGTAACCGACACCACCGGGCCCGGTCGTCTCCTGGCCGAGCAGCCCGAGGTCGAGCGCGATCCGCTCGTCGGCAGTGCGTCCCTCGAGACCGCCGACACGCATCGCCGAGAAGACGAAGTCGGCCCCGGCAAGCGCCGTGTCGAGGTCGGTCGTCGCGGTGACGGTGGGTGGCGCGACCGGGCCGCCGACGTCGGCGGCCTGTGCGGACAGGACCATTCGCATGACGTCGAGCTTGGCGTGGTCCGTGTCGTGCAGCACGACCTCGGTGACGCGGCGGTCGGCGGTGTCGCGCAGGAGCGCACCGTGGACGAGCGGCACGCGGAACCCGCCCCCGCCGAGGATGACCAGCTTCATGGCAGCACCACCCTCGGACCGTACCAAGGCAGGACGCGGCAGCAACGCCAAGCCCCGATCGAGAGAGCAATCCGTCCGCGCCGGACGGATCGCTCTTTCGATCAGCGGGGTGAGCGCACCCCACCCCGATCGAGAGAGCAATCCGTCCGCGCCCTCCTCCGATCGAGAGAGCAATCCGTCCGCGCCCGGGGGAACACGGCGAGTCGTGAACGACGATGCGCGATCATGGGGACGTGCCCCTTCACCACACCTTCGACCCGCTCGCGGCCCTGCGTCGCCCCGACGAGCCGTCGCTCGACGTGTTCGTCTGGGGCACCGTCTTCCTCGACATGATCTTCGCCGGACTGCCCCACGCCCCGAAGCCGGGCACCGAGGTGTGGGCCGACGGGCTCGCGTCGTGCCCGGGCGGCATCGCCAACCTTGCCGTCGCCACCCGCCGGCTCGGACTGCGCACCGGCCTCGCGGCCGCGTTCAGCGACGACGACTACGGCGACTTCTGCTGGCGCACCCTGGAGGAGCAGGAGGGCATCGACCTCGCCCGGAGCCGCCGCTTCGCCGACTGGCACAGCCCGGTGACCGTCTCGATGTCGGTCGACCGCGACCGCAGCATGGTCTCCCACGGCCACCCGTCCCCCGTACCGGCCAGCGAGCTGATCGGCACGCCACCGCGCTCGCGCGCCGTCATGGTCGACCTCGGCGAGGACGAGGTCTGGGGCGCGACGGGGCCGACATGGGTCGACCGCGCCCGCGACAACGGTTCCCTCGTCTTCGCCGACGTCGGCTGGGACCCCAAGGAGCAGTGGTCGCCGCACGTGCTCGAGCGCCTGGACCGTTGCGACGTGTTCATGCCGAATGCCGTCGAGGCCATGGCCTACACCGGCACCGGCTCGCCCGCCGAGGCCGTCTACGCCCTGGCGGACCGGGTGCCCGTCGCCATCGTCACCGACGGCGCCGCCGGAGCTCTCGGCATCGACGCCCGCACCGGGGAGGAGGCGCGCGTCCCCGCGCTGCGCGTCCGGGAGGTCGACCCGACCGGGGCGGGCGACGTGTTCGGCGCCGCGCTGCTCGTCGGCACCCTCGCGGAGTGGCCGCTCGAGCAGCGGATGACCTTCGCCAGCCTGTGCGCCGGGCTGGCCCTCCAGCAGTACGGCGGCTCGCTCGCGGCGCCGGGCTGGGGCGACCTCGCCGACTGGTGGACCGCACTCGTGTCCGACACGAGCGGCGACGCCTACCACCGCTCGCTCCGGCGACGCTTCGCCTTCCTCGACGAGATCGTGCCCCGGGTGCCCGTCCTGGCGTGCCGGCGCGCGACCGCGACGATCGCACGCCGTGCCGACGTGCAGGACCTCGACTGACCGGCCCTGCGCTGGGCGGGCACGATGGTGACGTGACCGAGCTGCCCGAAGACGTCCGTGACCTCGCCGCGCTCGACCTGTACGGCGCGCAGGTCCAGGACTGGTCCATCGCCGGGGACTCGTTCACGTGGACGCTGCTCGCCGGCGACACCCACGCGGGCCACGAGCTCGCGACCGTGACCTACGTGGGCGCCGTCGTGCTGCACACGAACCGGCGGGACCTCGACCGCGCCGTCGCGGCCGCCGCCGAGGTCGAGCGCTCGACGGTCGCACCGACGCAGGACAGCGGGTTCGAGCACCGGATCACCCTCGCGCCCGGCTACGCGATCGTCATCCGCTTCTGGAGCGTCGAGGTTCGCCGGATGCCGGCACCCGACCACCTGCGGCGGGTCCGTTGACCCTCGGCCGGGCCACCCGGCATACGCCCTCGGTCGTATGCCGTGTGGTCCGGTACCGACGACGCATCGCCGCCCGGGGTGCCATGGTGGGTCCATGGAGAAGTCATCGCTGACCGCCCTCGCCCGCGAGCTGCTCGAGCACGCCACGACGACCTCGAGCGGTCGCGGCGCGGACACGGTCTACGGCGGCCACGAGCACGTGCTGCGCCAGACCGTCATCGCGCTGGCGGCGGGCCGTTCGATGACCGAGCACGAGAACCCCGGCGAGGCCACGGTGCAGGTCTTGCGGGGACGCGTGCGCATGAGCGCCGGAGACGTCGCGTGGGAGGGCGCGCCGGGTGACCTGCTCGTCGTCCCGCAGGCGCGCCACACGCTCGAGGCGCTCGAGGACTCGGCCGTGCTGCTCACCGTCGCCAAGCTGCCCTGAGCCGGCGACACGGCATACGCCCTCGGTGGGGGCTCAGTCGCCGGCGATGCCGGTGCGCTCGACGCCCTCGACGATCCAGCGCTGGAGGAAGAGGAACATCAGCAGCAGCGGCACGATCGCGACGAGGGCGGCCATGAAGAGCTGGCTGACCTGCACCGACTGCGCCGTGAGGAACGTCGACAGCGCGATCTGCACCGTCCACGACTCCTGGTCGCGGCCGATGACGAGGGGCCAGAGGAAGGCGTTCCACGAGCCGATGAAGGTGATGGTGCCGATGGCCGCGACGAAGCCGCCTGAGTTGGGCACGACGATGCGCCAGAAGGTGCCCCAGTAGCCGAGGCCGTCGATGAACGCCGCCTCCTCGATCTCCTTGGGGAAGCCGAGGAAGAACTGTCGGAAGAGGAACGTCGCGAGCGCCTGGAAGAGGCCCGGGATGATGAGGCCGCGCAGGGTCGAGATCCAGCCAAGGGTCGAGACGAGGACGAAGCTCGGCACGAAGGTGACCGCCGCCGGGATGAGCAACGTCGCGGTGATCGCGTAGAAGACGGCGTTGGACCAGCGGTAGGGGATGCGGGCCAGGCCGTAGCCGGCGAGGCCGGAGATGATCAGCACGCCGACCGTCTGGGTCACGGCGATGAGGCCCGAGTTGAGCAGGCTGCGCGCCATCGGGATCGCCGGGTTGTCGAAGAGGCCGGTCAGGTTCGAGGTCTCCCAGACCGGCGGCAGCCAGTGGAAGTCCGGCGAGCCGAGGTCCTGCTCACGCATGAACGCGCTGCGGATCAGCAGGTAGAAGGGGATGAGGAAGAGCCCGGCCGCGACCACGAGGGCGCTGTAGCGGGCCCATCCCGTGACCCGCGACTGGCGCTTGCTGCGCACGATAGCCATCAGTCGCCCCTGTCGCCGAGTCGGAGGATGCGGCCCTGCACCACCGCGATGATCGCGATGATGAGGGTCAGGATGACCGCACCCGCCGAGCCGTGCCCGAAGTCCTGGCCCGAGCCGAGCGCCGTGTAGTAGAGGTAGACGAGCGGCGGCCGCGCGTAGGGCGGGTAGGTGCCGAACGTCGAGAGGATGTTGTAGAACTCGTCGAACGCCTGGAAGGCGTTGATGAGCAGGAGCAGCAGCACCGCGGTCGACGTCGCGCGCAGCTGCGGCAGGGTGATGTGGCGGAAGACCTTCCACCCCTCCGCGCCGTCGATGGCGGCCGCCTCGTAGAGCGTCGGGCTGATCCGCTGGATGCCGGCGAGGAAGAGGATCATGTAGAAGCCGACCTGCAGCCACAGCCGCGCCGTGACGATGACGAGCCAGTACCACGGGGGGTTGGCCAGGCTCAGCCACGGGATCGAGTCGATGCCGAACCAGCCGAGCACCCCGTTGGCCAGGCCGGAGCGGATGCCGCTGAAGATCGACATCTTCCAGATCAGCGCGGCCACGACGTAGGAGCACGCCGTCGGCAGGAAGAAGACCGACCGGAAGAACGACTGCATGAGCCGGGTGCGGGCGACGAGCAGCGCCGCGCCGAGGGAGATGACGAACGTCGTCGGCACGATGAAGACGGCGAACGCGAGGAACGTGACGAGGCTGCTGCGGAACGCCGGGTCGGCCAGCATGTCGAGGTAGTTGCCGGCGCCGACGAACTTCGTCGGGGTGACCGTGTTGTAGGACTCGAAGAACGACAGGTAGATCGACCACGCGATCGGCACGTAGACGAAGACGATCAGCCCGATGACGAACGGCCCGACGAAGACCCAGAACCACAGGTTGCGGTCCTGGCGCCCGCGCAGGCGCCGACCGAGCGACGGCCTCCCCGCGGTGGGGGGTGGTGTCGCCCGGTCGGTCGCCTTCCGCTGCACGGCCGTGTTGTCGTATGCCGTCGGGTCGGCCTGCGCTGTCAGGCGAGGACCCGCTTCAGCTCGGGCTCGGCCACGGCCTTGACCTTGGCGATCTCGCCGGCCGGGTCGGCGCCCTCCTTGACGATGCGGTTCATCGCGTCGCCGAAAGCCGTGGCGCACTTGGGCGTCCAGAGGATCGGGCTCTGCGCGTGGCCGACGTCGGTCGCGAGCTTGGCGGCCTCGGCGGCCTGCCCGCTCTTGAGGGTCGACGCCTGGCTGATGAGGCTCGTCCGGGACGGGATGTGGAAGCCGTAGCTCGTCGCGAAGTCGAGCTGGTCCTGGGTCTGGTCGACCCACAGCCACTTGGCGAACTTCTTGGCCGCCTCGACGTCCTTGCTCTTGGCGCTGACGCACGAGCCGTAGGCACCCACCGGCACGGACGCCTTGCCGCTGCCGTCGAGTGCGGGCCACGCCATGACCCCGAAGTCGTCGCCGAGGCCCTTCTTGATGTCGGGGAAGGTCCACAGGCCGGTGAACTGCATGGCCGTCAGGCCGGAGGTCAGGGCTGAGGCGTCGAACCAGTCCTTGGGCGTGCCGAGGAGCAGCACCTTGGCGTCCCACATCTCGCGGAGCTTGCCGAGGGCGGTCGCGGCGCGCGGGTCGTCGAACCCGAACTGGTTGTCCTTGGTGAGGTAGTCGAGACCGGCCGACCAGAGCATCGGGCCGCCCATGAGGCCGGCGCCGCCGTCGTTGCCGAGGAAGAGGCCCTTGACGTTGCCCTGCGTCAGCTTCTTCGCCGCGGCGATGAGCTCGTCGATGGTCTGGGGCGGCGTGACGCCGGCCTTGTCGAGCATCGACTTGCGGTAGACGAGCAGCTGCATGTCGACGACCTGCGGGATGGCATACGTCTTGCCCTGATAGGTCATCCGCTCGAGGATGCTCGGGTTGAAGTCGGACTTCGTGTCGGCGAGGAGGTCGGTGAGGTCGACGACCTGGTTGCCCTTGATCATGTCGATCGTCGGGCCGTTGCCGTACTCGAAGACGTCGGGGCCGGCGTCCGTGAGGAGCGAGGCGGCCGTGGACTGGTCGTAGTCGCCGGGCTTCCAGCTGACCTTGACGGTGGCGTCCTTGTAGCCCGCGGCGTACTTCTCGACGGCCTGCTGCGTGCCGGCCTCGCCGTACTGGTGGTACCACTGGTTGATGGTGGCCCCGCTGCCGCCGCCGCTCGCGCCGCCCGTGGCCGCCGGCTGGCGTCCGGTGTTGCTGCCGCACGCGGCGAGCGCACCCGTGACCGCAGCGGCACCGCCGAGCGCGAAGAGCGAGCGCCGCGTGAGGTTGGCCCCGAGGGCCTGGCCGATCTCGCGGCCGATCTGCTTGTCAGACATAGGTTCCCCTGCGTCCTTCCTGCCCGGGTGTGCGGGCACCGTTGACGACGGTGGGCGCTCGGCCAGTCTGCTCGACCTCGCCCACCGTGCGATCGTATGCCCGAGACCTCCGCGTATGCCGGATGGGCCACCCCGTGACGTCAGCGCGGCCCACCCCGATCGAAAGAGCGATCCGTCCGGCCCGCGGGCGGACGGATCGCTCTTTCGATCGAGGGA
This sequence comes from Terrabacter sp. 01T434, assembly GCF_056398545.1. Taxonomy (NCBI): domain Bacteria; kingdom Bacillati; phylum Actinomycetota; class Actinomycetes; order Micrococcales; family Intrasporangiaceae; genus Terrabacter; species Terrabacter sp. 01T434. Next base: position 316,449 of record NZ_JBFTPP010000002.1, read on the forward strand.
GGGGTGTCGGCGGGGCTCAGATGGTGGCGGCGGAGTTGAGGGGGTTGTCGTCCAGCGTCTCGCGCGCGGTCTGGAGCAGCTGCTCGACGAGTACGAGCGTCTGCTCGTCCTCCAGCGTCATGCGCCGCCCGAAGTGGCCGCGCGCCAGGGCGACGCCGACACCGACACGCAGGAAGCTCGAGCGGACGTCGGTCAGGGTGTCGGGATCCATGCGTTCGAGCAGCCGAGTCACAGAGAGCAGTCCCGACACCACGGGACGACCGTCGAGCTCGAACTCGTCGAAGAGCCAACGTCTCTCGGCTGCCGCGGTGCCGAGCAGGTCCCGGCCGGGACCGGTGCTGCGCAGCGCCGCGTCGGTGACCGCGTCCCAGAAGGCGCCGCGCTCGTCGTCGTCGAAGCGGACCCGACCGACCAGGGCGCTCAGCACCCAGACGGGGCCGAGCCGCAGCGTGAACCACTCCTGCTCCGACCACTGCTCACGCCACTGAGACACGCCCGCCACACCGCCTCTCGCCCGTTCCGGACCCCACCAGCGTACGACCGGCTCGAGCGGCTGGGGTGGTGGAGCTTCTCCGGCACCGGGTGCCGGAGGAGCTCCACGACATGTCACGACAGTGGCATCTCGCGGGCCGCGACGACCGGGCGGAGCACGGCCTCGACCTCGGGCGTGGCGAACCAGCGGCGCAGGCAGTCGTCGGCGAGGACGTTGGCCAGGGAACCGAGCACCATCGACTGGTCGAGGGACAGGTGGCGACCCGCATGCCGACCCGTCCGGGTGTCGACGGCGTCGATGAAGCCGCCGGGACCGTAGGCGCCGAGGTCGCGCTCGATGCGGACGAGGTTGTCGGTGGCGGCGTCGAGCTCGACCATGAGGGCCATCGCCGATGCGTGCGGGGTGACGACGACCTCACCGTCGCGTTCGCTCGGGTAGCCGTCGGCCTCCCACGCGATGGGTGGCACGCCGAACACCGAGTAGCCCTCACCGGGACAGGCCGACGGGCTGAACCCCCAGTAGCCGTAACCCTGCTCGTCGAGGGCGTACTCACGCTGGAGCGCCACGGTGCGCGCCTCGTTGACGCCCCAGGTGTCCGGCGCCCACCACGCCTCGGGCACGAAGATCGTCGGCATCAGGGCCTCGAACATCGAACCGCCGAAGGTCGGCACGACGTCGCGGCCGCGGTAGTGCCGCAGCGGCGCGTCGAGCGCGGCATAGTGCTCGGGCGGGATCTGGCCGCGGGCGATCCCGACGTAGCTCGCGATGCGCGGCTCGGAGTCGAGCAGGTCGTAGTGGTGCTTCGTGTGGAAGACGTCCGCGTGACCGGGGACGAAGGACGCGCGTCGCGTATCCACGCCGGGGTCCTCGACCCAGAAGCCGCCCGTGAGGCGCCCGCCCGGCCCGTCCGGTCCAGCGGCCGCGTCGTGGAAGACCCCGAAGTTCATCCGGTCGAGCACGACGTGGGCCTGCGCCGCGACCCGAGGCTCGGCAGCCGCGGCCACCATGAGCCCGGCCGCGAGCCATCCGTTGTCGACGCTCGAGAGGAACTGCTGGATCTCGTGCCCGCTGTCGGGCATCTGCCGCAGCAGGGCACCCGAACGGTCGTCGTACCAGTTGAAGAACATCCCCGACTCGTCGTGTACCTCCATCCCGGCGAGCGTCGTGAGCAGCCGGGCGAGCAAGTCACGGGCCTCATCGGCGTCGACGAGCCCGAGGTCGCGGGCCGCGACGGTGCACCAGAGCAGCCCGCCGATGTTGGTCGGCGAGGTGTAGCCGCTCCGGGTCGCGGGGTCGAGCGAGGCGGCGATGCTGTCGGTCGGCAAACCCGTGTCCGGGTCGGTCATGGCCTCGAAGGAGCGCCAGGTGTCGGCGGCCCAGCGGGTCAAGAGGGTGCGGTCAGGCATGCGAAGTCCTTCGGTTTGGGAGGTGTCGGGAACTGCGCACTCGACAAGGAGCGCGGCCCGACGGACCGCCACGACACGGCATACGCCAGCGGGTCGAGCGTGGCGAGGCGAGCGCGTGGCGGTCGGTCGGTGCGGGGAGCGTCAGGCGCCGGCGATGGACGTCTGGTCCCAGTCGCAGCCGCACGAGCCGCGCACCACCATGCGCGTCGGGAGGACCTGCGGGTGGACGTCGAACTTCCGCCCGCCGATCCGCTCGTGGAGGCGGATCGCCGCCCACCGGCCGAGCTCGCGCATCGGCTGCTGCACCGTGGTCAGGCCGGGTGCGAGGTAGCGCGAGGTCATGATGTCGTCGAAGCCGACGACGGCGACGTCGTCCGGCACCCGACGACCCTCGCGGGCGAGGAGGACCATGGTGGCGAGGGCGAGCTCGTCGTTGGCGCAGACGAGCCCGTCGACGACCGCGCCGGCGGCTTCGGCCTCGCGCAGCCCCTCCATGACGCGTCGTGCCGAGGTCTCCTCGTACTGGACCGGGATCGGGCCGGCCACCTCCGCGCCACGACTCCTCGTCAGCGCGTGCTGGAAGCCGCGGTAACGCTCCGAGACGTCGTGCGAGGTCTCCGGGTCGCCGACGAAGACGAGCCCGGTGCGGCCGTGCTCGAGCAGGTGCCGGGTCAGCTCGGCCGAGCTGATGAAGTTCTCGACCTGCACCGCGTCGCAGCCCTCGATCGCGTCGCGCGCGACAAGCACCGTCGGGGTGGTCTTGACGATCTGGCGCACCATCGTGTCGCTGATCGTGTCGTTGGCGATGACGATGCCGTCGATGCGCCCCAGCATCTTGCGCACCGAGGCCTCGGCGTCCTTGGACGCATCGCACACCACCACCACCACGGACTGGCCGCCCCGGGCCGCCGTGGACTCGAAGCCCGAGAGCAGCTCGGAGTAGTAGGGCCCCCGCAGGCCCGGCAGCACGAGCCCGTGTGTCTGGTGCGACGGCACGTCGACGGATCGGCCCGCCCGCAGCGGGACGTACTCGAGGTCCTCCACCGCCCGCAGCACCCGCTGCCGGGTCATCGCCGAGGCCGGGGTCGAGCCGCTGAGCACGCGCGAGACCGTGGCGATGGACACGCCGGCGCGCTCGGCCACGGTGTAGATCGTGACCGGTCGCGCGTCGTCGTACTCCGTGGACACCCAGGCTCCCTCTTCCGGGTCCACTGTGCACGGGCGCGCCGTCCTTCACAACTCCAGCCACGAGTCCAGCCACGAGTCCAGCCACGCGCCTCAGAACGGATTGGGGATCGCGTCGAGGAGCGTCCGGGTGTAGTCGTCCTTCGGGTCACGGATGACCTCCAGCGTCGGGCCCTTCTCGACGACCTTGCCGCCGTTGAGCACGATGACCTCGTCGGAGAGCATGCGGGCGCTGAGCAGGTCGTGGGTGATGTAGAGGATGCCGACGTCGTTGTGCTTGACGAGGTCGTTGAGCAGCTCGAGCACCTCGGCCCGGATCGACACGTCCAGGCTCGAGATGGGCTCGTCGGCGACGATGATGTCGGGCTCCACGGCGAGCGCCTTGGCGATGATGACGCGCTGGCGCTGGCCCCCGGACAGCTCGTAGCCGTAGCGATTGATGAACCGGTCGGCCGGCGTCAGCGCCACCCGCTCGAGCAGCTCCTTGACCCGCTCACGCAGCTCCTCGCCCTTGAGCCCCTGGTAGTTCACGAGCGGGCGCGACAGCACGTAGCCGAGTCGCTTGGCCGGGTTGATCGAGCTGTAGGGGTCCTGGAACACCATCTGGACGTCGCTGCGGTACTGCCGCAGGGCGCGACCCCGGAAGCCCGAGACCTGCCGGTCACCGTCCGGCCCGTGGAAGACGATCCGGCCTTCCGTGGGCTTCTCGACACCCGTGATCATCCGCGCGATCGTCGACTTGCCGCTGCCGCTCTGGCCGACGAGCGCGGTCACCTCGCCGCGGCGCAGCTCGAAGCTGACGTCGCTGACGGCCTCGGTCCGCGTGACGGTGAGTCCGCGACGGCGCTCGAAGACCTTCGTGACGCCCTGCACCGACAGCACGACCTCGTTGGTCAGCGCGCTGCGGGACTCGTCGGCCGTCTTGACGAACTGCGGCCCCTCGAAGCCGCGCTTGGCCTCGCCGAACCTGGCGGCGCCCCCGTCCTCGCGCTGGAGGACGGCGACGTGGCAGGCCGCACGCCCGCCCTGGAGCGGCACGAGAGCCGGCTCCTTCTCGACACAGAGCTCGATGCGCTCGGGGCAGCGCGGCGCGAAGCTGCAGCCGACGATGTCGCGGCTGAGGTCCGGCGGCCGTCCCGGCACGTAGGTGATCTTCACGGTCTCCTGCCGCGGATCGCCGTACGAGCCGAGCAGCCCCTTCGTGTAGGGGTGCAGCGGCTCGCGCACGAGCGCCCCCGCGCTCTGGTCCTCGACGATGCGGCCGGCATACATCACGAGGATGCGGTCGGAGAGGTCGAGGACGGTGCCGATGTCGTGACTGATGAAGAGCACGGCGAAGCCCTGCTCGGCCTGGAGCCGCCGCACGTTCTCGAGGATCGAGTGCTGGACGACGACGTCCAGCCCCGTCGTGGGCTCGTCGAGCAGGATGAACTTCGGCTCGAGGGCGAGGGCTAGGGCGAGGTTGACGCGCTGGCGCATGCCACCGGAGAGCTCGTGCGGGAAGGCGGTCATGAACTTCGGGTCGATGATGACCATGTCGAAGAGCTCGCGGATGCGCCGCGTGACCGCCTCGCCCCGCAGCTTCGAGTGCTGCTCGATGGCGTCCCGGAACTGCCCCTCGACCCGGACGACCGGGTTGAGCGAGTTCATGCTGCTCTGGAACACCGTCGAGATGTCGCGCCACCGCAGGGCGCGCAGGTCGTCCTCCGCCAGGTGCGTGATGTCGGTGCCGTCGAACGTGATCGAGCCGCCGCTGATGCGGCCCGGCCGCTGCAGCAGCCGCAGCAGCGCGACGCCGAGCGTCGTCTTGCCCGAGCCGGACTCGCCGATGAGGCCGACGAACTCGCCGGGCTCGATGCCGAAGCTGACCTCCTGCACGGCGTCGAGAGGGCGGCTCGCCTTGGGTTCGTACCGGACGCTGAGGTCGCGGACGTCGAGGAGTGTCATGCGTCCTCCCTGAGGTGGGGGTTGCTGAGCAGGTCGACGCCGAAGTTGATGAACGTCATCGCGGTCATGAGGATCGCGAGCACGAGTCCCGGCACGAAGACCCACAGCCACAGGCCCTGGGCGATCGCCCCCTGCGCGTTGGACTGGTAGAGCATCGTGCCCCACGACACGCTCTGGCTGTCGCCGAGACCGAGCGCCGCGAGACCGGCCTCGGCGCCGATCGCGCCGGTGGCCGCGCCGACGAAGCTCGCGGCGACGAGCGAGGTCATGTTGGGCATGATCTCGCGGAAGACGATGCGCCACGTCCCCTCACCGGAGAACTTCGCCGCGGTGACGAAGTCGCGGTTGCGCAGCGTGATGATCTGCGCCCGCTTGGCCCGGGCGGCGCCGGCCCACGACGTGATCGAGATGATGCCGACGATGAGCCAGATGCCGCGCACCTCGGAGTAGGCGACGAGCGTGATGATGAGTGGGAGCGCCGGGATGACGAGGGCGACGTTCGTGATGAACGACAGCACGTCGTCGAGCAGGGTGCCCTCGGCGTAGCCGGAGATCATGCCGATGACGAGGGCGATCGCCGTCGCGATGAAACCCGCGAACAGGCCCACCAGCAAAGAGATCCGGGTGCCGTAGATGAGCTGGGAGGCGATGTCCTGACCGCTCGTCGTCGTGCCGAGCCAGTTGGTCGCGCTCGGGCCGGCCAGCGGGGTGAACGAGCTGTCGAGCGGGTCGTGGGGCGCGATGAGCGGCGCGAAGATCCCGACGAGCACGTAGACCGCGAGGATGACGACGCCGACCCGGGCCTTCTTGCTGCTCCAGATCACCTGCCACCACTGCTCGGGTCGCCCGGCGTCGCTGACCTGCTCGACCGCGAGGGTGGCGAGGGCCTGGTCCCGCTGGCCCTCGGCCACGAAGTCCCCGGTCGGTGTGGGGATGGGGGTGGTGCTCATCCTTCGGCCCTCCTCGCTCGTGGGTCGAGCACGCCGTACAGCAGGTCTGCGGCCAGGTTGGCCACGAGCACGCCCGTGGTCGTCAGCAGCATGAGCGTCTGCAGCAGCGGGTAGTCCTTGTTGGCGACGGCCTCGCCCATGAGCCGGCCGAGGCCGGGGTAGTCGAAGACGGTCTCGACGAGGATCGCCCCGCCGAGCACCCCACCGAGCGCCAGGGCGAAGCCCGTCACGCTGGGCAGCATGGCGTTCCGCGCTGCGTACTTGAGCGCGACGTGGCGGTCGGGCAGGCCCTTGGCCTTGGCCAGCCGGATGTAGTCCTCGCCGAGGTTCATGATCATCGTGTTGCGCATGCCGAGGATCCAGCCGATCGGGGTGACGATGAGCAGCGCCACTGCCGGCAGGAACGAGTGGGAGACCGCCTCCTGGATGAAGGGGAAGTTGAACCCCGGGGTGGACTCCTCGTAGCCGCCCGACGTCGGGAACCAGCCGAGGCTGTAGCCGAAGACGTAGAGCAGGAGCAGACCGATCCAGAACGGCTGGAGCGTGCCGAGGAACGTCGACCCGAGCGTCGTGACGGAGTCGAAGCGCGTGTTGCGTCGCCACGCGGCATACGCACCGAGCACCACGCCACCGGCGAAGGAGAGCACCTGGGTGATGGTGACGAGGATGATCGTCCACCAGAACGCCTGGCCGATCACGTCGGTGACCTTGTAGGGGTAGTACGTGTAGGACAGCCCGAAGTTGCCGTGGGCCAGGTCACCGAGGTAGTTCACGTACTGGCTCAGCAGCGAGCCGTCGGGCGTGCCCAGCATGGCCCGCATCGCCTTGACCTGCGCCGGGTCGAGCGCCGCGTCCTTGCCGGCGAGGCGCTTGACCATGATCTCGGCGGGGTCGCCCGGCTGCAGGCGTGGGATGAGGAAGTTCAGCGTGACGACCGCCCACAGCGTGGCGAGGAAGAAGCCGAACTTGCGCGCGAAGTACTTCATGCGGGTCTCCTCCCCGCCGGGGCCGGGGCGGCTGCTGGTGCAGCCACCCCGGCACGCGAGCAGGGGGTCACTTCGGCGCAGTGAGGTGCGTCAGCACGAGGAGCTTGTCGTCCTGCGGGTTGGCGTACGGGTCCTGCTCACTCGGCCAGCCGACCGCCTTGTCGGAGCGGTAGATGATGCGGGCCGGAGCGTAGAGGAGTGCGGTGACCGGGTACTTCGTCATCATCGTCTCGACGAGGGGCGCGAGGTCGGCCTTCTGGCTCTCCTTGTCGGTGTCGGACGCCAGCTTGGCGACGGCCGCATCGACGGCGGGGTCCTTGAAGCGCTCGACGTTCGGGAAGATGTCGGTCTTCGTCGGGATCTGCGTGCTCGAGAGCTTGGCGCCGATGTTCTTGGAGAGCTCGCAGCCGCCGTGCAGGTACTCGAGCATCAGCTGGAAGTCGCCGGACTTCTTCTGGCCGTCGACCGAGTCGGGCGCGGAGGCGGTGACCTTGGCGGTGACCCCGGCGTCGTTGAGGCCCTTGACGACCACGTCGGCGATGGCCTGGTAGTCGATGAAGCCGGCCTGCACCGAGAAGTTCACGGCGAGCGGGGAGCCGTCGGGCATGGTCCGCTTGCCGTCGGCGCCCTTCTTGTAGCCGGCCGCGTCGAGCAGCGAGTTGGCCTTGCCGAGGTCGAACGGCATGACCGTGTCCTCGCCCCCGTAGTTGGCCGGGAGGAGCGACGCCATCGACGGCAGCTTGAGCCCCGTCTGGCTCGCCGGCTTCATGACGCCGTAGGTCGCCTTGACCGACATGTCCTGCTTGTTCATCGCGTAGGAGATCGCCTCGCGGAACTTCACGTCGTTGAACGGCGGCTTCTCGTCGTTGCCGGTGAGGACCGTCATGCCGTTGGGCGCGTAGTAGAAGTGGTTGTTCTTCGGGTCGGCGTCGACGAAGGTCTTCTTCGGGTTGGGGATCTCGCCCCAGTAGGCGTCGAGCTGCCCGGAGCGCAGCTTGAGCGCGGCCTGGGCCGCGTCGTACTGCCCCTCGAGGACGATCTTCTTGACCTTGACCTTGTCGGCCTGCCAGTAGTCGGGACGACGCTCGAGCACGAGCTGGCGTCCGTTGTAGCTGGCGACCTTGAAGGGCCCGGTCGAGACGGGCGTCTTGTCGACGAACTTCGTCGGGTCCCCGACCTTGGAGTAGACGTGCTCGGGCAGCATCTTCGTACCGATGATGCCGTCGTACTTCGCGGCCGCGTTGCCGGTGAACTCGAAGACGACCTGGTCGCCGACGGCCGTCACGGACTTGGCCGGTGCACCGAAGCTGTCGGTCCAGACGCCGGCCTTGTCGAAGGCGGGGTACTGCTTCATCAGGTTGAAGGTGAAGGCGACGTCCTTGGCCGTGAAGGCCTGTCCGTCGCTCCACTTGACGCCCTGGCGGATGTCGAGCGTGAGCTTGGTGCCGCCCTCCCACGTCGACTTCGTGGCGAGCCACGGCGTCTCCTCGCAGGTGAGGTTGTTGCGCACGATGAGCGGCTCGTAGAGCCAGGTTCCCGTGAGCGGCTTGGGCGAGTTGGGGTTGTAGTTGACGAGTCCGCCGACGGCCGCGTCGGCCTCGGAGGGGAACGTCAACTGGTCGATCATGCCGCCGCTGCTGCCCTGGCCCTGCTTCTGGGCCGCGCCGCCGGCGCAGCCCGTCAGGGCGAGGGCGGCGGTCAGGCCGGTCACGATCAACAGGGGTTTGGTACGAGCCAGCGTCATTGCAGACCTCCGTGTGGGGCGGGATTGCCGTCAGATTAGGTGCACTCCGACGACGACTGTCAACGCTCTGGAGGCATGTAACTACTTTCATGGCTTCACTCGTGCGCAGCGTGACTTTCATTTGTTTTCAAGGGGATTCACTCTGGAGTGAAAACAGGCCCGCTGATAGGAAAGAACAGTGCTCGACGACAACGCTGTCCTGACCGCTCCGACGGTCCACTCCCTCGAGGGCTGCTCCACGCTCTTCGCCGAGGTCCTCGACAACGGTGCGCTGCGCCGACTCGAGGCCTTCGGCACGAGCCTGCTGCTCCACCCCGCGACCGTTGCAGAGGCGGGTCTGACGAACGTGCACCTGCGCGTGCACCGGCCGGACGGCATACGTCGTCGGGCCCTGCTCGGGCCGGGCAGCGGCTCCGTCGTCACGCCCGGCGAGGCCGCGGTCACTGTCACCGGGCACCACGACGGCATCGACTACCGCCTCGTCCTGCGCCTCGGCGACGAGCACGCGAGCTGGCACTGGGACCTCGAGCTGACGAACACGTCGGACGAGCCGGTCACTGCGGACGTCGTGCTCACCCACGACCCCGCCCTCGCGCCGCTGGGCGCCGTGCGCACCAACGAGTACTACGTGAGCCAGTACCTCGACATCTCGCCGGTCACGACGACCAGCCACGGCACCGCGGTCGCTGTGCGACAGAACATGCCCGGCCAGCGCGTGCCCTGGCTCATGGTCGGCACCACCGGCACCGGCACCGGCTGGGCGACCGACGCGCTCCAGCTCGTCGAGCGCACCGCCCACGGCGTGCGCTGGCCCGGTCTCGACGCGGCCGACCTGCCGAGCGCGCGCCTCCAGCACGAGCACTCGCTCATCGCGCTGCAGGACGCCCCGGCCGAGATCGCGCCGGCCGACACCCGCCGCACCGGCTTCTGGGGCATCGCCCTCGAGGACCATCCCGAGGCGACGTCCGACGCCGACGCACGCTGGGCCGATGTCGCGGTGGCGAGCAGCGCCGTCGAGACCCCCCGAACCGACCCCAGCGCAGCCGACCCCACCGCGGCCACGCTGTGGTCGTCCAGCCCCGCCTTCCCCTCGCGGGCGCTCGACCGCGCCGAGCTCGACGACGCGGGCCTGCTCGACGGCCGCACCGACATCGAGACGGCCGCCGACGGCACCGAGCTCGCCTGGACCGTCCGCGGCGGCCAGCTCGTGACGCCCGCCAAGGAGCTGAGCGTCCTGCGCCCGCACGGTCACCTGCTCCGCACCGGCGACGCCTTCACCCCCGACTCCCGCTCGCTCGCCTCGACGGTGTGGATGGCGGGCACCTTCCACTCGCAGATCACCCGCGGCCACGTCGGTCGCAACCCCGTGGTCACGGGCCGCCGCACCTACCTCGGCCTCCAGCGCGCCCACGGCGTCAGGCTTTTCGTCGAGGACGCCGACGGTTCGTGGTCGCTTCTCGAGACCCCGAGCGCGTGGTTCACGGCGCTCGACCACTGCACGTGGTGGTATGCCGGCACCTCGGGTCCCGTGCTCACCGTGACCTCGGGCGCCCCGGCCGACGAGCACTCCCTGGGCCTGTCGGTCGCCCAGCACGGCGCGGCGCCTCGTCGGGTGCTCCTCGCGCTGCAGGTCGCCGACGACCTCACCGATGCGCCGACCGTGTCCACCGCGGGCGACCACCTCGACGTCACGACGGCGCACGACCCCCGCCCGTGGCGCGTCTCATGGACCGGCCTCGGCAGCGCCGAGGTCGGCGACGCCCGCCTCCAGGCCGACGGCGTCAGCCGTGGCCCGGGGTGGGTCACCGTCCTGTTCGACCCGAGCGACCGTGTCGAGGTCGTCGTCGCCTCCGCTCCCGACGCCGGTGACGCGCCCGACGGAGAGGTGGTCCCCGCCGGCGAGCACCTCGGGAAGTCGTTCTGGGACAAGGCTGGTCACGCCGTCAGCCTCGACGGTTCCTCGCTCGGCGTCGCCGGGTCCCAGGCCGCGAACCTCTCTGCTGCCCTGCCGTGGTTCACCCACAACGCATTCGTGCACTACCTCTCACCGCGGGGGCTCGAGCAGTTCTCCGGTGGCGCCTGGGGAACGCGCGACGTGTGCCAGGGGCCGGTCGGCCTGCTCACGGCGCTCGGCCGACAGGAAGCCGTGCGCGACGTGCTCCTCCGCGTCTTCCGGGCCCAGAACGCCCGCGGTGACTGGCCGCAGGCATTCGAGTTCCTCCCGCCCCTGCCCGAGACGGGGCAGCAGGACTCGCACGGCGACGTCGTCTTCTGGCCCGTCCTCGCCGCCGGCGACTACCTGCGCACGACCGGGGACGCGAGCCTGCTCGACGAGGTGGTGGCCTTCGTCGGCGACGACGCCCTCGGCGAGCCGGCGACGGTGGCCGAGCACCTCCAGCGTGCAGTCGACCGCATCACGGAGAGCACGGTCCCCGGCAGCCCGCTGCCCGCATACGGCCACGGCGACTGGAACGACTCGCTCCAGCCGGCCGACCCGCACCTCGCCGCCCACCTCGTCTCGACGTGGACGGCGGTGCTCCAGACGCAGTCGCTGCGCACCCTCGCCGAGGGTCTCCACGCGGTCGGCACGCCCGGTGACACCGCCACCCTCAGCGCCGACGCCGACGAGCTCGCCGAGCGCACCCACGACGCGCTGCTCGACCAGCTCGCTGCCGACCCGGTGCTGCCGGGCTACCTGCTGCACCACGACGACGGGCGCTTCGAGCCGCTCGTGCACCCGAGCGACGAGCGCACCGGGCTGCACTACGGCGTGCTGCCGTGGATCCACGCGATCGGCGCCGACCTCATGACGCCCGAGCAGGCGCGGCACCACCTCGACCTCATCGAGGAGCACCTGCTCGGCCCGGACGGGGCGCGCCTCTTCGACCGCCCGGTCAGCTACGTCGGCGGCCCCATGACGGTCTTCCAGCGCGCCGAGGCGAGCACCTTCTGGGGGCGCGAGATCGGATTGATGTACATGCACGCGCACCTGCGCTACGCCGAGGCGCTGGCCCGCGTCGGCAAGGGCGCGGCCCTGCTCACCGCCCTCGCCAAGGCGAGCCCCGTCGGGCTGGACTCGCTGGTGCCGCAGGCACGCCCGCGTCAGACGACCTGCTACTACTCGTCGTCCGACGGCGCCTTCACGGACCGCTACGACGCCTCGGAACGGTATGCCGCACTGCTCGCGGGCGAGGTGCCCCTCGAGGGTGGCTGGCGCATCTACTCCTCCGGACCCGGTCTCGTGCTGCGGCTCGTCACGGAGGTGCTCCTCGGCATCCGTCAGCGCGGCGACGAGGTCGAGGTCGACCCGGTGCTGCCTCCCGCGGAGGACGGCGCCAGCGAGCTCACCGCGCGTCTCCCGCTCACGGGCCGCGACCTGACGATCCGCTACGTCGTCGGACCCGAGGGCCACGGCGTGCGCCGGGTCACCGTGGGCGGGCGCGAGCTCGAGCTGCGACCCCTCACCAACCCCTACCGCCGGCCGGGCGTGGCCGTCCGGGGCGCCGACCTGCTGGCCGCCACCCCCGATACCCCCGAGACCGCCACCGAGATCATCGTGGAGACCCACTGACATGACTGACGTCACCACCACGCCGCCCACCCCCGAGCGGCCGTGGCTCGATGCCGCGCTGCCCGTCGAGGAGCGCATCGACCTCCTCCTGACCGAGATGACCCTGGCCGAGAAGGTCGGCCAGACCCACCAGGTCGCCAACATCGACCCCGAGGCCGACGCCGACGAGATCGCGGCCGGCCGGATCGGGTCGAGCCTCTACGCCTCCGGTGCCACCGCAGGCAACGAGCGCGACGAGGGCGTCCTCGTCGGCAACATCGACGCCGCCCAGCGCCACGCCGTCGAGGGCAGCCGCCTCGGCATCCCGCTCCTCTTCGGCCGCGACGTCATCCACGGCCACCGCACCGTGGCCCCGATCCCGCTCGGCATCGCCGCCTCCTTCGACGAGGGCCTTGCCGAGGAGATCGGCACCATCGCGGCCCGCGAGGCCGTCGTCGACGGTGTCGCCTGGACGTTCGCCCCGATGGTCGACCTCTCCGAGGAGCCCCGCTGGGGCCGCGTGGCCGAGTCGCTCGGCGAGACCCCGGTGCTGTCGGGCCGCCTCGCCGCCGGTCTCGTCCGCGGCTTCCAGGGCGACGACGTCAGCGACCCCGACCGTCTCGCCGCGTGCGCCAAGCACTTCGCTGGCTACGGCCTCGCCGCCGGCGGCCGCGACTACGACACGGTGAGCGTCGGGGAGAACACCCTGCGCAACCTGCACCTGCGGCCCTTCAAGGCCGCCGTCGACGCCGGGGTCACGACCGTCATGGCCGCCTTCAACGACGTCGACGGCATCCCGATGCACGCCCACGAGCACCTCATCCGGGGAGTCCTCAAGGGCGAGTGGGGCTTTGACGGCATGGTCGTCGCCGACTGGAACGGCGTCGGCCAGCTCGTCAACGCCGGCGTCGCGGCCGACCTGCGCGAGGCAGCGGCGCAGGCCATCCGGGCCGGCGTCGACCTCGACATGTGCTCCGGCGCCTACCTCGCCCACCTGGGGGAGCTCGTCGAGTCCGGCGACGTCGACCTCGCGCTCGTCGACGACGCGGTGCGCCGCGTGCTGCGGCTGAAGTTCCGCCTCGGCCTCTTCGAGCGTCCGTATGCCGCCCGCCCCGGTGCGTCGAACGCGCCGACCCCCGAGACCCGCGAGGTCGCCCTCCGGGCCGGCCAGGCCGCGCACGTGCTCGTCAAGAACGACGGTGTCCTGCCGCTCGACGCGTCGGCCGGGGCGACCGGCTCGGTCCTGCTGAGCGGCGCGTTCGTCGACGACGGCGACGCGCTGCTCGGCACGTGGGTGCTCGACGGCCGGGGCGAGGAGGTCGTGACGCCCGGTCCGGCCCTGCGCGAGCGCCTCGGTGAGCGGGTCACCGTCGCCGACGGCCGTTTCTCCGACGTGACGCTCATGCAGGCGCGCGCCGCCGAGACGACCGTCCTGCTCCTCGGCGAGCACCGCTCCCGTTCCGGCGAGGCGCAGTCGGTGGTCGACATCGGCCTGCCGCCGGGCCAGCTCGAGGTCCTCCGTGCGGTCGCCGCCCTGGGCAAGCCGCTCGTGGCCGTCGTCTACACGGGGCGCCCGCTCGACCTCAGCGAGGTCCTCGACCTCGCCGACGCGGTGCTCGTCGTGTGGCACCCCGGCACCGAGGCCGGCAACGCCCTCGCCTCCGTGCTGCTCGGCGAGGTGGAGCCGAGCGGCCGGCTGCCGATGACCTTCCCGCTCTCGACGGGGCACATCCCGACGAGCACGCACCAGCGGCCGACGGGCCGGCTCATCCGCGCCGACGTCGACCACAAGGAGGGCCGCTACATCGACGCCCTCACCTACCCCCGCCTGCCCTTCGGGTTCGGCCTGTCCTACACGACGGTCGAGTACTCCGCGCCCGCCGTGTCGACCGAGACGCTGCCCACGGACGGTTGGGTCACCCTCTCGGTGACCGTCACGAACGCCGGCGCGCGGCCCTGCCGTGAGGTCATCCAGCTCTACTTCCGCGACCCCATCGCGCAGGTGACCCGACCGCTCGTCGAGCTCACCGACTGGGCGCTCGTCGACCTCGAACCCGGCCAGGCGCGCGAGGTCACCTTCGAGGTGGCAGCCGAGCAGACGGCATACGCAGGCCGTGACCTGACCACCCGCGTCGACGAGGGCGAGATCGTCCTGCTGACCGGCCCCGACTCCGCCCGCCTCCAGCCCGTGTCCGTCACGGTGACGAAGAAGGACTCATGATCGAGATCAGCCAGCGCCAGATCCGCATCGACGGCGAGCCGCGCATCGTCATGGCGGGGGAGGTGCACTACTTCCGCGTCGCGCGCGCCGAGTGGGGGCAGCGCCTCGACCTGCTGCTCGAGGCCGGCTGCGACACCGTCGCGACCTACATCCCGTGGATCTTCCACGAGCTGCCCGACGGCACGATCGACGTCACCGGCGAGACCCGGCCCGAGCGTGACATCGGCGCGTTCCTCGACCTCGCCGCCGCGAAGGGGCTTCGCGTCCTCGCCCGGCCGGGGCCGTTCATCATGGCGGAGCTGAAGAACGAGGGCATCCCGTTCCGCGTCTACCGCGACCACCCGCAGATCGTGCCGCTCGGCTGGGACGGCGTGCCGGTCACCTCGCGGACCGTGGACTACCTTGCGCCCGAGTTCCTTTCGGAGAGCGGCCGGTGGTTCGACGCGATCATGCCGGTGCTGGCGCCGCGGCTGCAGACGGCCGGCGGCCCGATCGTCGGCGTCCAGCTCGACAACGAGATCGGCATGCTCGCCTGGGTGACGAACTCGCCCGACCTCAACGACGGGCTCGTCGCGTCGTTCGGGGACTTCGTGCGCGAACGGCACGGTGACGCGGGGCCGTATGCCGTGTCGCCGGGAGAGGACGGCTGGGCGGAGGTCGTGCGGTCGCCGAAGGAGGAGTGGGCCGGCGTGCTGCGCCTCGACCTGGGGCTGTTCATGCGGCAGCGCTTCGCCTCGTACGTGGCGGCACTGCGCGGGATGTGCGAGGAGCGCGGCGTCGCGGGCGTGCCGTTCTTCATCAACATCCACGGCACCGAGGGCGGCAACGGCGCGCCCTTCCCGATCGGCATCAGCCAGCTCGTCGACACGTATGCCGGCATCCCGGGGATGGTCTCGGGGTCGGACCACTACCTCGGCGAGGCCACCCTCAACACGATGACCGACCTCTACGTCATGAACGCCTTCATGGCGGCCGTGCACGACGCGGACCAGCCGCTGACGTCCCTGGAGTTCGAGGCGGGTTCGGGCGACTACGGCGCCGGGGCGGAGATGCAGTACGACCCGTCGACGGCCGACCTCAAGACGCGCCTGTGCCTCGCCCAGGGCAACCGGCTCATCAACTACTACCTCTTCGCCGGCGGCATCAACCCGCCGCTCGACGAGAAGGTCGACGACGGCAACGATCGCGTTTCCTTCACGGGTGAGCGGCACGGCACGGCGGCGCCGGTCGGTCCGGAGGGACAGCGCGGCTACGCCTACGAGGCGACGGCGCGCGGCGTGCGTGCCGTCAAGGCCAACGAGCCGTGGCTCGCGCGGATGGACGAGGAGCACGACGACGTCACGCTCGGGCTGGTGCTCGACGCCTACATGACGGAGTACCACCACCCCGGGTCGGACGTGATGACCGAGGTGGTGAACGACCTGACGTCTCACCGTGGCGCCGGCGAGCGAAAGGCGCTGGCCCGCTCGCTGCTGCTCGGCGGCTTCCGCTTCGGGGCGACGCACCTCGAGCGTCGGGACCCGAAGCCGGGGTCGACCGTGCTCCTGGGGACGGGGCTGCATCTCTCGCGCGTCGTGCAGGAGCGGCTCGTCGGACACGTCACCACCGGCGGCAACCTCGTGCTGCTCGGCCGGGTGCCCGAGCGCGACCTCGACGGGTCACCGTGCACGGTGCTCGCGGATGCGCTGGGGATCCGCGGCGGCGAGGTCCTGCGCGACACCGGGCACTACTTCCCGTCGCTCGTCGCGCAGGGTTGGGCGCAGCCGTGGCCGGAGATGCGGGCCGGCTGGCTGCAGCAGCTCGAACACGAGCGCGGTGACGTCGTGCTGACCGACCTCTACGGAGCCGTCTGCGGCGTCGACGTTCCGCTCGGCGAGGGCCGGGCGATCGTCCTGGCCGCGCAGGTGCCCTCGGACCCGGCGCTCTTCGACCGGGCCCTGTCGAGCCTCGGCGTCGCACCGGGCCTGCGGCTCGAGACGCAGTGGCCGGGCGTCTTCGCCACAACGACGCACACCGACGACGGCGAGCGGGCGCTGCACGTCATCAACACGTCGGGCGCGCCGGCAACGGTGACGGTGGCGCTGGACGGCACCCCGATCGCCACCGGCGCGACCCTGAGCGTGCCGCCGCGGTCGGGCCACATCCTGCCCCTAGGGCTCGAGGTGGCCGGGCGGCGCCTCGACTGGGCCTCGGCGGAGATCGCGGGAATCGATGATGACGGCACGATCCATTTCCGCCCCGGCCTCGACGAAGACGGCGGCACGACGATCGTCGTCGACGGCGCCCAGGTGGTCCTGCCGGCAGGAGAAGACACCCTCCGCCACTAAGGCACGGAATCACAGAACGGCCGGGAAGCGACAAAGAGTCGCCACCCGGCCGTTCTCGTTTCTCGTAGGGCCCGTAGCCCATCCCGCCCAGAATGAAGCGGTCTACTTGCGCAGCGATCTGCCGATTTCTGGATCTTCACCCACACGTTGCCATCGATCGGGTTGAACCCGGCGTCCTTGAACGCGTCGCCTGCGAGTCTCCCCCTCCGCAGCGGCCCGCTTGGTGTCCACTGCTTCGACTGCACTACCGACGACCGAACTTGAAACGGCCCTCCCAGCGATGGCCCACGACGGACGGGCATCTCAGCGCCCCGTCAGCCGGTCGAAACACGCGACTCGGGAGTCGCGCCACTCCTGCACGTTGGAGGCGGTGCAGCGGGGAGGTCCTCGGAGGGTCAGACAACCGCAGGATTTCGCCTGCCGCCAACGGACCAGCGCCGACTTCTACACCGCCAGCCACAGCGCGGCTGCTTCCGGCTCGGGGAAGGGGTCGAGACCTCACCGCTCCCTGTGCATCTAGCTGTTGCGTGAACCGAGGCCCGTGCCAAACGGCGGCCGGTAGGCCTTGGCGCGGTTGGTAGTCACCCGGTGATGGCGCGGTCGTCCACGTAGCGCAGGTGGCCCACGCCGCCATCGGGGTCGTCGCTTCGCTCACCAAGCTCAATGGTGATGAGGCTGTCGCCCTCGTAGGCGGGGCTCAGTTCGAGGGCTAGGTAGTCGAACAGTTCACGCTCGTGGACAGCGATGACAACCTGGCGGCCGTGCTGCTTTGCAAGCGTGCGGATGAGGGCGGCGAACTGAGCGACATGCACTTCGTCCATGGCCTGCACCGGGTCGTCAAAAACCAAACAGGGGACCACCGGTTCGACGGCTAGATGCAACGCGAGAAACAGCGACAGCGCCGCCGTGTTGAGGTTGCCGGCGGACAGCATCATCTGTGGCGGACCGCCGGGGTCACCGTTCCGCAGGTGCGTTTCCAACGTAACTTCGAGAGCCGTTCTCGTCGCCGACGGGATACCGAAGGAGGGAATAAACTCTTCGTTGGGCGCGAGTCGGGTGAACAGATCGGCCCACACGTTGTTCAGAGACTCCGTGAATACGCGCTGAACGATAGTCGTGCGGGCCGCTGATGCCGCATCGTGGACGTCGCGTGCGATTCGTTGACGCCGCTTCGCCTCAGTGACATATCCCTCCCATGCGGTACGACGGTCAACCGCTTCCGCTACGCGGGTAGTCGCCGCTTGGTAGGCATCGCTCGCAGTTTTCAGACGGCGCGACGCCTCGGCCATCTCTCGGCGGGCTAGGTCAGCAGACTGCAGCTGCTCGACGGCTCTGGCGGACAGTTCGACGAGCCGGACGCACGCCTCCGACGGGCTTTCGCTAACGCTAATGGTGGTGTGGAGCCGCTCGGCGAAGTCCGCCAACCGGTCGCCGATGAACGCGTGTTCGCTGTCGGCGGTGTCGAGTTGATCCGCGGCCCGCAAAGCGGCCTGCTCGTCGGCGTTGACCGTTTCGCTTTCACGGATGACCGGGTCGAGGTCATTGAGGCGGGCGCTAAGACCCTCCAGGGTGACCTGCCTGTTCCCTAGGTCCGCGAGACGCTCTGGCGAAAGAAGTCGATTGTCGATGACCGCGAGGTCGCGCCTGCTTTGGTCGACGAGTTGCGCAAGTTCGTCTCGACGGCGGCGGAGTTCAACGAGTTGAGTTCCTTGCACCGCGAGCCGAGCAATCTTGTTCTGGACGTGGGCGCCTAGATGCCCAGCGCCGAGTTCTGCATAGTTGCGGTCACAGACTGGGCAGATGTCGTCTGTGATGACGCCCTGGACCGCAGCGAGGCCCTCGACAAGCGACGATGCCTCCAATTGTGCTGCCGCCAGCTCGCTTTCCGCCTTTGTTAGAGCAGCCCGATGCAGAGCGTGCTGCTCGTTGGCAACGGCTCTCTCTCGTCGCAACCGCTCCTGCTCAGCGAGTTCAGTCGCGTTGTTTGACAGGGCGGCCGTGACGCCTTGAACCCAGCCCTGCGTCAGGTCGATTCCAACGAATTCGGCATCGGCGACCCATGAGGCGAGCACTGGCTGGCGTTGCTGCTGCCAGTCGAGTTTCCGTGCTGTGGCGGCTTGAAGCGCGGCCTGTGCTTCGTTGCGGCGTTGGGTAGTCGTCCGTTCGGCGACCGCTGCGACGCGTCCTCGAAGTCCAGCGAGTTCGCGGTCCGTGTTCAAAGCCTGCCGCAGCGCTGCTACCACGTTTGGCTCGGTTTGCCGAGCGAGTTGCAGGATCTCAGGAATGTCGCGTGTGCCGGGAATGCTGATTCCCGCGGCGGCGAGCAGTTCAACGGTTTGCGTGACCGCGTGGTCGAGTTCCTGCGCGGCGGCTACTCGTTGCTTCGACGCTTCGGTTTCGTCGCGTTCGGCGCGCTTAGCCGCGTCGTCGGCCTCGGCAAGCCTGTCAACGAGTTTCTTCAGCGTTCGAAGGTTGGTCGCATCGTGGAGTCCAGTTCGAAGCGCGTCAAGGTCTTCAAGTCCGAGGAGTTCGTTGACAAACCTGGCAAGGATAGACTCCTGCTTTCCCTCACGGACTTGATACAACTCCAGGAGGCGCCCCAAGGAAGTTTGGTCGAGGTAGCAGCGTTCGCTGTAGAAGCGCGCCTGCTCAGCGTTTAATGCTGGCTGCCCCGTCACTCGGGAGCCCGCGATCGTCATCCGGTCCATCAGTGTCGGCCGAAGCGTCTCCGCGACGTCGACTTGGACGGTCGCGAACGGCTGGCCTGTGTACGGCAGGTGTGCCGTGTAGTGCTCGTCTTGACGTGCCATCGAACTAACGCGGCCGGTGAGTGCCATTTCGAGTGCGGACAAGATGCTGGTCTTGCCGGTGCCGTTCGGTCCGTGAATGAGTACGACGGGCGCATCAAGCGAGATGCGGCGGGTGCCCTCAACGCGGCGGAAGTCGCCGAGGGTCAAGTTCCGCAGAGGCCGTTCACTCATCAGGATGCACGTCCTCCGGGATGGCGCCGTTCACAAAGTCCCGCAGCGCCGCCTCGACCCGCGGGCCCGTTGACGGCTGCTCCGACGAGACGCCGGTGCTCGTCGGTGATCTGGCGCCTTAGGGCATAGATGACTTCTCCGATGGGGTCACGCCCAGTGACGCTGACTCCTGGTAGGTCCAGCGGCAACAACACTGCCGCCGTCTGCCGGACCTCCTCGGCGGTTGGGTCCTCTTCGTCGAGCGTGAGGACGCGCGCATGCCGTTCCAGTTCAGACTTGTCTGCTGCAGCGAGGCCGCCGAGAACCATAAGCGTGATGGGGCGCCTCGACCGGGCGACGTCGAGACTCCGTGCGAGCACGGCCACGAGGCGCACAAGGCGGCGCGGCGGCAGTTCGCCGGTCGCCACGATGACGAGATCCTGTGACCAGTCGGTGCCTGACACGGCGGCTTCAAACTCAAACTGGGTGCCCCCCACCGTCAGTGGCTTGGACAACCTGACATAGCCGCCGTCTTCCAGAACCCTGAGGACGGTATCGATGCCGCTCAACCGAGGCCTCCCGCCATTTTGAACGCTTCGTATAGGTCATCGGCAGACGTCGCGTCTTGGCAGATGTCTTCGATACTGAATCGACTGGCACCGGTGCGGCCCGTGCGGCCGTAGGCCCCCCCAGGGGACCGCGTGTACGAGGGCATCTCGCAATCTGCCGAGATGAGGACCGTGTGCTCGTCATCCGGGTCGAACTCCTCCGACCGCTCCAACGTGAGCGCTTCGCGACTGTCGCGGACAACGAACATGCGCTTCTTCTCCGATCCCGCCGCGACGGCGAACGAACCCGATGCCGCATCGGGTCGGGCTTCCCAATCGGACGAGTGGTGTCCGCGACTGAGGAGCGACAGGGCAACCGCGAACCGTCCAAGTTGTGCAGCTGGAAAGTCCGGGTCCGACAGCGCCTGCTCGATGGTCGCCACAGTCAGTGGAACATAGGTGTGCCCGGAATCGGCGGTAGGCGTGCCGCTCCTGAACATTGACAGGGTCGCGGTCACCGTCTGGATTAGAGCGGCAAGGAACCCTCGCGGCTGGTCGGCGATGAGGCCGCCAAGCGTCGTGCGGGCCGCACGGAGATCCGCCTTCAACCGGTCGATGTCGGCCGAGCCGAGGTTGGCGGCCGGAAGGGATGCTGCAAGCGCCGCCAGCTTCTCTGTCAGCGTCCACAGCACCAATGCCATCAGGGTTGGTTTCCCGTAGGCCCCGAGCAGCGCGCCGTTGGCGATGTCCGAGGCATTGGGGTGATAGTCGTCGCCGTAAACGAGTTCCAATGCCTCACGGTGGTTCGCGTGGAGACGCTCCTCGCTCAGCACCAAGGCAGGCGGTTTCGCGGGCCAGTGGCGAGCTAAGTCGCGCGCCGACTCAGCGAACATCGTGCGCATGTTCCCGTCTTGGACTGACAGCCCGATGACAAGTGTGTTCCGCTCACCGAGCAGGCCTTGAAGTTTGTTCTTCATGTGGCGGTTGTCTGCCGCCCAGCCATCAATTTGGACGGCCCGGGCGATGAGCATCTTCCGATATTTCGTTTCATCCGCAACGGCGCGCACGGCGCAACCATGGAACTTCACGAGGTCTGATCGGGCCGGCGGCTTCCTTAGGTCCTCGGCGGCATCAACCACAACTCGCACATACGCCTCTGTGGCCAGCTCGGCGACAGCCTTCTCGACGAGGCCGTCCCAGTTCGAAGTGACGGCGGAGTCGACCACCCCCTCGAGCATCAGGATGCCGATGCAGAAGTGCTCAACGTCGGGCTCGATGATGCTGTTGCCGTACGTGCCTGGCACGTTCAGCCCAGTCCACACCAGGTAGTCCTGTGACTCCTGCGCGACCGGAACACCGAGGACTTTCGAATAGTTACCGACCAGACTCCAGACAAGTTGCTCGCGGACGGCCCACTCTGCCACGGGCAAGCCGAAGTCAATATCCGCGCGGGCGTCGTTCGTCAAAGTGGAGAGGTCCAACACCTGTTCGAGCGCGGACTTGAAGCGGCACGATGCGTCATCGTGGTCAATGTTTGACCGCAGAAGTTCCACGACCCGCTCGACCAGAACGTCGACGGGAGGCATCTTCTCTCGGGAGATGCCTGAACCCAGCCAGAGGACGTACTCACCGTTCGCGAAGCCGTCGGCGAAGTCGACGAAGTCGGTCTCGAACCGGGCAAGGACCTCGGACACGGTCCCGAGCGGAGCGGTGGTCATGCGCTGGCACCTAACGAACCGCCACGGTTCGACGAGGAGACAGGGTTCACGGCCGACATGCTCCCATGCGCTGTCGCCGGATGTGCACAAGTCGCCTGTATCAGTCAGGTCAGGTCAGATGCGCGAGGCGGCTCGGGTGGGTTGGTCACCGGAGACGGATGCGCTGAACGGACCGCCGGGGAGGCCGTGCATTCGGCATCCATTTCGTGCATGCCCCCAGCGAACGGCATCGCTCGAGCGGCGCGACCTTCCGCCGCGATTCGGCAGCCAGCGGGTGGTTCGTCAGGCTGCA
The DNA here is from genome assembly GCF_056398545.1 of Terrabacter sp. 01T434. Lineage (NCBI taxonomy): Bacteria > Bacillati > Actinomycetota > Actinomycetes > Micrococcales > Intrasporangiaceae > Terrabacter > Terrabacter sp. 01T434. Next base: position 338,776 of record NZ_JBFTPP010000002.1, read on the forward strand.
CCACCGCCTTGGCAAGCCTCTTTGTCACCGGTCGACGGTCAGCCGGAGGGATTCTGAACCTTTGTCCCGAATGTCCTGCGCCGCGCCCTCTCCCCAAGTAAGTTGCGGGTCGCACCGGCCTCCCACTCGGGTCAGCCACCAACGAAAGGAAATCATGGAGTACAAGGTCATCACGCAGAAGGACCGGATGTTCGGTGGCAAGTTCAATCCCGAGCGCGTTCAGGAGGCCCTCAACTCTTACGCTGACGAAGGGTGGGTGCTCAAGGGAGTCGCGACTGCCACGTTCCCGACCATGACGGGCGGGCGCGAGGAACTGGTCATGTTCCTCGAGCGGGGTAACTGAATCGTGGCGCGCTTCGAGCGTTTCGGCGTGTTGGGAACCGAGATGGACGGCGTCTTCTTCACCGAATCAGAGATCCCCGGGGCAGCCACTCTCGGCGAGGTCAAGGCGACTTCTGACCGACAGAACATGCCTCTCGACACGTTGAAGCGCGCACTCGCGCGTCAGGTCAAGGCTCAGGGTGGGAACGCCCTTGTCACGTTCAGCTACGGTCAGAAGGCAAGCATCTGGTCGTTTTCCAGCACGCGCATCACAGCCCGAGGCGTAGCAGTACGTATCGAGGAGATTTAGGCCGGTTCGAACTGCGAGCGGGTCTGGCCCGCGCCATTCCGCCGCCATGGCCACCCTCGAATCCGGGGTGCGGCCCGAGTGGCTCATCTACTTGATCGCGGAGTCGGGTTCCCATCCGGTGGCTTCTTCGCCGTCGAACAGGGACTCGTCAGGTCCCTGGGCTGGGTCGTCGCCTTTGGAGTTCCAAGCGAGAATGTCTAGAAGCCGGACGTCACTGAGGAGGCCCGGTTCCCCGGCAGCTGCTCTCAGGGCGCCGAACACTTCCGGCTGGCTCGCGATGTCTTCCCGGATGGCATTGGTGATGAGGACCATGTAGTCCGCCCAGGTGCGGCCGTGTGCTCGGGGAACTGGGGCGCCCTCACCGACGTAGCAGGCATGCACCCACCGGTCGTGGAGCACAACGGAATGAGGGCGCTTGCGGTGGAGCACCTTGGACAGGGTCGTCCCACCGACGCCCCACGGGCGCGTGGTCGGGTCGTCCAGTACCTCGTACAGCGCACGCACGGTCGGTCGAAGCTCGTCGGGATCCTCCACATCGGCTAATGGTTGCTCCAGGAGGGGGTGTCTCAGTGCCTCTTCAAGGCGCCCTCGCACGTGTTGGAGACCGTAGAACGATCTGATCTTGACCGGTACGTTCAAGAGCCCCGGTGCGAGCAAGTCGCCGTCCGTGAGCCGGTCCGGCTCAGCGGCACCGTCGTAGCAGTCGTAAGCGGGGAAGGCGTATGGGCGCTCACTCATGACGTTTCTTGCACCGTTGGTGTAGTCGCGGATCCAGGCCGAGGCCGTCTCGAGCGAAACTACAACTCGACCGATCCGAACAGTCCCCGTGTGCAGTGCCATGACCGGCACAGTAACGCCTTGAGGCGTGTCGACCGCATGCTCGCGGACCCTGGTCATCGCGTCACCTGCCCGCAGCGCGATTACCGGATGGCGAACAGGAAATGGTTGTACGCCGTAAGCGCGTCTATCCGCCGCGAAGATGCTGCCTCCGTCCGCGAGTCCGATCAGCCCCTAGTGAACAGCATCTGCCAGTTCAACGCCCACGTCCGGCCGTCGTCGTACGATAACGACTGCTGCCACACCGGCGCGTCTGGTTCATCCGGCCAGCCACTCGAAGCGCACCAGGGCCTGCCGACCATCGATCCAGTGGTGGTGCGCCACACCGTCGATAGTGGGAGCGGTGTCACTCCCGTGGCGAGCGGTCAATACGATGACCTGCGCCAGCCGCATGGACGGTTTCGGACGAGGAGCCTCACCCCCGCCCTCCGGTGCGCGACCACGCTCGCCATCCCCGCCAGTCCCCGGTCCTGGCTACTTCCCGAGGTCGTCGACGGCGCCTTGTGGCTGTCAAACGAGTGAGTGTCCGGCTCGCTGTCATAAATCAAAGCCTCAATCGATGGAGCCACGAACTTAGACCAGACGCTGAGAGAACTTCACGAAGGCTGTCCCTTTCACCCTTAGCAAGTCCGCGATATGAGGCCCACGAGTCAAAGACTAGAATGATGGACTCACGAGTCTTGTCAGCGTCCAGATTCCAGAGCGGTAAGACTTGCTCAAAAAGTTCGCGGGGCCTATCTGCTAACCCAAGTACGGCGAAACGTCGAAACTTTCGCGACTGCGCAAGCCCAGAGGCGCCCAGGGCGCCGAGGGCGATGGCTCCCTCGTTCGCCTCACGAACAATTGCAATGAGTGTCGTCAACGAGGTCAAGTCGCAATCCCTTGGCGCCAGCGCATGACCCGAGGCCTTGATGTGCCCAGGGTGAGCAAGCTCGCGAGTCAACAAAACACAGAGGATCGCGCCTGAGCCATTGCCATCATTCCACTTGGCAACTAGCTCTCGAGTCGCAAGCTCGCTGACGGACTCCGCCAGGCTTCTTGCCTGAACGGCGTCATGGGCGGGCGCCCCTAGGGCCATCGAATACGTGTCGCGTTCAGCCCGCCCCCGGACCGAGGTGCGAGAACCGACGTCCCGGACACCGGAAAATCGCAATTCACGCATCAGCGCCTTCACAGCGTCCCGGACGTCTGGCTGCCCATCTACATCCCAAGACGCGGCAGCGCGCCCGAGTGCACGTTGGACTTCGCCCGACGGACGAGTTCGAGCCATACTTGAGGGCGGTCGGAACCGGCTGAAACGAATTCGCAACTGCGAATCCCCATGCCCCATTTGTACCATCTCCACTTCCAACTGCAGGCTCAGCGTGGAGAAAAGCACCTCAGCCACCTCAAGAGATACGGGCGATCCAGAAAACCAACCGTCTGCGGACTTCTCGAAACCCATTATCGATTCGCCCGTGCTAACAATGTCATCAAGAGGGACGGCTCCTGTCGATTCATGAGATGTTACGTCCAGATCGCTCAGTTGCCGCCGATGCATGTACCACTCGGGGGTTAGCCAACCTTCCTCTGGAATCCGAGCGAGAAGGCCAATACTCGCGACTTTGCTATCCGTCTCCAGGAAGCTTACAAAGGGTGCATATCGGCCCTTGGAGTCTACAACCCCCGGCAAAGCGCGGAACAGGATTGCACCGTTTCCCTCACGCCAGAGCAGCCTCCCATACAATGCCTTGGGCACCTCTGGAGTGGGGCCATCCACGACCGAAAGGTGCTCCAACGGTCGCCAACTCTCGGGGCGCAGCCTGACGATTTGGCTGGTGGCTTGCCGGAGCGCCGGAGATAGCGCAACGATTCCCGCGCCGGCGCTCCCGTCTACGAGTGCGTCGGACCATCCATATAAACCCTGGCCAACGATCACAGACCCGCCCCTTCAACTCGAAGGTTCGGAGCCATTGTGTCCGGAGGCGTCCATGGCCTGAAGTAAAGCAAGTGCGATTCCATTCGGTTCGGGTTCGTCCCACCGGGCGTCCTCAGGACGCGAAGAATGCATGGCCGTTTCTTCAGGTATCATCGGCATCTGGGAAGTGGCCGCGAGACTGACAAAGCGGGTCAAGTGATCCGGGATACGTGCGGAGATCTCGTTGCAGATCCGCTCACCCCCGACGTCGATGATGGCTTGGCGAACCCGCGCAGAAGAAGCTCTGAGGGCTTCCGAGAGTGTTGCGTCCTTTGCCTCCGCTATAACCCTGGTGGTCTCGCTCGCCCAGTCGAAGGCCCATTCCACAGAATCGGATTTCGCAACCGCGAACACGAAAGCCGTCTCATTCATCGAAGGCCCCCAGACGCTACTCAACGCGTCCGCGGTCTGCCTTATTGCTTCGACCCGCTGCCTGACGGCAGCAATTCTCTTGTTGCCAGCGGGCGCCATTCCTTCCGGGTCAAAACTGGTTGGAAATAACCCGTCAGGGTCAATTAGGTAGACAATGGCCCGCGCCAGAAGGACAAACTTGGCGACTTCGCCTATGTTCGTCGCACTCGCCACAGCCTCGCCTCCGACGTCAAACAGCAGCAGGGAGATATTGGCAGCGTCAGCACCTTGCTTGAACGAGACCTTGTAGGTGTACGGGCCAAGGACGTCGGTTGGAAGCGTCGCGGGCATGACTTGGTTCAGCTGGTATATATCTCGCTGCCCTGCCTCAAGTTCTATGTCAGAGTATTGCGCCTTGCGGAGCGAGACCCCCAAAGAGTGCAGTCTTTCGAGCGCGTCCGTCTCCCACAGAAGGCCCGGGAGAACGTGCGATTTCGATGACCCAGACGGGCCGACAACGGCTAACACGAATTGCGATCCAGGATTCCCGTCCACAATATGACCCTGAGGACACTTGAATCGCCAGTCCTTGAGCTTGTGACGGTTCCTTAACGCATCGCGCGAGAGCGCGGCGTCAGGCTGTAGGCGAGGAGCATCCTTGGGCTGGAATAGCCGGTCGAGTAGATTCGACTTCGCATCGGCTGGTGCGACGGTCTGCCCGTCACTGCCAAACAGTTCGGTCAAAGGCTTCTCCTCGGGGGCGTCTCCCGAGGTGAACGCCATGATCTCCGTTGGCGCATAAATGTCTGGACATTCTGCACAGATAATCTCGGTGTGAATGGTCCCTCTCCTTTCATTAGCGTGACGAGAAAGCTAGTCCACGGCTGCGCGAAGCCGCTCGCGATCTTTTTCGTCCGCCGTGCGCGCATCCCGGCGGCTCTTAGCGAGCTTCTGCTCCATGCGAATGATGAACTCATCCAGATCGCGACTTCCCCGCCGGCGCCAACGCTCAAACTTGGCGGCGATAATCACGATATACGTGAGTCCGGAGCTCACATAGGTCGCCAGTGCGCGTGCAAGAATAGTGACCTGCACAACCATCCAGATGAATGGAACGCGAAGATCGGCCAAGAAAGCAAAGAACGTGTATATGGCGAAGATCCCCACGAACATGGCCACGCCGACCCAGAAGGGCAGAGAGCTCAAACCTGCAAGAGCGGCCGCGGCAACGAGGTCGAGATTCACAAACGCGAACAGGGGGGCGGAGTAGTCATTTGCTCGGGCTTCAATACGATCTTGGCTGTAATATTCTTTCTCCGAAAGCCTGATTGCGGGAAGTAAGAATAGCTGGAGATATACTCCTGTTCGAATCAAGTACACGACCGCCATCAGGATCAGTGCTGTGAATGACGATGTGAAGGGCCTCGACGTTCGCAAGCTCGCCGTCAAACCGTCGAGTGGCAGCCTGTCCGAGTAGGTGAATATGAATAGCGGGAGTGTCGCCACGGTGTAGAGAAGCCCCTGTACCTGGCCAGCGCCAGTTCTTGGGCGCCCCATTACCGCCAGAATAAAGAGAACCAGAGAGGCGACCAAGCCGACGGCGACTACGGTCGCCGTGGTGTACGACTGCCACGAGTCAATCGGCACGCTCTGCACTGCTTCCCCCTGGATGCGCACGGACATTGAGACGAACAGTAGTCGCTCACGCGGTGGCAGGACCCGTAATCGCACCAAGTCAAGACCGCGAGTGCACTGGGTGACGGTGGCTCACGGTGGCAGCATCTAGGGGGTTCCGCTCGTCATTCCCACGAGCCCCAGGATGTCGCGGATCCGGTTCATCCACGCACATTACGGCGCCCTCTCGCCCTTGGCGCCCTAGCCGAGCGGGTGCGTCGCATAGGCCGTTTGACGCGGCCAATGACTCAACTCTCGTGTCGGGCAGACCGCATATTCAATTTTGCGCCCTTGGCATTACGGGCATTCTCGGACAAACCGTAACTGAATGGAGCCCGTGCACATCTCTAAGTAGTCCCTGTCATCCCGCCACGCACGCGCTTCCGTAGCTTCAGGTTTCCGCCATGCCGCCCTGGCGTGTTTTATGCGTCGGGCGCAGCGATGCGAGCGGCTACCTGGGAGGGTTTCGCTATGGCGAGCCCCATCCCCTGATCGGTCAGATCCGCGGCCCACGGTGCGCACCCAATTCGCCCTATAGGCGGCGAAGCGGATGGGACTGATTCGCTGCCGAGCCGTGGGTCCTTCCGCCGCCAGCGGACGCGAGGAGGGAACGGGTCTAGCGTCAATGAGCGCCAGGTGCCCGGCCGCGTTGTCGGCGAGCGGGGTCTGGCCCGGTAGTCAGTCTCCGCGTGAGGTGATTTCATGTCCGCTCCGACGACGCTTCTTCCGTTCCAGCCCGCGACGATGTCGACGGCTCAGCTGGCCGCGGTGTCATACTTGGCCCGGTATTCCGGGCGCACCCACACCCTCTATGCCTTCCAACTACATGAGTGGTTCACCTGGTGCGAGAGGAACGGGCTCGACGCGTTGGCTGGAGTACAGCGCGCCCACGTAGAGCTCTACATCCGACAGCTCGGGGACCGCGGGCTGATGGATTCCTCGGTGAACACGATGATGCACGCCGTCCGCGGCTACTTCCGCTTCGCCCACATCGACGGCCTCATCACCTCCGACCCCGCCGTCTACGCGCGGCTGCCGAAGATCCACCGTGACGAGTCCCGCACCCAAGGCCTTGACCGGCTCGAGCTCATCCGGTTCCTGCAGATCGCCCAGACCATCACCGTGCACCACGGCGCCCTCGCCTACCTCCTCGGCATCAACGCCCTCCGCGCGTCCGAGGCCGCTGCCGTTCGGATCGAGGACTACGCCGACACCCTTCCCGGACACCGGGTGCTGCACCTGGTTGGCAAAGGCAACAAGCCCGCGACCATGCCGGTGACCGTCCCCGTGCTCCGAGCGCTCGAAGCCTGCCGCGGCCAGCGGACCACGGGGCCGCTGCTGCTGCGACCGGTCTCGGGCAAACCGATCGACCGACGCGACGTGTACCGGATGGTCTCGCGGATCGCGAAGACCGCCGGCATCCCACGGCATATCAGCCCTCACTCGCTGCGGCACGCTGCCATCACCAACGCCCTCGACGCCGGCGTCCCGCTCCGCGACGCGCAGATCCCTGCACGGCACGCCGACCCGCGAACCACCGAGCACTACGACCGCGCCCGCGGCAACCTCGACCGACACGGCGTCCACTTCCTCACCGCCTACGTCGCCGGCGTGTAACCCGCGGGCCGTCACTAGCGTCAACACCGCCAATATGACGCAGGCTCGGCTGGAGCCCTGCCTAGACTCTAGAAACACGTGGGTGAACAGCGAAACTTGGCGAGTGAAACCACGGGCTAGCCCGGTGGATCGGGCGCCAGGCCGACGATGCAGTACCTCGACACCTCCGACCATGCCTGTTTGGAGGCCCAGCAAGAAGCAGCGCCGCTGGTCCCCGTGCGCCCCTATCGCGTTACGAGGACCGGGCCGTGTTTCACGTGTCGATACCCCGGGCAGCCGGCAGCATCGCCGTGCCGAGCCGAGCCGCATCTTGGTGGACGGCGAGCCCATCTCCGAGCCGCACGGAGAGCGACCCTAGGCTGACGTGACACGACCTTGCCAGGGAGGGATCACCGTTGACCGAAGCCCATCAAAAAGTGCGCTGGGGCCGTATCGTGCTTATCACGCTAGTCGGAGTCGGCTTCGTGGCTGCACCCTTCTTCCTCGCCCGCCAGGATCCCACTTACGGGGACCTTCACGGCATCACGAGCGGCACGTTGACGAACATCGGAACGTCGATCGTTCTCGTTGGCATCGTGTTCTTTCTCGAGCGCGGCTTTGTCAAGCGCGTAAGTGCGGCGGCCGCCCAGAGCACCGCCCGGGTCGTCGATGACCGAACGGCGGAGTTGCAGACTGCGAACCAAGACCTGGCGACCCAGCTGGCAGACCTTCGGGCTGAGTTCCACCGCGTGGCCGAGTCCGAGACCGCGGAACAAACAGCCCCGCTCCGCAACGTGGCGACAAACGTGTCTTTCGACTCCGTTGCCGAGGCCCTGGAAACATCGAACGACTTTGGGGCTCTGCAGGGTGGCGTCGTTGTCGTGCCTTTGAAGGCCCCCGTGGACGCACCCGAACTAGTGTCGTTCGACTGGCGCTACCACGAGCTTCGAGGGCCGGATGGGATGCGGACCGAGGAGTACGCAGCTGCGATCGCAGTCGACTACCTTGCGGCCGGGAATCCAGGTGGCGGTCCTGGCAGGCCGGTTGTGGAGGTCTTGTGGATGCCCGACGAGACACCAATACAACTACTCCTCAAACTGCGGAAGGAGATGACGAAACTCGGATTCGGCACCGAAGCGAAACTCGTCGATGCGGACGTGTTGAAACACGTCGGCCTCGCTCTGCACGATGCCGTGGCGGGGCGCATCGCTTCGGACGAAGCTTGGGTCCAAGGGCAGTTGTCCGAGTGGCTCGCGGACGGCTGGGCCGTCACCAGCGAGGGGCTCATCTCTCGCGACCACGGCACAATCCCGAGAGCTAGCTTCCCGAACAAGCGGGGGGTCCCTCGGCCGCCCAAGTTCGAGCCCCCTGCCCCCGACGGCGTCTCCGAGGCGTTCTGGAAGTTCGCAGTCGAGCGCGCCTACGAGGCGCATGGCCACGGGCCTGCCGGCCTCGGGGCTATGTACTACGGCAGCAGCCAGAACCCCCTTCCCTTCACGACCGAGACCAGCCCGCGCAAGCAGCCCGGCTGGCCGCACTGAGTGGGCGCCCTGAGAAGAGTCTGTCCTCGTCGATGCCGAACGGCCGGCAGCTGTGAACGCCCTCGTAGTCGCCGAGCGGGAACCCACTGTCGCGCAAGATGAGAAACGTCCACGTGCGCCAAGACGCCGGTCGCCATGTGGATCGGTCCCGTGCCGCGACATCGCGCCCCAAGCCCTCCGGAGCGCCGGTCAATTCGGGGGAGGACACGTCGGCGGCGGCAGGCCGACGACGATCGCCGGACGGGCGTCAGGGCCGAGCGTGGATATGTAGGCGACGACGAGCTTGACCGTGGCGGCGTGTCGCGTTTCCCAATAGCGGATGGCAAGGGAGTCGTCAGGAGCTATGCGAATGCTGCGATCGCGGTCGTCAACCACGGCTAGGGCGGCGAGTCCGAAGTGACTGAGACCAACGAACCAACAGCAACATTGGGCGCAGAGGCAGTAGCCTGCCAACCCAGCCAGCCTCGAATCCGTTGAAACTCGCGTGCGTGACGGAGGACAAGGCCGTGGGCCCGCACATTCCTGCATCGGGGACTTCTTGCTCGAAGCATGCCAACCAGTGAGCATCCGTTGGCTCACCCTGTCGATAGCGAGTCATGCGGAGGATCGAAAGGACGGAAGTTTTCAGGGACAGCAGGGCAGCCACGACGCGCGCCTAGCTAAAGGCGTCTACTCTGGGGCAATCGTGAACAGGAAGGCATGCGCTGTGAGGCTAGGGACTTGACTCGCGATTAGCACAGACCATGCACGACCTGCTCTGCCGGCGGGCGGCTCGCTTCCTGCCGCTAGTGCGCACGCACCATCGCCCTACTCGGTTAGTTGCCTATCTCCATATGTCGCAAAGTCATCGACTGTCAGGAAAGCGGAACCGAGCTCGTTAAGCGACAACTCAAGGCGGTACATGTCCACCTCGCCTGACGCGTTGCTGTAAGGGCGCAATCCCCCCTGGATTCCACGTCTCCAGTCCCCGTAAGATTCGGAGTGGTAAACCTCATCCTCGCCCCATATTCGTGTTTCGACATCATACTGATCCCAGTCCGCTTCATCGTATGTTTCCTCATGAAGGGAAACGTCAGCCCACGCAAAGAATTTAGGTACAGCATCTGCATAGTTCTGGGGCCCCGGAAAGAAGTACCAGCTTACGAGGACCTCGGGATCGCGACCATCCTCATGATCGATTCCGATGGAGACGGACCCTCTTCCTGAACTCTTATTTATCCACTCCTCAAATTCGAGAACCAGCCGAGAACCCGACGCGAGCATCTCCATCCAGGGGCGAGCTAGCCGAAGTCCGCGCATTCTTAGATCGTAAGGATCTCCATCCGCAGCGCGCTTCCAGGACTCCTCGGCGACGCTGTTCAGGACGTGCGATTCAGGAACGCGTAGCTTCCACCCGCCGGAAGCCGATCGCTGAAGGGTACGTAGACTGACAAGTTGCCAATGGCACAATCGAGATCGTGGGTCATAGAGGACCACAACGACGGGAAGAGAATGACTCAGCCAGTACTGAACGTGATCGTCGTCCGGTCGGTACCACCAGCCATCATTGCCCGCTGCCTCTTTGAACCAAGATTCACCGCTTTTAATTTGTAGAGCAAGCAGACGACCCCGCACGTCGTCGCCATCCACAACTTCAGTGTGCGCATCTATCCCGTAGTCTTCTGTTGGCTGCTCACGGAAGATCCAACCAAGTTCCTCTTCGACGTAGAGCTTGGTGCGAGAGACTCCGATGGTGGCGACCTTGGCGGTAGGCTTCCTCTTTGGCAAAGGTCCTCCTGAGTAGTAGGCGTTTGGATCACACGTCCTCGGGTGCCGCGAATTAATTATGCGCCGAACTGGCAACGCAAAGATCGGTGTGCGCGACATGCCGTGCGCCCAAGCCATTCGTCAGGGAGCGGATGGGCACTTGTAGGCCCGGAGCTTCACGTGCAGCTGCCCACCCAGGTGGGCCATTTGGCGACGTGCGACCGACTGAGTCATCGCCCGCAATGCCCGCAACTCGAGCGCTCCAGGCGCCTGACGCGCTGTCGACGTGACGTCCCCTGAACCATGACAAGACGGTGGGCGCCGCCTCTGCCTGCCCACCCGACGGCGGCCATTACAGCAGGCCGCAGGGGTGCGTCACACCGCCGCGTCGAGGCGCCAGGTTAGCGCCCTAGGTCGGCGTGCCGAGGAAGCGATGGGGGTTTTCAGCCTCTTCGACTCCGTCGATCGCTAGACGTAGCCCACGTCCACTGGCGACCGTCTAGGGTGCGAGCGTGCCTAGATACAGACTTACCGGCGTCTCCGGCGGAAATGCGGCTCTTTCGGGTGGGCTTCAGTGGGACATAGTGCCCAGCGATAAGGACGTTGTGGTCCATCTGATCGACGAGCTGGAGGACAAGCGACTGCTGTGGGAGGACACGACCCGCGAGCATGCGGATCGATGCGCTGCGTCTGCCAGCTTCATGCGCGAGTTCATCGGGACCCTACTCCGGACGCCGAGCCTTGGGCGCAACCTGAAAGCAGAGCTCAAAATGATGCGCGGCCACTTCCGGACCTTCATGTCAAATCTCTCTGACGCAGGTCTCGATCGCCCGGGGATCGTTGATCCGGTGGCGCTAGAACGGGTGATTGGGTGGCTCCGCAAGCCCGTGGGTGAACAGGTGGGGCTCTTGGTGGCCCAATACGGCCTCCAGATCTCCGACGAACTGGCGACTATCGTCCCGAACCAGAACGACTGGTTCTTCGAGCGCTGACGAGCCTGGCCAGCGACGGCCGCAGTCAGCGATAGCGGATCTTGTCCATCGCGCCTGACAGCTAGACGCCGGCGCGTCGATCCGCAGCCTATCGGCCTCCGGCTTCCCGGTCATGCCGATGAGCAGTGCCCTTCCCCCGATATCGCGGGAACGGATCTCCCGGTGGCGCGTCCCCACTCGACGTCGCGGGCGGAGATTCGGTGAGGACTTCGTGGTCCCAACGCTCCCGAGGCTTCGCTCCTGCACCCCACGGACCCGATGCCTGGGAAACCGCTCTCGGCCGGGCTAGGTGTCGCTACCGTCTACTCACGCCCTCGGAGGTCGTGCCTGTGGATGTCCTGGTTCGGGTCGTAGTCGGTCTTCTCCTGGTGGCGCACGCGTTGGTGCACCTGCTCTACCTTGCCCCCGACGTCTCCGAGCTCTCGATCGAGCGGTCCTGGCTGGTGCCCGAGGGCGGCCGCCGGCCATCGGCATACGTCCTCATAGGCGCGACGATCGTCGCGTTCGTCCTCGTCGCCCTCTGCGTGTGGCAGGTCCCCGGTCTCAAGGGCGCGTGGCCGGTGCTCACCCTGGTCGGCGCTGCCCTGTCCACGTTTCTGCTCGTCCTGTTCTGGAACTGGCAGCTCGCCTTCGGCCTCGTCGTCAACGCCGTGCTGGTCGCGGGCGCCGTCGTGCGGCCCGCGTGGCTCGAGCGGTTCATGGCTGGGAACTGAGCGGTCCCCACCGTGACCATGGAGACGAACTCGGGGTCGGTGCCTGAGGAGGACCCGCACAGCTTGGGCACGCCCTGACCCCCACGGTCCAGGCACGTCGTTTCGACGGGACGACACGACCGCCGCGGGAACCGGCGGTACGCCACTCAGGGGCAACCCAGCCTCCTGTTACACGTCCGAAACCCACAGGGTCCGCATATGCGGGAGCATGCGGCCCATGACACCAGCCGAGCGGCAAGCCGTCTCCGTCGAGGACACCAACCCCATTGCCGCTGAGCACTACGGCGCCAAGACACTGGCCGTCGAGCCAGGTGGGATCGAGCAGATCCCCGACAGCGAGCGCCACGGCAGCCCGGTCAACCTCCTGTGGACCTGGATGAGCCCGAACCTCGAGTTCGCGACGGTCGCCGTGGGCATCATCGGTCCGCTCTTCTTCGGCCTCTCCTTCGGGCAGACGCTGGGCGCGATCGTTCTCGGCACGGTCCTCGGCTCCGCGACGCACGGCGTCCTGTCGAGCTGGGGCCCCCAGCACGGTCTGGCGCAGATGGTGCTGTCACGCACCGGCTTCGGCTTCCGGGGCAACATCCTGCCTGCCGGGCTCAACGCGCTCGTCGCCGGCGTGGGATGGTTCGCGGTCAACAGCATCAGCGGGGCCCTCGCCCTGCACGCCCTCGTGGGAGGCCTGCCCAGCTGGCTGTGTCTCGTCATCGTGGTCGCGGCGCAGCTGCTCATCGCGTTCCTGGGGCACAACCTCGTGCACGCCTTCGAGCGCTACGCGCTGCCGCTGCTCGCGGTCGTCTTCGCTCTCGGCCTGTTCTACGTGTTCTCGAAGGCGGACCTGGGCGCCGCGGGCAAGCCGGTCCCGGGCGCGTTCCTCATCCAGACCGCCGCGGCGTTCGGCTACGCCTGCGGCTGGAACCCGTACGCGTCGGACTACACCCGCTACCTCCCGAGGACGTCGAAGGCCAGGAGCGTCGGGCTCTTCGCCGCACTCGGCATCACCATCTCGTGCATCGTCCTCGAGGCGGCCGGGGCGGCGATGGTCTCCGCCGCAGGGAAGGCCGCCGCAGTCGATCCCGGCGTCTACACAGGGCTCATGCCGACGTGGCTCGGTGACCTCACCCTCTTGTGCATCGCGCTGGGTGCGGTCGCGGCCAACGCGCTCAACATCTACTCCGGAGCCATGTCGTTCCTGGCGCTCGGCATCAGCCTGCCGGCGCACCGGGCCCGTGCCGTCGTCGCGATCGTCTTCGGCCTGCTCGGTCTCGTCCTGGCGCTCTTCGGCCTCCAGAACGCCGGCACCAACTACGAGAACTTCCTGCTCGTCATCGCCTACTGGATCGGCCCGTGGCTCGGCGTCGTCCTGACCGACCGCCTGCTGCGCCGAGGAGATCCGAGGGCCAAGGTGAGCGCGATCGCGACCGACCGGCGCTACGTCAACTGGGCCGGGGCCATCGCGATGTTCGTGGCCATGGCGGTCTCGATCTGGCTGTTCTCCAACCAGGAGATGTACACCGGTGTCATCGTCAAGGCCAGCCCGAGCGTCGGTGACATCACCTTCCTCGTCGGGTTCGTCCTCGCCGCGGGGTTGTATGCCGTCCTGCGGCGTCTGCTGCCCGCCCGCACCTCCGTGGGGGTGACGGCATGACCGTCAAGCCGTCCGCCGGGTCCGACTCGGACCGGGCCATGCTCGCCGTCGCAATGGACGAGGCGCGCGCGGGGCTGGCCGAGGGCGGCATCCCGATCGGCGGGGCGCTCTTCGCCGCTGACGGCACGCTGCTCGGACGCGGCCGCAACCGCCGGGTCCAGGAGGACGACCCCTCCATCCACGGGGAGACGGACGCCTTCCGAAAGGCGGGGCGGCAGCGGTCCTACCGCGGGACGACGATGGTGACCACGCTGTCGCCGTGCTGGTACTGCTCAGGGCTCATCCGGCAGTTCGGCATCAGCCGACTGGTCATCGGCGAGTCCCAGACGTTCACCGGCGGGCACGACTGGCTCGCGGACGACGCCGGGGTCGAGGTCATCCTGCTCGATGACCCCGACTGCGTGCGCATGATGACCGACTTCATCGAGGGCCGCTCCGACCTGTGGAACGAGGACATCGGCGTCGACTGACCTCGCACCCCGTGATGGCGCCGGTGGTCGACCGAAGACAACTCCCGCGCGTCCTCGGGCCGCCGCGAAGCACCATGGCTTCGTACGGGACAAGCGTCCATGGCATGCACGGCAATCGACGCTGGTCAGGCCACGAATCCCGTCGAGCGGATGACCTTCGCGGGGACACCGGCAGCGACGGTGTTGGCCGGGACGTCCTTCGTGACGACCGCGCCCGCGCCGATGACAGCGCCGTCGCCGATGGTGACGCCCGGCACGACCGTGACGCCGGCTCCCAGCCAGACGTTGCGGCCGATCCTCACCGGCGCCGGCTCCATGTCGGCGCGCCGGGCCGGGTCGATCGAGTGGTTGAGCGTCGTCAGCGTGCTGCCGTGCCCGATGAGCGTCCCGTCGCCGATGGTGATGCCGCCGGTGTCCTGGAAGCGGCAGCCCATGTTGATGAAGACGCCCTCGCCGAGGGTGAGGTTCTTGCCGAACTCGGAGTAGAACGGCGGGAAGACCGTCACCGACTCGGCCACCTTCCGACCGGTCAGCCGGGACAGCAGCGCCCGCACCTCGTCCGGCGAGCGGTAGGCGCCGTTCAGCTCGGCGAGGATCCGCAGCGCCTCCTGCGACGCGGCGTGCATGAACTCGTGCGCCTCCGACCCGCCCCCGATGAGGCGTCCGCGGTTCACGTGGTCGAGGAACTCCTCCAGCTCCATCCGTCCTGATGGTGTCCGCTCCGTCGTCGTCACAGCGTCAGCAGCACCTTGGTCGCCCGGCGCTCGTCCATGGCCGTGTAGCCGGCAGCAGCCTCCGAGAGCGGCAGGGTGAGGTCGAAGACCTTGCCGGGATCGATCTTCCGGTCCCAGATGAGCTGGATGAGCTCGGGCAGGTAGCGGCGCACCGGAGCCGGCCCACCGAGCGTGTGGATGCCGGCGAAGAACAGCTCGATGCCCGGGATCTGCACGTCGTGGTTGACGCCCACGTAGCCGAGGTGTCCGCCGCCGCGGGTCGCGCCCACGGCCTGCATGAACGACTCGCGGGTGCCGACGGCCTCGATGACGGAGTGGGCGCCCAGGCCCCCGGTCAGCTCCTTGACCTTGGCGACCCCGGCTCCGCCGCGCTCCTCGACGATGGCGGTGGCGCCGTAGTAGCGCGCGAGCTTCTGCCGCTCCGGGTGGCGCGACATGGCGATGATCCGATCGGCGCCGAGCTGCTTGGCCGCGAGGATCGCCATCAGCCCGACAGCTCCGTCCCCGACGACCGCGACGGTCTTGCCCGGCCCGGCCTGCGCGGCGTCGGCGGCGAACCAGCCGGTGCCGAGCACATCCGACGCGGCGAGCAGCGACGGGATGAGGTCCTCGTCGGGGTGTCCCGGCGTTGCCACGAGCGTGCCGTCGGCGTGGGGGATGCGGGCCCGCTCCGCCTGGGTGCCGATCCCGCCGTGGACGAACTCGGCGTGCACGCACTTGGACTGGAAGCCGGACTGGCAGATCTCGCACGTGTTGTCGGAGATGACGAACGACCCCACGACGAAGTCGCCGGCCTTGACGGTGCGCACCGCGGAGCCGATCTCCTCGACGACGCCGACGTACTCGTGCCCCATGAGGGTGTGGTCGACCGGCTCGACGCCGCGGTAGGGCCACAGGTCGCTGCCGCAGATGCACGTCGCCGTCAGGCGGATGACCGCATCGGTCGGCTCGATGATCTGCGGGTCCTCGCGCTCCTCCACCCGCACGTCGCCGGGTGCGTACATGACAACTCCACGCATCGCGTGAACTCCTTCGACTCGCTTCTCGCGGGCAGACGCCCGCCGGGCCAGCGGCCCACCACACGAGTGAAGCCGCCGACCAGAGGCCGAGGAAGTCCCTGTCGAGGGACGTACTGACAGGGCACCTCTCACGGCTCGGCGAGCACCCCGGCGCGGCCTAGTCTCGAAGGCGTGGACAACCGCCAGGAGGTGCGCGAGTTCCTCATGACCCGCCGCGCCCGCATCACCCCCGACCAGGTCGGCCTCCCCGCCGGCCGCGGCCGTCGCGTGCCCGGCCTGCGCCGCAGCGAGGTCGCGACGATCGCCGGGCTCAGCGTCGAGTACTACGCGCGGCTCGAGCGCGGGCAGATCGCCGGCGCCTCGACCGGGGTGCTCGACGCCCTCGCTCGCGCTCTGCAGCTCGACGACACCGAGCGCGCCCACCTGCTCGACCTCGCGAGGGCAGCGGACGGCATACCCACGTCCGGTCGCCCGCGCCGACGGGCCGCCGGCAAGCCCGCCTCACGGCCGAGCCTGCAGTGGGCGCTCGAGTCGATCCGCGACGCCGTCGCCTTCGTCCGCGACCCGCACCAGAACCTGCTCGCCACCAACTCGCTCGGCCGCGCCTTCTACTCGCCCGTCATCGGCGAGGGCGGGCGCCTGCCGAACCTCGCCCGGTTCCAGTTCCTCGACCCGGCCTCGCGCGACTTCTACCCCGACTGGGAGCTCTTCGCCGGCATGTGCGTCGGCATCATGCGCACCGAGGCCGGCCGCGACCCCCACGACCGCGGCCTGCAGGACCTCGTCGGCGAGCTCTCGACCCAGAGCGAGGTCTTCCGCCGCCTGTGGAGCGCCCACGACGTGCGCACCCACGGCACCGGCACGAAGCGCTTCAACCACCCCGTCGTCGGCGAGCTGACCCTCGCCTACGAGGAGCTCGCGATCACCGCCGAGCCCGGCCTCGTCCTCATGGTCTACACCGCCGAGCCCGGCTCGCCGTCGGCCGAGCGGCTCCAGCTGCTCGCCTCCTGGACGGCCGGCTCACCAAGCCCGACAGCCACCACCGACATCCCGATCCCCAGCAGCCAGAAGGAATCCCGTGCAGATCACGCGTAGCTCCGTCGACACCGTCAAGGGCCCGAGCGACTGGTTCACCGGCGACGTCTACATCGACGCCGTCGCCGCGGCGCCCGCCCCGTCGCGGGTCACGGCCAACCTCGTGCACTTCATGCCGGGCGCCCGCACGCACTGGCACCGCCACCCGCTCAGCCAGACCGTCTTCGTCACCGAGGGCATCGGCCTCTGCCAGCGCCGCGGCGGCCCGATCGAGGTCATCCGCCCGGGCGACCGCGTCCTCTTCGAGGCCGACGAGGAGCACTGGCACGGGGCCGCACCCAGCCGCCTCATGGTGCACCTCGCCATCAACGAGGGCGACGTGGACCACGACGTCGTGCACTGGCTGACGCCTGTCACCGACGAGGAGTATGCCGCCGCACCCGCGGTCAGCGACTGACTCTCCAGGACCACGCGTCGAGGTGGCGGTCGGCGAGCTTGCGGCACGTGCCGTCAGCTCGCATGGACTCAACGGCCTCAAGGCGGTGGAGGGTTGTGGAGGGTATCTCGTGGCGAGCACACTCGACAGACCAGCGCCCGCGGCGCCTCGGTGCAGCGGGCTCCCGTCGACGCCAGGTCGGCAGGCTCGCCGGCCGCAGCGAGGAGAACACCGTGCGCACATCAACCCGAACCATGACCGGTGGGGCGACCGTCGCAGCGATCGCCCTGCTTCTCGGAGGCTCCGCCCTGAGCGCGAGCGCCACCTCAGGACAGGAGTCTGCACAGGACCGGACGATGAGGTTCCACGTACTGTTCAGCCCATTCAACTACACGGATCTCGGCGCGCCGGGACCGTCGGCCGCGGACGTCATCGTCTTCCACGACCAGCTGCAGCAGAGTGGCAAGACGGCCGGGGACGAGGTGGGGAGCTGCGTCCTGGTGGATCCCCAGGGACTGGCCAACTGCACCGGCGTCGTGAGACTGGACAAGCGCGGCACCATCGCCTACTCCTTCGTGAACTCCCCGCCGCCGCACAAGGTCCTCGCCGTCACCGGCGGCTCAGGACAGTTCCGCACCGCTCGCGGAGACGGCACGCTGGACGAGAACGGCGACGGCACCGGAACCCTGGTGCTGAGGCTTCAGGACTAGCGACCGCGCGTACCCTCCGGCTCTCGAGGCTCGCGGCTAGCCTTGCGAGGAGGACGACCGCAAGGGGCAGCGTCGGAGCAGGAGGTGCGTGATGGCATACGAAGTCGACTTCACGGAGGTCTCGACGGTCGGGCTGGGGTCCTCGCCCGTCGCGGAGGCGCTGGCGGGGTTGCGCGCCAACGAGGCCCGCTACTTCAAGAACAAGTACGACCACACGTTCACCACCGAGCCGGCGCACGAGGCGGACGACGTCGTCGACCACGTCGCCCGCATCCTCAAGGAGGAGCGCGACATCGTCATCGGCTCGCCGGCGCTGGAGGCGACGCAGTTCGAGGTCGACGGCGTCCGCTGGTCCTACGTCTTCTACGAGTCCGGCCTGTCGATCAACGTGCTCTGGACGCTCGCCGACGGCGGCAAGCGCGCCGTCGGGTTCAAGCTCTCGGACGGCATGGACGTCCCCGGCGAGCTGGCCGGCTTCAAGTTCGCGCGGCAGAAGTCGAAGCTCGCCGGCACGATCCGTGGCTCCTACTTCGTCATCAAGGGCGAGTACTGACTGGGCCACCTCCCAGCGATCGATGCGGGACCGTGCAGGGTGTGGCCGTAAAGTCAGGCGGGTATCTCCACCTTGACCGACCCCCGATCTCCGTGAGCGCGCCACCATGACGACACCGACCCTGACTGCCGTGCCGTCGGCCAGGCGTACGCGCCTGCTCGCACCGCGCCCCCGCCGCCGCTACCTCGTGCCGGCCGTGCTCGGCGTCGTCTTCGTCGTGACCGAGGGCCTCGCGCAGGCGGTGACGCCCTTCATCCGCAACGACGACTGGCCCTTCCTGCTGCCGCCGCACCTGAAGGGCGTGCTGCCGATCTCCTACTGGGACAAGAGCGAGGGCCGCTGGCTCAACACCGTGTGGTGGACGCTCATCGGTCAGCACGGCTCGGCGACCAGCGCCGCGCTGACGTATGCCGTCGCCTACGTGCTGCTCGTCGCCGGTATGTGGCGGGTGCTGCACCACGCGGGCATCCGACCCGGCTTGGTGACCGACGTGCTGCTCGGTGTCGCGCTCTACGCCTCGGCCGTGTGGGTGCAGCTGCTCTACTGGCCCGGCACGCTGACACCGTCCGTCGTCGTGGGCGCGGTCGCCCTGTGGCTGCTGCCGTGGGCGGCGCGCTCCCGGCGGCGCCTGCTGCTCCTCGTGCTCCTCGCCGAGGTCGCGGCCGTCCTCACCTACCCGCCGGTGGGCGTGGTCGTGCTCGCCTTCGCGGTGGTGCTGCTGCGGACCGCGCCGTGGCGCCGCGTGCTCGCGGTCGTCGCCACGTGGCTGGGCGGCTTCGCCCTCGCCGTGCTGGTCGCCTACACCCTGAACTGGCTGCTCAACGGGCACTTCCGCCTGCAGCTCGCCTCGTGGCGCCACCCCAACCCGCTCACCTCGGTCCAGGCGCTGCTCGTCAACGCGGGCCGGTGGTTCGCGACGGTCGGGGAGCTGTGGGCCGCGCTGTGGTGGCTGGGGCTCATTGCGCTGGTGGGGATCGTCCTCGGCTGGCGGGAGGCCGCCGTCCGCCCCCGCCTGCAGCGCCTCCTCGTCGTCTTCGCCGTCGCCACCGGGATGGACGCCTTCCAGACGCTCGTGACCGGCGTCGTCACCGAGGCCCGGGGCCAGCTGTGGACGTGGCCGTTCGCGGTGCTGCCCGCCGCCCTGCTGCTCGTGCGCCGACCGGAGCGTGAGGACGGGCCGGCCGCTCGGACCGTGACGCCCACCCGGGCCGCCACGGCGCTGCTCGCGATCCTGGCCGTGGGTGGAGTGCTCGCCTGGCGCGCCGACATCGCCATGCACCAGGCCGTCCGCCAGCAGTATGCCGCGATCGCCGCGGAGGCCACGGCCCACGAGCCCGGCAATCCCTCCCCGACGGTCATCGTCTACCAGGACCCCAACCTGGCGGCCACGAGGTCGGGCCAGATCATGGCCAGCACCCTGATGATGGCGGTGCACGAGGAGCAGGGCGGCACCATCCCCGTGCGGTGCAGCCCCACCGACTGCTTCGACGTGGCCACACGGCTCGCCTTCAGCCCCGGGGGCCGGACCGTCGTCCGGCTCGGCACGGTGGGCGACCGTGAGCTCGTCGCGGTGGTCGTGCCGACTCCGCCGAGTTGGATCTGAGCGACCCGGACGGCATACCCGGACAGGCTGGGCCGCACGGCCGCGCCGCTACTTGACGGAGCCGGCAGTCAGCCCCCCGACGAGATGCTTCTCGATGATCGCGAAGAGGATCACGACCGGGACGACGGCGATGACCGAGGCGGCGAAGAGCTGGTCCCAGTGCTGCTCGTAGCCGGTGATGTAGGCCCGCATGCCGACCGTCAGCGGCTTCTTGTCGTCGTCGATCATCAGCGTCAGGGCCACGACGTACTCGTTCCACGCCGCGATGAAGGTGAAGATCGTCGCCGTGACGAGGCCCGGCAGGGTCAGGGGCAGCATGACCCGCCGCAGGATCTGGAACCGGCTCGCGCCGTCGAGCGCCGCGGCCTCCTCGACCTCGAGCGGGATCGAGGAGAAGAAGCCGTGCAGGATCCAGATCGCGAAGGCGAGGTTGAACGCCGCGTTGGTGAGGATCAGCGCCCCGTAGGTGTTGATCAGATTGAGCTCGAAGAACTGCCGGTAGAGGCCGACGACGAGCGAGGTGGGCGCGAACATCTGCGTCACGAGCACGAGGAGCAGGAACGCGCCGCGGCCCGGGAAGCGGTGCCGGGCGGTCATGAACGCGGCCGGGATCGCGACGAGGATGACGATGACGGTCGAACCGGCCGCGACGATGAGCGAGGTCTTGAGCCAGTTGAGGAAGCGCTCGTCGCCGAGGATCTGAGCGTAGGTGTCCCACTGCCACACCGTGGGCAGGAAGGTCGGCGGGGTGGACTTGACGTCGGTGCTCGTGCGCAGCGAGTCGAGCACCATGACGACGTAGGGCGCGACGAAGACGAGCGCGACGAGCGCGCCGCCGATCGCCATGAGCGTGCGCTTGCGCCGACGCGGGTCCGTCGTGTGGGACCGGTTGCCTTGTGGCTCAGGTGCGCCCGGTCGCACGGGCGCGGCAGCCGTGGTCGTGCTCATCGGCTCGTCTCCTCGCGCCAGTTGATGATCTTGAGGTAGATCCCGACGACGACGAGGATCAGCACGACGTTGAAGATGCCGGCCGCCGCCGACATGCCGACGTCCTTCTCCTGGCTCTTGAAGGCCAGCTTGTACATGAACGTGATCGTCGTGTCGTGCAGGTAGCCCGGGTTGCGGTCGTTGAGGGTGTAGATGATCGGGAAGCTGTTGAAGACGTAGATGACGTTGAGCACCGTCGCGATCATCAGGGCCGGGCGCATCAGCGGGAGCGTGATGTTCCAGTAGCGCTGCCACGGGCTCGCGCCGTCGACGGTCGCCGCCTCCATGACGTCGTCCGGGATCGCGCCGAGCCCGGCGATGAAGACGAAGATCGTGAAGGGCAGCGAGACGAAGATCCCGACGACGACCATCGAGAACATCGTCCAGCTGTCGTTGCCGAGGAAGTCGATCGGCGTCCCGATGATGTGCAGGCTCAGCAGGACGTGGTTGATGATGCCGTAGTTGTAGTCGTAGAGCAGGACGAACAGCTGGCTCGTGATGACGAGCGAGGCGGCCCACGGGATGATGACCGCCCACCGCACGAACCGGCGACCGGGGAAGCTCTTGCTGAGGAACTGCGCCAGCGCGAGGCTGAGGACGATCGTGATCGCCACGACCGCGACGACCCAGATGGCGGTGTTGCGCAGGACCGTGCCGAGGTCCGGGTGGTCCAGCACCTTGGCGTAGTTGCTCCAGCCGGCGTCACCCTTGCGCAGCCCGGTGATGGAGTACTCCCCGCGCGAGGCGTCGAAGAGCTTGATGGCCGGGTAGAGGACGACGCCGAGGATGAGCGCGAGCGCCGGCGCGAGCCAGAGCAGCGCGACGAGCGGGTGGACCTGGCCGATGCGGCCGGCCCGTCGGCGACGACGACCTGCGCGTGACGGCATACGGGAACGGCCCGGCCCCGACCCCGCCGTCGTGGCGGGGTCGGGGCTCACCGTGGTGCTCTCGGTCATCGGAGTGGTATGCCTCAGCCGCCGTTTTCGGCGGTCTTCTGCAGGGCGTCGAGGGTGGCCTTGGGGGAGCCGGTCATGGCGCCGCCGAGGTTCTGCTGGACGGCGAGCTTGACCTTGTCCCACGTCGGGTCGTCGGTCGGCGTCAGCTTCGCGTTGGGCAGCGTGTCGAGGTAGACCTTGAGCTTCGGGTCGCTCGAGAACTGCTGGACACCGGTCTTCGTGACCGGCAGGAAGCCCTCGGCCTTGATGAAGGTGTTGACCTGGTCAGGCTGGTAGTAGAGGTCGTAGAAGGCCTTGACCGCCGCCTGGTTGCCGGGCTTCTTGAAGGCCATGAGGTAGTCGGTGACACCGAAGGTCTTGCTCTCGGTGTTGTCGTTGCTCGGGAAGGGCGCGACGCCGTAGTCGACCTTCTTGTCCGCGTCGAGGGCGCCGGCCAGCGGGCTGAAGCCGACGACCATGCCGGCCTTGCCCGACTTGAACAGGTCGAAGGCGTCGGCGCGGTTGGTGCGGGCCGGATTGTTCTGCGTCACCTTCTCGTCGGCGAGCTTCTTCATGAAGGTCAGCGTCTGGACGTTCTTGTCGGAGTTGATGACCCACTTGCCGTCGGTCTTCCAGTCGCCGCCGTTGTTGAACAGCCACATCGAGAACTCGCCCTGCGACTCCTCCGGTCCGAGCGGGAGGGCGTAGCCGACGTTGCCGGTGGCGGCGATCTTCTTGGCGTCCGCCTCGAGCTCGTCCCAGGTCTTCGGCGGGTTGGCGATGCCGGCCTGCTTGAACAGCGCCTTGTTGTAGAAGAGCGCGCGGGCCGAGGACAGGTCGGGGAAGCCGTACATCTTGCCCTGGTACGTGCCGTACTTGACGAACGTGTCGAGGATGTCGCTCTTGGCCGCGGCCGGGAGGACCTCGTCCGAGTTGTAGAGCAGGCCGTCCTTGGCGTAGCTGGCGTACGCGTTGAGGTTGAGGATGTCGGGAGCCTGGTTGTTCTGGATCATCGTCGAGGACTGCTGGTCGATGTTGTCCCAGCTGACGACCTGCACCTCGAGGGTGTTGCCCGTCTTCTCCTTGTACGTCTTGGCGAAAGCGTCCCAGAACGCCTTGGTGTGGTCCTTGGAGTACTCCGCCGCGACGAGCTTGATCGTCGTGGCCCCCTGACCGCTGCCCCCGCTGGCGCCCGCGCTCGAGCCGGCACCAGTGCCCCCGCCGCAGGCGCCGAGGGCGAGGCCTGCGATGGCCAGGCCCGCGACGACCACAGACTTCTTCGTCGACGTCATGTCTCTCCTTGTTTCGGTGCCGGGAGTGCTGGCGGCGCGGTCCGCGCCGACCCGGTCAACGGTGACGCCCAACCTAAGGCGGCGTCCATGGCTCCGCAAGAGCAATGATGACCGAAACTTCGATCATCCGATCACAATCACGCAAAGGCGGGTGCGACCCGTCAGACCTCGTGGACCTGGACGCCCACCTCGCGCAGCGCCTGGACCTCGTCCCGGTCTGCGCCCACGGTAGTGACGAGATGGTCGATGCGCTCGGCGGGACAGATCGACGCGAAGGTGCGCCTCCCGAGCTTCTCACCCGTGGCCACGCAGATGACCTGCTTGGACCGCTCGATCATGGTCCGGATGATCGCGGCCTCCTCCTCGTGCCGGCACGTCGCACCCTCGAGCGCCGAGAGGGCGTTGACCCCGACGATGGCGACGTCGAGCCAGAGCTGCTGGAGCACGAGGGTCGCGAGCGGGCCGGTGACCTCGTAGGACTCGGGGCGGGCGACCCCACCGAGCGAGACGCACTGGACGTGGGGGCGCAGCACCGCCTCGGTCGCGATGTTGAGGGCGTTGGTGACGATGGTGATCTCGCCGTCGGCGGTGAGGTCGTCGCGGGCCGTGATGGCGCGGGCGGTCGCCGTCGTCGTCGTGCCGCCGTTGAGGCCGATGACCTGGCCGGGCTGCACGAGGGCGGCGGCAGCCCCGGCGACGCGGGTCCGGTCGTCGTCGGCCCTGCTGCTGCGGTAGCGGTAGGGCAGCTCGTAGGCGACCGAGGTCGCGACGACGCCGCCGTGGTTGCGGGCGACGAGCTGGCGCTTGGCGAGCTCGGAGAAGTCGCGCCGGATGGTGGCCTCGCTGACGCCGAGCAGCTCCGCGGCCTCGCCCACGCCCAGACGGCCCGTCGTCGCGAGGCGGTCGAGCATGACCGACCAGCGGCTGGCGCGGTTGCGGGCGGGGTCGGTCTCTTCGGTCACGCGCTGACGATACCGCGCAGAACGATCAATAGACATGTGCATCTCTGCGCGTTTACGCTGTCATTCGCGCAGACACAATCAGACTTCTTCGGGCGTCTGTCGCCCGTCCTCGAGCCGCCGGGAGCCCCCATGCCGCACACCACCCACCTCGCCCAGGAGATCGCCACCCAGCCGGACGACTGGGAACGCGTCGTCGGGCGCCTCGACGACATCGCGCGCCATCTCCCCCGACCGGGCGAGCGCGTCGCGACGATCGGGTGCGGCACGTCGTGGTTCATGGGCCAGGCGTATGCCGCTCGCCGCGAGGAGCTGGGGCAGGGCGCCACCGACGCCTATGCCGCCTCCGAGCACCGTCTCGCGCGAGGCTATGACCGCGTGGTGCTCATCTCCCGATCGGGCACGACGACCGAGGTCATGGCGGTCGTCGAGGAGCTGCGCGCCGCGGGCACCCCGCACGTCTCGTTCGTGGCCACGGGCGGCACGCCCGTGGCCGAGCGCTCCGACGCCACCGTCCTGCTCGACGACGTCGACGAGCAGAGCGTCGTGCAGACGCGGTTCGCCACGACGACCCTCGCGCTGCTGCGCGCCTCGCTCGGCGAGGACCTGGGACCGGTCGCCGAGCAGGCCCGCGCGGTGCTGGCCGAGGATGCGGCCACGGCATACGGCCCCCTAGTCGACGCGGAGCAGGTGACCTTCCTCGGCCGCGGGTGGACCAACGGGATCGCCAACGAGGCTGCGCTCAAGCTGCGCGAGTCGGCGCAGTTCTGGTCCGAGTCCTACCCGGCGATGGAGTACCGGCACGGCCCGATCAGCATCGCTGCGCCGGGGCGGGCCGTGTGGGCGTTCGGCGAGGTGCCGGAGGGGTTGCGCGAGCAGGTGGAGGCGACCGGCGCGCGGTTCGAGCACCGGGACATCGACCCGCTCGCCGACCTCGTGCGGCTGCACCGGCTGTGCCTCGGCAAGGCCGACGCGGCAGGCCTCGACCCCGACTCCCCCCGCAACCTGACGAGAAGCATCGTCCTCACCTGACCCGGACACCCCTTCCTCTCCTCCCCTTCTGATCGAAAGAGCAATCCGTCCGCCCCGAAAGGTGGACGGATTGCTCTTTCGATTTGGGGAGTCAGCGGAGGGCGAGGAGCTGCATCAGACGGGCGGCCTCGTCGGTGACGGCGGAGCGTGCCGCGCCGAGGTACTTCCGCGTGTCGACCGTGGGGGACGTCTCGAGCCGCTCGGTCATCGCCCGCGTGAAGACCTGGTTGAGGTGCGTGGCGATGTTGACCTTCGTCATGCCGGCCCGCACCGCGGCGACGAGGCCTGCGTCGGGCACCCCGGACGAGCCGTGCAGCACGAGCGGCACCGGGACCGAAGCCCTCAGCGCCGCAACGAGATCCGTGTCGAGCTCAGCCGTGCGGTCCGTCATCGCGTGGCTGCTGCCGACGGCCACGGCGAGCGCATCGACGCCGGTGTCGGCGACGAAGCGCGCCGCGTCCGCAGGATCGGTGCGCGCCCCGGGCGCGTGGACGCCGTCCTTGCCGCCGACCTCGCCGAGCTCGGCCTCGACCGAGACCCCGGCCGCGCGGCACAGCTCCACGACCCGGCGCGTCACGGCGCGGTTCTCGTCGTCGGGCAGCGTCGACCCGTCGAACATCACCGACGTCAGGCCGAGCCGGACCGCCTCCTCGACGAGCGCGACGTCCTCGGCATGGTCGAGGTGCACGACGACCGGCTGGGTGCACGCGTCGGCGATGGCGAGCGTCGCCGCCGCGATCGGCGCCAGGGACCCGTGGTAGCGCACGCAGTTCTCCGAGATCTGCATGACGACGGGGAGGCCGACGCGCTCGGCCGCGGCGGCATACGCCTCGGCGTGCTCGAGCTGGATGACGTTGAACGCCGCGACCGCACGACCGGCAGCCACCGCCTCGGCGAGCACGGGCGTCAGGGCGGAGCGGGTCACGGACGGATCTCCTCGATCTCGACGGTGCGGAGCAGGCGGTCGACGTCGGCGGGGTCGACGGCCCCGGCGACAGGCTGCAGCACGGCGGCCGCCGACCACGCGACACCGCGGCGCAGCACCGCGGCCCAGTCCTCCCGGCCCGTCGGCAGGTCGCCGATGCCGTCGAGGTCGGCGGCGAGCGCGGCCGTCAGGGCATCGCCGGCCCCGGTCGGGTTGCCGGAGAGCGAGCGGGGCAGGTAGGCCCGGAGCGCGAGGTCTTCGTGGACGAGGACGAGGCCGTTCGTGCCGTCGCTGACGATCGCGGCCCGGGCCCCCGCGGCGACGAGCGCCCGGGCAGCCCCGGGCACGGACGGCACCTCACCCCGGCCGAGCCCGGTCAGGGTCTGCGCCGCCTCGATGCGGTTGGGCTTGACGAGGTCGGGCCGCAGGGCCAGCGCGCGCGAGAGGTGGACTCCGCTGACGTCGAGGACGAGGCGCAGGCCCGCCTCGTGCGCCACCCGCGTCAGCCTCCGGACGAGCTCCGGGTCGGTGCCGGGAGGAAAGCTGCCCGACACCGTGAGCACCGAGGCCTGGGGTGCCAGCGCCGTCACCTCGTGGGCGACCTGGTCCCAGACCCGTTGCGACTGACCGACGCCCGGCTCGTTGAACAGCGTCGCCCGACCGCCGGCCTCGACCACGGCCACGGACCGCCGGGTCGGGCACGGCGACGGCACGAGACGGTGCGGCACCCGGCGCGCCCCGAGGTCGGACGCGAAGAGGTCGACGTCGGTCCCGCCGACCGGTGCCACGGCGACGGACCGGTGTCCCATCGACGTGAGCACCGCCGCGACGTTGAGGCCCTTGCCCCCGGCCCGTTCGCTCACCGAGGCGACACGGTGGGACTCGCCCAGCGCGACGGACGGGACGGCATACGTGATGTCGAGCGCGGGGTTCGGCGTGACGGTGATGATCATCGGCCGACGAGGTCCAGTGCGATCGTGGCAGCGCCGAGCGCGCCGGCGCGGGCGCCGAGGGCGGCGGCCTCGACGACGACGTCCTCGGGACCCCCGAGCCGGGCCCGCAGAGCCGTCCGCAGCGGCGCGAGGAGGGTGTCACCGGCATGGACGAGACCGCCGCCGACGAGGACGAGCTCGGTGCCCACGCCCGCCACGATCGGCGCGAGCATGGACGCCAGCGCGTCGACGGCCTCCTGCCAGATGCGGCGGGCCTCGGGCTCCCCGGCCTCGACGCGGCGGGCCACCTCCTCGGCGTCACCGACGAGTCCGGTCGCCTCGGACCAGCGGCGGCCGATCGCGCCGGCGCTCGACAGCGCCTCCAGGCAGCCCCGCTGCCCGCAGGCACAGAGCGGCCCGTCGGGCGCGACGACGACGTGGCCGATCTCGCCGGTCCACAGCGACCCCGTGACGAGCTGGCCGCGACAGAGGATCGCGCTCGCGAGGCCGGTGCCGAGTGGCACGAAGAGCACGTTGTCGGCCTCCCGTGCGGCGCCGAGACGGTGCTCGGCGAGCAGACCGGAGCGCACGTCGTGGCCGACCGCGACCGGGACGTCGACGTGGGCCGCCACCCGGCCGCGCAGGTCGAGGTCGCGCCAGCCGAGGTTGGCCGACCAGACGCCGACGCCGGCCACGTCGTCGACGAGGCCGGGGACGACGACGCCGACAGCGAGCAGGTCGATGGCCTCGCCGGCGCGGGCTGTCAGCGCCACCACCTCGTCGGCCGCGACCTCGCCGAGCCGGGCACCGACCTGGCCGGGGGTCTCGCGGACCGTCTCGGCGAGCACCTGCCCGTCGGGGGTCACGAGGGCCGACTTGATCCGGGTGCCCCCGACGTCGATCCCGACCACTGCTTGGCGCATCACGCGGCGCAGTCTATGAGCATTCGTGCACGTTTGAACACCCGATCGATCACATTCGGACAGACAGTCGGTCACGCACGATTCCAGCCTGCCACCTCGGGCCCCCCAGGGCGCGTCAGCGCAGGTAGAGCGCCCGGGCCGGGCACAGCCGCACGGCCGTGTCCGCGAGCGCTCGGCCGTCCTCTCCGACGACCCGGTCGTCGCCGACGATCGGGTACCCCCAGTCGTCGAGGGTCACCCCCGCGAGCAGCTGGGCGCACAGTCCGTGTCCGGTGCAGGCGACGCGGTCGACGGCGACGTGCGCGCCGCGGACGAGTCCGAGCCGACGCCGCGTGTGGTCCTCGCCGACGCCGGTGGAGCCGTCAGTGGACGTGGGCATCGGTCCTCCTCGAGGTGGTGCGGGCCGCCACGGCGTCGCAGCGGCCGGCGCGGTGCTGCTCGACGTGGTCGGCGAAGACGTGCAGCGCGGACCAGGCGAAGGCCGCCACGCCGTCGGGGAAGCGGCACGCGCCGCGCCCCGACAGGAGCCCGACCCGTGAGCGCACGCGGTCGTATGCCGTGTCGTCGCCTCCCACGAGCGCCCGCCAGTCCGCGGCGAGGGCAGGCAGACCGAACATGCACGGACCACACTGTCCGGCGGACTCGCCCGCGGCCCAGGTGAGGCAGCGCTCGACGAAGCCGAGCGGGCAGTCCCGCGGGTCGAGGACCTCGAGGACCCCGGGGCCGGTGCGGGCGCCGACGCGCGCCAGGTCGGGGTCGGACCAGAGCAGACCGGGGACATCGTGGGGACGGACGAAGGCGCCGCCGAGGCCGCCGAGGAGGACGGCCGGCGAACCGTCCGGCAGACCGCCCGCGAGATCGAGCAGGTCGGCCACCGGAGCACCCGCTGCGGTCTCGACGACGACGCCCCGCGCCACCGGAGTGCTCACCGAGACGAGCCGCGGGCCGGGCTGCTCGGGCGTGCCGAACGACCGGAACCACGCCGCACCGTGCCGCGAGATCTGGGCGGCCCGCCAGACCGTCTCGGCGTTGAGCACGACGGTCGGGCTGATCCGGCGGCCCTCGGAGTCGCGGCCACCGCGGACGAACGGCTGACGCTTCGTCATGGGCCGGGCGAGCCCACCCTGCGCGAGGGAGATCAGGGCCGACTCCTCGGACGAGACGTAGCGCGGCGGCACGCCGAGCACGCGCAGCCCGGCCGCGCGCAGACGCAGGGCCGTGTCGGAGCCGCGGTGGGCGGCATACGTGACCGGGGCGCCGGCGGCGATCTCGGTGGCCCCGTCGACGAGCTCGCCCAGTCGGTGGGCGACGACCCAGCCGTCCTTGGCGGCGCCGAGCTCGCCGTCGCAGGCGTTGACGACGAGGTGGGCGTCGTGGGCGTGCGCGGCCGCGACCTTCGTCGCGGTGCTGAAGGCGGCGCCGCCCCGTCCGGTGAGACCGGCCTCGGTGAGCATGGGGACGATGGTCATGACCACTCCTGGGCGGCGACGGCGACCCGTCGCTCTCGGTCGAGGTGGGTGGAGGTGTAGCGCCACGCGATGGCGCCGGCCCCGACGACGGCGCAGGCGATGGTCGTGGCCCGCAGGAGCAGCTCGCTGCTCGTGCCGAGCGCCAGGCCGTGGACGATCGCCATCGGCCAGAGCGCGTGCGACATCAGGTGGACCCGGCGCCAGGTGCGCTCGGCGAGCCGGTGCCGCACCAGGGAGGTGACGACGACGGCGACGAGCACGTCGAAGGCGAACGTGCCGAGGCCGACCCAGAGCGCCTCGTAGCCGGACGTGAAGGGCAGGACCGCCGAGACGAGGTCGATCGAGACGTACGTCTCGGCAACGGCCGTCGCGATGTGGGTCAGGAGGAAGACGCTCATGCCCAGCGAGAGCCATCGGTGCAGCGCCATCACGACCGTCGCGGAGTCTCCCGTGGGTCGCCGCCGGCCGGAGGTGACGAGACCCAGCACGACGACGACGGTGAGCAGCACGATGCTGACGACGCCGGTGGCGCGCGAGAGGTACCAGAGCAGCTCGTTCATCAGCCGGCCCGGCTCGTCTCGTCGGGCCAGCCCGCCGTGGTCACGACCCGGCCGTCGACGGTCTCGAGCCGCGCCGGGACACCCTGGGCGGTGAGCCAGGCCGGCGCGTCGGCTCCGAGCACGACGGACGCCGTGGATGCCGCGTTGGCCTCGAGGCACGAGGCGGCAGCGCACGAGACCTGCGACCACACCACGGGCGCCATCCGCCCGGTGCGGGGGTCGACGATGTGGTGGCGCGGTCCGTCCTCGGTGTCCCAGACCCGCAGCTGCGTCGAGGACGTCGCGATGGCCTGCCCGGTGCTCGTGACGACCTGGCGGACAGCACCCGCCGCGTCCTCGATGCCGATCGACCAGCCCTGTGGCGGCGGCTCGCCCGACACGGCGACGTCACCGCCGAGGTTGACCGCGAACCCGCCGGGCAGCGACTCGGCGAGCAGCGCGGCGATGGAGTCGGCGGCATACGCCTTCGCGGAGGCACCGAGGTCGAGCAGCGTGCCGGGAGCGACGGACACCCGGCGGCCGGAGAGGTTGAGGTGCACGGTGTGCCAGTGCGGCACGGCGGCGACGCGCACCTGGTGGAAGCCCCGACGGCCGCGCACGACGTCGAGATCGCCGTCGTACCCCTCGGCGACGAGAGCCGACCCCACGGTCGGGTCGACGAGGCCGCCAGTGAGGCGCGCGACGCGCAGCGCCGCCTGGAGGTATGCCGCGAAGGTCTGCGACACGAACGCCTCGGCGGGTGCCCGGCGGGCCCGCGCGGCAAGGAGACTCACCTCCGAGTCGGGGCGGAAGCGGCTCACGGCGCGGTCCACCTCGCGCAGGTGCCGCTGGGCGATCACGGTGGCGTCAGCCAGCACCTCGGGACGGGTGACGAGGACGGAGTTCGTCGTGCCGATGGCCCGGAACGTGCCAGTCGCGACCGGGGGCCGGGTCACGGTGTCCATCACGAGCCGCCCGAGTTCGTCTGGGCCTGAGCGTTGCTCCCGCCCACCGGGGCCACGGCACCGAAGCCGGAACTCGAGCTGGAGCTGGAGCCGCCGAGATCCGAGGCGCCGGCGTCCGAGCTGCTCGTCGTCGAGGAGTCGTCGGACGAGCTCGAACCGCTCGAGCTCGTCGCGCTCGTCCCGAAGGAGGTCTGGGTCGCGACGGTCCGGGTCTGGGCCTCGGCGAGGTGGATGCCGATGGCGCCGACGAGGACGGTGGAGGCCGTCATCAGGCCGGCGGTCCAGAGTCGGGCTCGGCGCAGGGCGCGGGGAACGGTGCTCATCGGGGACTCCTTCGGTGGGGATGACTCCACCGTTGTCAGCGCCACTGTGGGAGCGCTGTGCCGGCCCGATGTCCCCGGCATGCATCGCTGGGATGGCGCGGACGAAGGGCTCAGCTGCCGGGGCAGTCGACGTCGTGGCTCCTCGGCCACACGGGGTCGACCCCGGACCCGGACACCTCGAGGTGACCCCGTTCACCGGCCCACGTCAGGGTGAAGGACCCGGCCTCGACGGGTCGATAGCCGTCGTCCGTGCTGTACCGGCTCACGCGTCGCGCCACGACCCCGTGCGCGGGCAGGACGAAGACGGCGCCGCTGCCGCTCAGGAGGAACGACCGCTCCTGCACCACGACCCGGCACCCACCGGCGCTCGACGGGTCCACCACGACGGAGGTCGAGCCGGTGTCGAAGGCCCAGGAGAAGGCGGTGGCGACGCCGGCCCCTACGACGAGCAGCCCCACGGTCAGCCGTCGGCCCGGGGTCGGCCGCGGCGCGCCCTGAGGGGACGGCCCGGGGACAGGGTCCGGTCCCGAGGCGTGTCGCCGGCGGTGGACGAGGCCGAGCACGTGGGCGAGGACGAGCAGGGCGAGCCCGGCCCAGAAGAGGCCCACGGCGGCGTCGCCGGCGCTGGTCACGTCATCGCCGAGGACGAGCACCGCCGGCCAGGCGACTGTGCACACGACGAGCGTCAACGTGGCCGCCAGAAGCGCGATGCCACCTCGTCGCGCGATGGCTTGCGCCGCGTCCACCCGAACCCCCTGAGTCCCGTCCCGGTCATCGAGGCCCCGAATCTAGCCCCCGCGCCAGGGCCGCGGCGCCGACCGCGTGTGCAGATGTCGCGGTCCTGACCCCACACTCTGCACACATCCCGGCGTCAGAAGGCGCTGACGTCCTGGCTGCGAGGGTCGCCGGCGACCTGGCGCGACGCATACAGGCCGTCCTTCGCGCGGCGCCGCCACGGACGGGCGAGGTCGACGGCGATGCGGACGTCGTCGTCGGGAGCGCTCAGGTCGAGGTCGACGAACGCGAGGGCGGACCGGTCCTGCGCAGGGCACCGGGCCACCCACCGACCGCCGGGTGCGGCAATGCCCGACGGCACGGTCGAGCCGTACTGCGCAGGCACCGAGTAGCCGACCCAGTAGCCGAACAAGGCGGCATACGACCGGCCGATCTCCGCGCGCATCGCGTCGTCGACCATGACCGAGAGCAGGACGGCGTGCACGTCGAGCCGCTCGTACTCCTCGAACAGGTGGGGGAAGTTCGCCTCGATGCAGAGCGCCACTCCGAACCGGACACCGTCGACCTCGAAGACCAACGGCTTGGTGCCGGGCGAGTACATCCACGTCAGCTCGGTGTTGGACAGGAAGCGCTTGTCGTATCGACCGACGAGCTCGCCGCAGTCGGACACGACGAAGTAGCTGTTGTGCGGACGGTGTGGCGGTGTCAACGGGTGGATCGACCCGAACGCCACCCAGATCCGCAGCTCTCCAGCGAGCCGGGCGATCGACTCGGCCTCCTGACGCAGCAGGTCCCAGTCGGCGCGCTCCCAGTCCGCGTCGGACACCGTCCCCGGCCCGGACGAGGACATGACGTGCTTGCTCGGGTAGACGATCGCGCCCTCCGGGAACTGCACGAGGCGGGCGCCTCCCGCGGCGGCCTCGCGCATGAGGGCACGGACCTCGGCGCCAGCGGCACGAACGGCCTCGGCATCGCCCGGGTCCTCGGCCATCCGGCTCTGCGCCACCGCCCACCGCACCGTTGTCATGCCGACAACCTAGTGACGGGCCACGACACCCAGCCCAGCGACGCAGAGCACGTCCCACTCGGAGCCGCGAGCGGCCCGGTCAGAGTCCCGGAATCCGCTTGCCCCGCAAGGAGAGGCGCCAGCACGCTTGCCAGCATGACGCTGCACATCCACAACGTGACCTTCGACTGCGCCGACGCCCGGGCCCTGGGCACCTTCTGGTCCGAGCTGCTCGGCTGGAACGTCTACTACGACGACGACCCCGAGGTCGTCGTCGCGGCGTCGTTCCCGAGCTCGGATCTCGGGCTGCTCTTCATCCCCGTCCCCGAGGGCAAGTCGGCCAAGAACCGCCAGCACCTCGACCTCGCCCCCGACGAGGGCACCCGCGACGAGTGGGTCGAGCGTGCGCTCGCCCTCGGCGCCACCGTCGTCGGCGACCACCGCACGCCCGATGGCTCGGGCTGGGTCACGATGGCCGACCCGGAGGGCAACGAGTTCTGCATCGAGCGCGGTGTCTCCGAGACGGGCCCCCGACCCCCACGCGCGTACCGCATCACCACGTGACGCGGGGCCGCGTGTGCAGCTGACGGGGTCCTGACCCCACCCCCTGCACACACGACGTCGTCCGGCGAGCGCCGCTCAGTCTCCGCCCTGCGCCAGGGCCACGCTCTTGGGCACGACGAGGCGCCAGGCGTCGATGACGATCTCGCGCATGCGCGGGACGTCGATCGCGTCGAGCCGCACCTCGACCCAGTTGAACCGCAGGTCCGACGGGCGCGGCATGAGGAAGACGTCGGGCTCGCTCGCGACGAGCACGTCGCGCTCCTCCTTGGGGAAGGCGAAGCCCATCTGCGTCTCGTCCGCCGAGAAGGCGAGCCACACGATCTTGCCGACGCGGAACTTGACGCGGTCTCGGACGAGCACCTCGTAGGAGCGAGGCAGCTGCTCGGCCACGCGCCGCACGTCCTCGATGGTCACGGGCACCCGTCCAGCCTCCCACGACCGAGCCTCTTCCGCGGAGGGGCGGGACGGCATACCCTGCCTCTGTCGCGACCCCGACGGCTCCGGGCCGGGCGGGCTGAAACGTCGACTCCATCACGACAAGGAGACGACGTATGCCGTCAGCACCCACCCAGCTCACCGTTCCCGAGCGCCTGCTCGACTTCCTCGACCGCCTCGGCGCCGAGCTCGACCGTCGCGGCGACGCCGTCGCGCTGCTCGGTCTCGGCTCGGTGGGGCGCGACCTGCACCGCCTCGACGAGCACTCCGACGCGGACTTCTTCGTCGTCGTCGACGACGCGGCCACGCGCGACCGCTACCTCGCCGACATCGACTGGCTCGAGGCCGCGCACCCGGTCGTGTGGTCGTTCGAGAACAGCGGTGCCGGGCGCAAGGCGCTGCTCGAGGGGGGCCTCTTCGCGGAGTACGCCGTCTTCTCGCTCGCCGAGATGGAGACCGCGGGCTACCCACCGGGCCGCATCCACTGGAGCCGCGCCGACGCACCTGCGGGTCTCGAGCTGCCGAAGACGCCGGTGCCGCAGCCCGACTCGCTCGAGCACCAGGTCGGCGAGGCGATCACCAACCTCTACGTCGGGCTGCACCGCGACCTGCGCGGCGAGCGCCTCACGGCGACCCGGTTCGTCCAGGGGTATGCCGTGGACCGCTGGATCACGGTCCTCGGCCACCTCGGGCTCGGTCACGGGGCCCAGCAGGACGTCTTCGTCATCGACCGTGGCGCGGAGCGACGCTTCGGGCCGGACCTGCTGCCGCTGGCCGACCTCGTGCCCGGCTACGAGGGCAACGCGCACGCGGCGGCCACGCTGCTGCGCCTGCTCGAGGCCCACGTCGCCCTCGACCCGACCATGGTGGCCGCCGTGCGCGACCTCATCGCCCGCGTGGAGGCTCGGTCGGCGTGGAGCTCGAGTTCGTAGACGAGCAGGTGCAGCGCGCCAGTGGGTGACGTTCCGAAACGGGTGGCGGCACGAGCGCTGGCTGGCGTCTTGTGCGTTTCTTGCGGTGTTCTTGCCATTCTGCGCGAAGATCTCTTGCACGAGTGCCGGCAGAGTGCACGATATGAACTCGGTGATCCACGACGGCGCGGCCTCCCTGATGGCTACCTGGCCGCTCGTGCTCCTCGCGCTCATGATCGGCTGGCTCGTCGGGACCGCCTTCGTCCGGGCCGGCCGGACGTCCCCAGCTGTCACGCGGACGGAGTCCGGCCCGGACCTCACGTGCCGGTCCGCCGGACACCACTACCTCAAGGACGCCACCCGCTGGTCCTGCTCGTACTGTGGTGACGAGATCCGCCACGCCGCCCACTCCCACAGCAGCCGCGAGGCCGTCGTCGTCTGAGGCGCCCGATCCGTCCCGCGCTGGAGGCGCGTAGCGTCGGAAGCGTGACCGAGCAGCAGGCCTACGAGGTCGTGCGCACCTACGACGAGTTCGAGCTGCGTCGCTACGCCCCGCACCTCGTCGCCGAGGTCGTCGTGACGGCACCGTTCGAGGACGCGGGCACCGCGGCGTTCCGCACCCTGGTCGGCTACATCAGCGGCCAGAACCGCTCGGCCAGCAAGGTGGTCATGACGGCGCCGGTCATCCAGCGCGACTCGCAGCGGATCCCGATGACGGAGCCCGTCGAGCAGCAACGGACGGGCGAGGGGGAGTATGCCGTGGCGTTCGTCCTGCCCTCATCGCTCACCCTGGAGCAGGCACCGGTCCCGACGAGTCCCGAGGTGCACCTGCACGAACGCCCGGCAGCACTCGGCGCGGCGCGGCGCTACCGCGGCCGGTGGACCGAGGCGTCGTTCGAGCAGCACCGCGCAACGCTCGACCGCGCGATCCGCGCCGCCGGCCTGACCCCGGTCGGCTCGCCCCGGTGGGCGCGCTTCGACCCGCCCTTCGTGCCGTGGCTCCTGCGCCGCAACGAGGTCGTCCAGGACGTCGCCGACCCGGACTCACCGGACTCACCGGACTCACCGGACTCACCGGGCGCCAGCGGGTAGCCGGCCGCCACCTGGGGGCCGGCTCAGGAGGTGAGGCGCCAGGCGAGGACGCCGAAGAGCACGCCGAGCGAGTTGGTCGCCCAGTGCATGCCGACGCTCGCGAAGAGGCTGCCGCTGCGGCGGCGCAGCTCACCGGCGAGGACACCACCGAGGGCCGTGAAGAGCACGGTGCCGCCGACGACGGCGACCCTCGCGAGCGGACCCAGCCCGGCCACCGCGGAGCCGATGGCCGGGTTGCCCGTCGCGGACGCCATCGCCGGGAACACGTGCCACAGGCCGAAGAGCAGGGAGGAGACGAGCAGGACCTGCCACATCCGGGCGTGCCGGGAGAGGAAGCCCCACAGCACGGAGCGGAAGGCGACCTCCTCGAGCAGGATCGTGCCGACGGGAATCATGACGAAGGCCGTGAGCAGGGCGCCCGCCGGGGGCAGGTGGTAGCGCACGTCGAGGAAGGCGCTCCGCGTGGACGGGAGCAGGATGCCGACGAGGTAGACGAACCCGACGACGGCGATGACCCCCAGTCCCCACCGGATGCCGCGCGCATGGGTGTGCCGCGCCAGGCCGAGCTGGTGCCAGGTCAGACCCTGCCACCGCGCGAAGGCCAGCAGCGCCACGGCGCCGACGGGGCCGAGCCACATCGTGTCCCAGCCGAGCACGTGGTTGCCGATGTTGACGCCCGCGAGCGCGAAGACGACGACCACGGTGGCGGCGAGACGAGCACGGCGACCGCGGGCGATCAGGGCCAGACGATGACGTCGCACCGGGTCGTGCCGCGACACGACGCCACCGTCGAAAGGTGGCTCGACGGCGACGGCAGCGGGACGAAGGACGTGGAGGCTCATTGCCTCCATTTTCGCAGGTCTTCCTGTGGGGCACCTATGCTCCGGGAGCCTCGTGACCACGTTCACCACGCAGGTCACAGGGGCCCCACCCTTCAACGCCGTCGCTGGACGAGGCCGCGGACGTACTCGGCCTGCCCGAGGTGCTTGAGGGCGTCGCCGAGCACGGAGACGACCCGGATCGACACCGTGACGGGCGGGTCCCAGTTCGCGTCGATGACGCGCTCGTAGGCGTCGGCATCGAGGCGCTGGAGCAGCGTGGCGGTGCGGTCGTGGACGGCGTCGTGGTACTCGCCGAACAACTCCGGGTCCGTCACGGTGAACCGGCCGACGTCGTCCGAGCTCATGCTCCACCCATGGGCGTCGGGCGCGTAGGGCAGCCCGAAGCGGTCGATCCAGCCGTCGCCGAGCCACGCGGACTGCTCACCGGCCAGGTGCGCCACCTGGTCGTCCTGCTGGCGCGCCAGGTGCCAGACGAGCCACGCGATGTGGTTCGCCTGGGCGTCCGGACGCCACAGCAGCTCGTCGACGGAGAGGCCGTCGACCACCTGCGGCACGCCCTCGCGGATGCGGCCGAAGCCGTCGAGCAGCAGGTCGCGCAGGGTGCCGGTCGTCACGTCGTCCATCAGCCCAGCATGCACCTCGGGCCGCTGCGGCGCAGCGAACCGGGCGCCCTGCGGGCCGGGTCCGCGGCGCCGAACCCCCTGCTGCGCGGACCTGCTGGGACGAAGCGGACCTTCCGCTCGCGATGTATCTGAGGGGCGCCCCGGGTCTCTGAACAGCCGCGCCCACCACGAGAGACGACCAGGGGCCGAGCAACCGACCAGGACCGAC
This sequence comes from Terrabacter sp. 01T434, assembly GCF_056398545.1. Taxonomy (NCBI): domain Bacteria; kingdom Bacillati; phylum Actinomycetota; class Actinomycetes; order Micrococcales; family Intrasporangiaceae; genus Terrabacter; species Terrabacter sp. 01T434. Next base: position 376,719 of record NZ_JBFTPP010000002.1, read on the forward strand.
CACGACCGACCACGACCGACCACGACTCAGGAGACGAGCATGACCCTCAACCTCACCCCCACCGACCGACGGGCCACGAGCCTCGCCGGACTCTGCGACGGTGCGGTCCACCTCCCCGGCGACCCCGGCTACGACGCGGCCCGGATGCCGTGGAACGTGGCGCTCGACCAGCGCCCGGCCGCCGTCGCGCTGCCCCGCACGGTGTCCGACGTCCAGGACGTCGTCCGGGCCGCCGCCGCAGCGGGTCTGCGGATCGCGCCACAGAGCACCGGCCACAACGCCGGACCGCTCGTGGCGCGCGGCCTCGACGACGTCGTCCTCGTGCGCACCGAGCGGATGCGCGGCGTCACCATCGACCCGACCCGGCGCATCGCCCGCGTCGAGGGCGGCGCGCTCTGGATGGACGCGACCGAGCCCGCGGCCGACCACCGGCTCGCGGCGCTGCACGGCAGCTCGCCCGACGTCGGCATCGCCGGCTACAGCCTCGGCGGCGGGATCGGCTGGTACGCCCGCAAGCTCGGCCTCGCCTCGAACAGCCTGACCGCGGTCGAGCTCGTCACCGCGAGCGGCGAGCACGTGCGCGCCGACGCGACGCAGAACGTCCCGCTCTTCTGGGCGCTACGCGGTGGCGGCGGCAACTTCGGCGTCGTCACGGCCCTGGAGTTCCGCCTCCATCCCATCGAGACGGCGTATGCCGGCATGCTCATCTGGGACCGCGACCAGGCCGAGCGCGTGCTGCGACGCTGGGCCGACTGGGCGCCCGAGGCACCCGACGCGGTCACGACGTCGTTCCGCTTCCTGAACCTCCCGCCGCTGCCGACGATCCCGGAGCCGCTGCACGGTCGGTCGCTCGTCGTCATCGACGGGGCGGTGCTCGGCTGCGACGCCGAGGCGAGCTCGATCCTCGCCCTGCTGCGCGGGCTCGGCCCGGAGATCGACACCTTCGACCGCGTGCCCGCCCGGGCCCTCACCCGGCTGCACATGGACCCGGAAGGACCCGCCCCTGCCGTCTCGGACGGAACGCTCCTCGGTGAGCTCGGCGACGCCACCATCGACACGATCCTCGAGCAGGTCGGGCCCGGGTCGACCTCCTCACTGCTCGCGGCCGAGCTGCGACAGCTCGGGGGTGCGCTCGGTCGGGCCCCCGAGGGCCACGGTGCCCTCGGGACGATCGACGCGGCATACGCGGCCTTCGCCGTCGCGATCGCGGCCACCCCGGAGATGGCGATGCAGGGCCAGCTCGACGCCCACCAGCTCACCCGGGCGCTCGAGCCGTGGTCGACGGGTCGCAGCTACCTCAACTTCGCCGAGAACGAGGTCGACGCCCGCACGGGTTACACCGAATCGGCGTGGGTGCAGCTCAAGGGGATTCGGTCGGCCTACGACCCGGACGACCGTTTCGTCGCCAACCACCGCATCCCCGGCCTCTTCGAGGACGGCAAGGTCACCGCCTGAGCCGGAGGTGGTCGGGAAGTGGGCACTCGACGAAGGGGGTCCGTCGAGTGCTCACTTCCTGACGTCCGACGGGCATGGGTGAGAATCAGGGCATGACACATCCCGGCTACGACGTCGACCGGATCCGGTGGCACTTCCCGGCCCTGCACGAGGGCGCGGCGCACTTCGACGGGCCCGGCGGGTCCCAGGTGCCGGACACGGTCGCCACGGCGGTCGTCGGGACCCTGACCTCGGCCATCTCGAACCGCGGCACGGTGACGCCGGCCGAGCGGCGCGCCGATCGCATCGTCGTCGAGGCCCGAGCCGCGATGGGAGACCTGCTCGCGGTCGACCCCGCCGGCGTCGTCTTCGGGCGGTCCGCGACCGAGCTGACCTTCCACCTCGCCCGCACGCTGTCCAAGGACTGGGGCCCGGGTGACGAGGTCGTCGTCAGCCGACTCGACCACGACGCGAACATCCGCCCCTGGGCGCTCGCCGCCGAGGCGACCGGCGCCACCGTGCGCTGGGCGGACTTCGACCCGACGACGGGCGAGCTGCCGCCCGAGGCGTTCGAGGCGGTCGTCACGGACCGCACCCGCCTCGTCGCGGTCACCGCCGCCTCGAACCTCATCGGCACCCGCCCCGACCTCCCGGCCATCGCCGCCGTCGCGCACGCCGTGGGCGCACTCCTGTGGGTCGACGGCGTCCACGCCACGGCCCACGTGCTCACCGACGTGCCGGCGAGCGGCGCCGACTTCTGGGTGTGCTCGCCCTACAAGTTCCTCGGCCCGCACCTCGGGGTCCTCGCCGCGAGTCCGGCGCTCCTCGAGACGCTGCACCCGGACAAGCTGCTGCCGTCGTCCGACGCCGTGCCGGAGCGCTTCGAGCTGGGCACCCTGCCCTACGAGCTGCTCGCGGGCACGACCGCCGCCGTCGACTTCCTCGCCGATCTCGCGCTCACCGACCCGTCCAGTCCCCGCCGAAGGCGCCTCGAGGCCTCGTTCGCCGCGCTCGAGGAGCACGAGGACGCTCTCCTCGCCTCGCTGGAGGAGCGGCTGCGCGCTATCCCCGGCCTCACGGCATACAGCAACGCGAAGCGCCGCACCCCGACGCTGCTCGTCACCGTGGAGGGCCACGACCCGCAGGACCTGCGTGCGGCCCTCGCGGAACGCGGCGTCAACGCGCCCGCGGGGCACTTCTACGCGTGGGAGTGCAGCCACCACCTCGGCCTCGGCGCGACCGGCGGCCTGCGGATGGGGCTCGCGCCCTACACGAGCGCCGACGACGTCGACCGCCTCGCGACCGGCCTCGAGGAGATCTGCGGGGGCGCCCGGTGAGCCGCCCGGTGCCGCTGCCGGCCGGGCCCGGCCAGGAGTCCGTCTGGGACTACCCGCGGCCACCGGCCGTCGACCCCAGCGGCGAGCTCGTCGAGGTCCACCTCGGCGGCGAGGTCGTGGCCCGCACCCGCTCGTCGCTGCGGATCCTCGAGACGAGCCACCCGCCGACCTACTACCTGCCGCTCGAGGCGTTCGTCGAGGGTGCGCTCGTCCCCGTCGAGGGCGGCACCGTGTGCGAGTGGAAGGGTCGCGCGGCCTACTTCGACGTCGTCGGCGGCGGACGTCGCGCGGCTCGTGCCGCGTGGACCTATCCCGAGCCCGTGCCGACGTATGCCCTCCTGGCCGGTCACGTCGCCGTCATGCCCGGGCTCGTGGACGCCTGCTTCGTCGACGGCGAGCAGGTGCGGGCGCAGGAGGGCGGCTTCTACGGCGGCTGGATCACCGACGGCGTCGTCGGTCCGTTCAAGGGCGGACCCGGCTCCTGGGGCTGGTGACGGCGCCGGAACTCACCCCGAGAGGGCGAGGACAGGTCCGCCCACGAGCGTGAGGGTCGAGGTGCCGGCCGACCGGCCGGCGGCGACGCAAAGGAGCACGACATGGCTGCCTTCACGGTATGGAAGTTCGACAGCCCGGGCGGCGCGGCCCAGGCGGAGTCCGTCCTCAAGGACTGTCAGGCTGAGGGCTTCATCAAGATCGTCGACCATGCAGTCGTCACCTGGCCCGAGGGGGAGACCCACCCCACGACGAGCCACGGCAATGACGAGAGGTGGCGCGGCACGGGGTGGGGCGCCCTGTGGGGCGTGCTGGCCGGCGCGCTCTTCTTCGTCCCGGTGGTGGGTGGCGTCGTCGGCGCCGCGATCGGCGCCATCAGCAAGGTGACCCAGGACGCCGGGATCACCAAGGAGCAGCTGACGACCATCCGCACGGAGGTGACGCCGGGCACCTCGGCGCTCTTCCTCGTCACCGAGGAGGGCGACCTCGACCGGGTGGGTGAGCGTTTCCACGGCGGGCACAGCAAGCTCATCGCGACCAACCTCACGGCCGGCGAGCGCCAGATCATGATGGAGACCTTCGGCGGTCGCTGAGCCGAGCGGGGACGAGACCCGTCAGTGCGGGAGCTGCTCGATCCTGGCCTCCACCAGGGAGCCGTCCCGCACCTCGAGCACCGCGAAGGTCCCGGCCGGCTGGCGGCGTCGGTCCGTGGGAGACCCGGGATTGAGGATGCGCACGCCGTCTCCGGTCTCGTCGAGCGGGATGTGGGAGTGCCCGAAGACGACGAGGTCGGCGGTCGGGAAGCGGCTGCGCAGCCGGGCCGTGCGGCCCAGACGCTGGCCGCTGTCGTGGATCAGGCCGATGCGCACGCCCTCGAGCTCGACCTCGAGGGTCTCGGGCACACCCCACTCGGCGACCTCGGGCACGTCGTTGTTGCCCATGACGACGTGGACCGGAGCGAACGTCGCGAGCAGGTCGAGGACGTCGGGGGTGCACACGTCCCCGGCGTGGAGGATGACCTCGGCCGCCTCGAGGTGCGGCAGCAGCGCCGGCGGGCAGCCCTTCCACCGGCGCGGAGCGTGCGTGTCCGACAGGACGAGGACCCTCACGACCGCGCCCCGACATCTGCGGCGGATGGGACCGGGGGCCACGGCGGCAGCAACGGCTCGATCGCGCGCAGCTGGTCACGAGTCACGAACGAGGGGTTGGCCATGAAGGGCTGACGCTGCACCTCGAGCCCGTCGATGCCGACCAAGCGCAGCTCCGCGTCCTCGACGGGCTCCTCGAGCAGCTCGACGTCGACCCGTACGCGCACGCGAACGGTGCCGGCATCGGCGGCGGTGCGCCAGAACCCCTGCGACGCCTCGGTCCAGGGCTCGACCTCGGACACCGTGTGCCCGAGTCCCCACACCCCGCGGTGCAGGCCCTCACGCCCGTCGCCCGAGACCCAGAAGAGCACCCTGTCACCAGGTACGAGCAGGCGCGTCCGATAGCTCGGGTGAACGGCCCACGACGTCAGCCTCCGCTCGCCGCTGTCGAGCAGGCCTCTGAGGTCCCACAGCGCCGGGTTGCACTTGAGCACCCACGCGCCGAGACGCTCCCGCTCGACGGCCCGCCCGGTCCTCACTCCTGATGCCATGCCCGCTCCCTACCCGCGGACGCGCTCGAGCACCTCACGTACGGTGGCCTCGACGAGCGCCACCTTGTAGCCCGTCTCCGGGAGCGGGCTCGCGCCGGCGCTCGCCCCCGCGGCAGCCGCTGCCACCGTGTCGTCGTCCAGCATCGACCCGGTGACCAGATCCTCGAGGGCATCGAGCCGCACGGGAACCGGCGCGACGCCGCCGATGGCCAGGCCGCACGAGGTGACCGTGCCCGCCCCGTCGCGCACCACGCGGACGACCGCCTCGACGAGAGGCCACTCGGCCTCGAACCGGCTGATCGAGCGGCAGTAGGCCGCCCGCTCGCCCGCCGCCGGAGGCGGCAGCGTGACGCGGGTCAGCACCTCGTCGTCGGCGAGCAGGTGGTCGCGGCGCGGGTCGGACCCGTCGCCGAGCACGTCACCGACCGCGAGACCGCTCCGCTGGGTCGTGTCGACGGTGGCGGCATACGTCAGCAGCGCCATCGCGAGGGACGAGGGGTGCGGGTGGACGCACGGCGCGGTGTCGAAGGCGACGCCGTAGAGGTGGCGGCCGTCGCGGGCGGGGCAGCTGTCGCCGCCGGACTTGAAGCACGTGGTGTGCGGATGGCGGAAGTACCAGCAGCGGGTGCGCTGGAGCAGGTTGCCGCCGAGGGTGGCCGTGGCGCGCACCTGCGGAGTCGCCAGACCCGCCGCGGTCAGCGCGAGCGCCGGGTAGTCGGTGGCCAGGTCACGCGCCAGGGTGGCGACGGTCGTGCCGGCGCCGATCGTCGTGCCGGCCTCGGTGTGGTCGATGGCGGCGAAGCCCGGCACGCCCGTGAGGTCGAGGACATGCGGCGTCGCGCCCGTCGTGCGCAGCCGTTCCTGCAGGTCGGTGCCGCCGGCGCGGTAGACGAACTCGCCTGGCCCATCGGGTCGCTCGTCGTATGCCGTGAGGATCGTGACGCTCATCGCGCACCCCCTGCCCGCAGGCCCTCGAGCAGCCGGTCCGGCCGCACCGGCAGCGTCAGTGGCCGCCAGCCGGTGGCGTTGAAGATCGCGTTGCCGACGGACGCTGCCGGGCTGATCGTCGCGACCTCGCCGAGACCGACCCCGCCACCGGGCACGCGGTCCCAGCCCTCCTCGTGGAAGTGGATGTCGATCTCGGGGGTGTCGCCGAGCTGCGGGATGCGGTAGTCCTCGAGGTTGGCCGTCAGGGTGAGGCCGGTGTGCGGGTCGAGGACCTGGTTCTCGTAGAGCGCGAGCCCGACGCCCTGGATGACCGAGCCCTCGCACTGGCTGCGCGCCAGCACCGGGGCGTGGATGCGGCCGACGGCGATGCCCCCGTGCACGCGCAGGACGCGGGTCCGGCCGGTGCGCGTGTCGACCTCGACCTCGCTGACGTGGACGGCCGCCGAGAACCCTCGGCCGACCTGGATGCCGTTCATCGTCACGGGCACGGCGCGCAGGCCACGGTCACCCCCGCGCTTCGCCGTGGCCGACGTCCCGTCGGGGGCCCCGGCGAGGTCGGTGCCGATGCGGGCGCGCAGGCTGGTGGCCGCCTCGACGGCCGTCGACCAGAGCGAGACGGTCGTGCGGCTGCCACCCGAGGCCGGTCCGTGGGTCGCGCCGCTGTGCGCGTGCCCGAGACGGACGTCCACCGCGGTCGGGGCGAGCCCGAAGACGCCGGCGACGGCCCGCGCGAGCACCGTGCGGCTGCCCGTCCCCATGTCCTGGACCGCGGTCGAGGCCACGAGCCGTCCGCCCTGGACGGAGACGACGACCTCGCAGTCGGGGTCGACGAAGTACATCCAGTTGGCCGCGGCGAACCCGACGCCGCGGCGGTGGCGGCCGGTCTGGCTTCCCGGCGCCGGACGCGCCTGCCACGTCGGGAGCGCCGACGCCCAGCGGTAGAGCGCCTGGCGCTTCTGGTTGCCGTCCCACTGCGCGCGCAGCTCGATCGGGTCGCGGCCGAAGCGGTGGGCGGCCTCGTCGACGGTCTGCTCGAGCGCCCAGGCGATCGTCGGGCCGCCGGGACCCCGGAAGGGCGCGCCGGGTGGGGCGTTCGTGACGACGTCGACGTCACGGGCCAGGCGTGGCGTGCGGTCGTAGACGAGCAGGGCGAGCGCCGCGACGCTGTTGCCGACGGCGATGCCGGCATGACTGTCGGTGTCGACGGTGAGCGCCCGGATCGCTTGGGTGTCGTCGTCGACGAGGAGGGACACCCGGGAGCGGCTGCCCGGGCGGTTGCCCGTGCCGGTCAGCTCCTCGTGCCGGTCGAGGACGAGGCGCACGGGACGGCGGCTGAGCCGGCTGAGCGAGATCGCGGCGACGGCCTCCATCGTCAGGCCGAGCTTGGCGCCGAAGCCGCCGCCGACGTGCTCGGCGACGACCTCGACGCGGGTCGGGTCGAGGTCGAAGTGGTCGGCGATCTCGAGGCGCATCGCCCCGACGCCCTGGGTGCTGAGCCACACCCGGAGGTACTGCGGGTCGCTCCAGTCGGCCACGCAGGCGTGCGGCTCGAAGGCGGTGTGCAGCTGCGCTGCCGTGTGGAACTCGAGGTCGACCAGGCCCCGGCGGCCCTCGGAGCGGGCCGACCGGATGCGGCGCTTGGCGACGGTGCCGAGGAACGGCGCGCGCGACGGGCCATGGACGTTGCCGTCCCACGGCGCCGGCATCGGGGCACCCTCGCTCGCCGTCGGCGCCTCCTTGCGGTCCGCCCGGGTGGCGTAGACGAGCGGCGCCCCGGGGCGCCTGGCCTCGTCGGGGTCGAGGACGAACGGCTGCGGCGTGAACGGAACTGCCAGCTCGCGTGCGGCCTGGCGGGCAGCGGCCGCGGACTCCGCCGCGACGACGGCGATCGGCTGGCCGGCCCACCGGACCCGCCGGTCGTCACCGATCACGTCGATCCCGAGCACGCCGTCGGGGAAGGTGATCGGCCCGACGACCCCCGCGGCCAGGTCGGACCGGCGGATGGCGGCGTGCAGCATGCCGGGCAGCACGACGTCGGTCGTGTAGACGGCTGCTCCGGTGAGCTTGGCCGGCGCCTCGACGCGCTCGACACACTCGACACGTTCGACCGCCTGGCCGTCGGGCGCTCTGTCGTGCTCGCCGCGGCACGCGGCCGCCACGGCGCGGTAGATCCCCTCGTAGGAGCCGCACCGGCACAGGTGGCCGGCGAGCGCCCCGGCGATGGTCTCGCGTTCGGGACCGTCCGACTCGTCGGCGCCGTGCTCGGCACGCCACCGGTCGTGGAAGGCCACCGCGCTGACGACGAATCCCGGGGTGCAGTAACCGCACTGGAGTCCGTCGTGGTGGGCGAACGCGCGCTGGACCGGGTGCAGGTTGTCCCCGTCGGCCAGGCCCTCGACGGTCGTGACGTCCGCGTCGCGCAACCGGGTCGCCGGTGTCAGGCAGCCGAGCACCGGCTCGCCGTCGACGAGCACCGTGCAGGCGCCGCAGACGCCGCTGCCGCAGACGAGCTTCGTCCCGGTGAGCCCGAGCCCGTCGCGGACGACGTCGACCACCGACTCCGTGCCGTCGACCTCGACGACCCGCGCCTCGTCGTTGACCGTGGTGGTGAGCTCCATGAGGCCTCCTGTGGCCGCGACTGCATCCGGACGAGACGCTGCTCACCGACGCTACCTGCGCGAGGACCTCCGCGCGATGATGGTGTCGAGGGCTCACGTCGGACGAGGAGGCACGGTCATGCGCATCGCGGTGCTGGGCACGGGCGGGGTGGGCGGCTACTTCGGTGGCCGGTTGGCGGCGGCGGGTCACGACGTGACGTTCCTGGCTCGCGGAGCCCACCTCGAGGCGATCCGTGCGAACGGGCTCGTCGTCACGAGCGTCCTCGGTGACTTCACCGTGCAGCCGGCCAAGGCCACCGACAACATCACCTCGATCGGCCAGGTCGACGTCGTGCTGCTCGCCGTCAAGACGTGGCAGCTGCCCCCGGTGCTCGCGGCGCTGCCCGGCCTCACCGGTCCGGACACCGCGGTGGTCACGACGCAGAACGGCGTCGAGGCGCCCGGCCAGGTCGCCGCCGCCGTCGGGCGTGAAGCCGTGCTCCCCGGGATCGCCAAGCTCTTCGTCCACATCGACGGCCCCGGACGCATCACGCACGCCGGCGGGCCGGGGTCCCTCGCCGTCGACGAGTGGACGGCCACGCCCGGCTCGCCCTCCGAGCGGGTGGTGCGGCTCCGCAAGGCGATCATCGACTCCGGCGCGACGTCACCGGAGCCCGAGGACATCTGGGCCGAGCTGTGGTCCAAGATGCTCTTCGTCGTGCCCTTCGGCAGCCTCGGCGCGGCCCTCGACGCCACCATCGGCGAGCTGCGCACCGAGCGGTCGAGCCGTCTGCTGCTCGAGGCCGCGATGCGCGAGGTGGAGGCGCTGGCCCGGGCACGCGGCATACGCCTGCCCGACTCCGTCGTGGCGGGCACGATGGCCTACGTCGACGACCAGCCGGCTGGCGGGACGACGACCTTGCAGCGCGACCTGCTCGAGGACCGGCCGTCCGAGCTCGACGCCTGGACCGGCGCGGTCGTCCGCCTCGCCGCCGCGTCCGGCGTGGCCGTGCCGCTGCACCGGCTGCTGCTCGAGGTGCTGACCGGGCGGCATCCGCGCGCCCTGCCCCGGTGACGCCGGCCCGAGGGGGACACAACCCGGTCGGCTAGGTTCTGCGTCCGTGGAGTGGTTCGAGACGGTGCGCGACCGGGTGGTCCCGGCGACCGGCGACGTGGCGCTCACCGCGCCCCGGCTGCTCGTCGTCCTGGGCGTCGCCCTCGTCCTGGTCGCCCTCGAACCGCTCTGGCGGGTCGTCCGCCTCGCCGTCACCCTCGTGCACGAGCTCGGTCACGCGGTCGTCGGGGTCCTCGTCGGCCGCCAGTTCACCGGGTTCGTCCTGCGCGGTGACATGTCCGGCCACGCCGTGACCCGCGGGCCGGTGCGCGGTGCCGGTCGCGTCGCCTCGACGTGGTCGGGCTACCCGATGCCGGCCCTGCTCGGCGCGGCGATGGTGTGGGCGGCCGAACGCGGCTGGGCGGCTCCCCTCATCACGACCGGGCTGGTCATCCTGCTCTTCGCCCTGATCCGGGTCAGGTCGGTCCTCACCGTCGTCGTCATGGTCGTCGTGATCGCCGGCTCGGCCGCCCTGTGGTGGTGGCGCGACGACGCGCTGCAGGCCCAGGTCCTCGTCGGCTTCGGGGTGGTGCTCCTCGTCGGAGCGTGGCGCCACCTGAGCGCGGTGCTCCGTGACCGCAGCCGCGGCAGCGACCCCGGCGTCCTCGCGTCGCTGACCCCTGTGCCCCGCCTGCTCTGGAACCTCTCGTTCGTGGTGGTGTGCGCTCTGGCCACGTGGGTCGTCGCGGCCGAGGTCGTCGCCACCCTGCGCTGACCGACGGCGTATGCCGTGTCGCGTCGCTCCACGGTGCCCGCCCCGCCAGCAGGACCCGGATTGGCGGGACCGCTGGTGATCGTCGCACCGTCGGTTGGGTAAGCGGACCGCGAGTGGGTCAGGGGGAGCCCACTCGGTGGATGGCAATCAGGGGATGCCATCCACAGCACCACCCTCGGGGACTGTCGCGACCGGCGGGCCTGCTGGCCGCGGCACCAACCCGGTGGCACCAGGGGGAGGCCGGCGGTGCTGCCGGGTTGGCCGCCGACCGGACGTGGAGCGTCAGTTCAGGCTGAACGGCGGCATCGGGGGCATGGCGACCGCGCCGAGCGCGGACGCGAACTCGCGCTCGCGCCGGACGAGCTGGAGCCCCAGGCGCAGACGCGACTCCGTGTCGGTGCTCGAGAGGAGGCGCTGGCGGTCCTCGACGTCGAGGCTCACGGTGTCCGACACGGCATACGCCAGCGATCGGTCGTCCGTCGGGAGCTCGGCCTCGCTCCCGGTCGCTGCGGCGAACGCGGCCACCTCGGCGCGCAGCCGGGCGGCGAGCTCGACGACCGTCGCCGCGTCGCCGTCGCGCTCGGGCAGCCAGGTGACGCGGGCCGTGGTGTACGGCGTGCCCGCCGACTCGTCGATGGCATCGACGCGAAAACGGTCGGTCCCCTCCGAGACCACGAGGTAGCGCTCGTCCTCGAGGGCTGCGGCCTGGGTGAGCAGCGCGCCGCAACCGACGGGATGGAGAGCACGGACCCCGTCCTCACCGACCTCGAACCCCTCCCGGATGGCGACCACGCCGAAGACGGGGGGACGCTGGTCCTGACCGTCGAGCAGGTCCTTGAGCAGCTGGACGTAGCGCGGCTCGAAGATCTGGAGCGGCAACCGGGCCCCGGGCATGAGCACGGTGCCGAGCGGGAACAACGGCAAGGTCGCCATGCGTCCAGACTAGGTCGGAACGGTCCGGGTGGCGGGGGCGCTGTGCAACCCTGACTGCGTCAGTCCCGGACCCCGGACGGCATGGCCTGGGTCGCCCCGAGCCGGTCGGGGTCGACCGCGGGCCGCGAACCGGTCGTCGAACCCTCCCTGACCTCGCCGTGGAGCTCGTCGACCTCATCGAGCATCTCCGCGGGCGACCCGTTGATGGCCGTGGCGAGGCCGAGCGCCAGGCCGCGCAGCTCCTGGTCGCCGAGTCCGAGCCGGACCGCGACCGCGGCGGCGTTGGCCGGACGCTTCTCGGGGTCCTTCTCGAGGCACTCGAGGATGAGGTCGCGCAGGTCCTCGGGCACGTCGTCGGGCAGCGGTGGGGACGGCTCGTTGACGTGGCTCAAAGCCGTCGCGATCGGCGTGCCGCGGTCGAACGGGCGCCGGCCCGAGAGCATCTCGTGCCCCACGACGCCGAGGGCGTAGAGGTCGCTCGCGCCCGTGGCCGCGTGGCCGAGGGCCTGCTCCGGGCTGATGTAGTTCGGGGTGCCGAGCATCTCGCCGTGCTGCGTGTGACCGCTGGCGTCGAGGGCGCGGGCGATCCCGAAGTCCGTGAGCTTCACGAGACCGTCGTCGCGCACCATGATGTTGGCCGGCTTGATGTCGCGGTGCACGACCCGTGCCTCGTGCGCGACACCGAGGGCGAGGGCGGCCTGCCCCATGATCGAGCGCACCTCGCTCGCCGGGAGCGGGCCGCGCTGGTTGAGGACCGCCGAGAGCGGCTGGCCGGAGACGAGCTCCATGACGAGGAAGGCGAGGCCCTGGTCCTCGCCGTAGTCGAAGACCGTGGCGATGTTGGTGTGCATCAGGGCGGCCGAGTGGACGGCCTCGTCGCGGAAGCGGAGCGCGAACAGGCGCTCGTGGTCGGCGTCGGGACGCATGACCTTGATGGCGACCTCGCGCTGGAGCACCGAGTCGGTCCCGGCCCAGACGTCGGCCATCCCACCGGAGGCGATGCGCTGGTCCAGGTGGTAGCGCTCGCCCAGCACGAACCCTTCATGCAAGCGGTTCATGTCAGTGGCACCCGTGGCTTTCGGACGGAAGGTGCGCGTCGGTTGACATCTCAAGGGCCTTCGTCAGCGGTCATGGTACGGGACCCCGGGACGATGTGAGCATCCACGGGTTGGAATCTCTGCTGAACCGGCCCCCGGATGCGCGGCTCCGGGACACTTACCCCACTGGAAGACATCTCGAACGCCCCGACGGCGTCTCCCCGATGACGAAGGTGGTTCTGGAGGCTAGCGGCCCCGGACCGCGGGAAGGGCTCCTTCCTTTGTCCCTCCCCACAGGGCCCGACAAGCTGTCCGTGGAGATCTACAGCGCCGCGTGAACGCCAGTGGCCACTTCCAGAACCGCCGGCACCCCGCTGGTCCACGTGTCTGACCCAACGCGACGACACAGCGCAGGACTACGTCAAGATCGTGGGCGACACAGCGTCAGACGCCGCACCGCACACGCTCACCATCCGGCGCAACACGGTGTAGAACGACGGTCGCCGACACATCGGCGCTGCACGTGGTGCGCCGCCGAGGTGCGCCTCACGACGAGGAAGCCGCGGGTTGCAACCGCACACTGCCGCGCCCAGGGCCGACCGACGCGCCAGAGTGAACTCAGAGATGACAAGAACGGGAGGTGAACGGGTGCGTGCGGACGCAAGCGTGATGCACGTCGACGCGGACTCCTTCTTCGCCTCGGTCGAGACGCGTCAGAAGCCGTCGCTGGCGCGCACACCTGTTCTGGTCGGCGGGACTGGCCCGCGCGGCGTGGTCGCGACCGCGAACTACGAGGCGCGCGCGTTCGGGTGCCATTCCGCGATGCCCATGGCGCAGGCGCGGGTGCTGTGTCCGTCGGCGACCGTCCTGACGCCGAGGTTCCCCGCATACGCGGCGCACAGCACGCTGATCATGGACACCCTCCGACAGCTGTCGCCGTTGGTGCAGCCGGTCAGCCTCGACGAGGCATTCGTCGACCTGGCCGCCGGCCCCTTCGCCAGCCATCCGGCCGCCGGAGCAGATCTGGCCCGACGGCTCGTCTACAACCGGTCCGGGCTCGTCGTCTCGGTCGGGCTCGGCCGCTCGAAGCTCATCGCGAAGCTGGCCTCGGACGCGGACAAGCCGCACGGGTTCACCGTCGTGCCGCCGGAGGCGGAGGACGAGTTCCTCCTGCCCAAGCCGGTCTCGGCCCTCTGGGGTGTCGGACCGGCGACGGACACGACGCTGCGCCGTCTCGGGATCGTCACGGTCGCCGACCTGCGCGCGACCAGCCGTGAGGACCTCATCCGGACGCTCGGGGAGGCTGCGGGCTGGAACCTGTATCGCCTCGCTCGCGGCGATGACCCGCGCCCGGTCGTGGTCGAGCGCGAGGCGAAGAGCGTCGGTGCGGAGCGCACCTTCGCGGAGGACCTGCGCCGGTGGGAGCTGGCCGGCGCGCTCGAGGACGTCCTGGCTCGGGCGCTGCGGCGCCTGCACCGTCACGGGGGCGGCGCCCGTACCGTCACGGTGAAGGTTCGCCTGTCCGACTTCACCACCGTGACCCGCTCGGTCACCCTGGCCCAGCCGACGTCAGAGGCGGCAGAGCTGCGGGACGCCGCTACGGCAGCGTTGGCAGCGGCCGACCCGGTGGAGCCGGTCCGGCTGCTCGGGGTCGCCCTGTCGGGGTTGACGCACTGGGCCCAGCTGCGGCTTCCCACTGCCGACGGTGAGGCGAGTGCAGAGCTCCGACCGAGCGGCCCCGGCACGGACGGGATCCTCGCCGCAGCGGCCGACACGGCCGACGCCGGGGATGACGACGTGGATGACGCCGTGGATGACGACGGCGACGAGGACGGCGACGGGGACGGCGAGCGGCTGCCCGCTCCCTTGACGGTGCACACGTGCGCGGTGGGGCTGGACGTCGAGCACGACGAGCGCGGACCCGGCTGGATCACCCGCGTCGACGACGGAGTCGTCACCGTCCGGTTCGAGGGACCCGGCACGCCACCGGGCCACGAGCACCGGTTCGACGTGCGCCGCACGCTCCTGATGCGGATCGCTCCGCCGGCGCCTACCCCGCCGCGGAGGCTGACCGCGCTGCCGAGCCTCGGCGACCTCGGTGTCGCGATGGCCCCCCTGGCCGTCGAGGGGTCCACGCCGTCGGGGTGACCGGGCGGCCCTCGGACCGGCGCAGGGCTGGTCCAGGCGGCGCCTTCAGCGGTCAGTCGACCGCCGAGCTCCAGGGTCAGAGGCTGGCCGGGTACACGGCGGCGTCCGTGCCGTGCCGTGCCGTGCCGTGCCGTGCCCGAGGATCGTGGATTGGAGCCCGGACATGACAGCGGCCGGGCGGTCCGACTCTCGTCGGGCCACCCGGCCGGGGTCGTGGGGGATTCCCCACTGCTGCGTGCGCGAGGGGGGATTTGAACCCCCACGCCCTTTCGGACACTGGCACCTGAAGCCAGCGCGTCTGCCATTCCGCCACTCGCGCGTGACAAGGAGACAGTGTGCTGTATGAGACCGGGTTACGCCAAACCGGGGCCACCTGACTGATGAAGCGCCGGATGGTGCTGCGATGGATGGGATGACCACCACACCGGACGCGGCACCATCGCGCACCTCATCCCCCGGGCGCCGGCGCGGGTCCCTCAGCCGCCGCCCCGGGCCCCGCCGTGGGGTTCCCCGAGGAGGTATGCCGAGTCGGCGAAGCCGCCGCCGAGCATCCCGGGTGGTCCGCTGGGGTCGACCCGCTCCGCAGCGGCCGCGTGCGCCTCCGCGTCGTCCTGCGGGTCGAAGCCGATGGCGAGCCCCGGCGCGAGGTCCACGACCCGGCGCGTGTTGCGCGAGACGCCCCACACGACGTGGTGACCGGCCGCGGTCGTCGTCAGGGTGGCGAGCACGAGCCGCGCCATGTCGTCGGGCGAGAACCACGAACGGAGCGAGGGCGGCGGACCGTCCGCGATGTCACCGAACACCATGATCCGGGCGCTGACGACGGTCATGCCGAACCGGCCGGCATACAACCCGCCGAGCGCCTCGAGCGCCGCCTTGCTGACCCCGTAGTACGTGTCGGGCGCCGGCAACGGCATCCCCCCGCGCACGAGCGGTGAGTCGGCCGGCACGTAGCCCGCGGCGTGGACGGAGCTCGCGAGCAGCATCCGGCGCACCCCGGCGCGACGGGCCGCCTCGCAGACGGCGCGCGTGCCGTCGATGTTGACGGCGAGGATGTCCTCCCACGAACGCTCGTCCGAGTGGGCGCCGAGGTGCACGACGAGGTCGGCGCCGGCGAACGCGTCGGCCTCGCCGTCCACGTCGCGCAGGTCGCACTCGACGGCCCGCTCCGTCGCCGCGTCGACGTCCGGCACGGCCACCCCCGGGGCGTCGCAGAGCACGAGCCGGTGACCGGCCGCCCGGAGCCGCGGTCGCAGCGCGGTCGCGATCCGCCCGGAGGCGCCGGTCAGCGCGAGGAGTGCCACGTCACCGGCATACCCGCGAGGCCACCCGGCCTCTCCGCTCAGAGGCCGTCGACGACGGCGGCTGCCATCTCCATGCACGACTCGTGCGTCTTGCGGTTGATCTTCAGCGGGTCGAGGTGCAGACCGGGCGCCAGCATCGGGTCGTAGGGAATGTCGACGACCGCGCGCACCCACTGCTCGAAGTGCTCGCGCGTGTGCACGCCGGCACCGATGTCGTTGCTCCGGGCCGAGGTGTGCGAGATGACGCAGACCGCGTTGCGCACGAGGTCACCACGGCCCATGGCCACGAGCGCATCCAGGTTCTTGGCCGCGACGACCGAGGTGTCGTCCTTGAGCGAGGTCGCGAAGACGAGCATGTCGGCGCGGGCGGCGGCCGCGAGCCAGTTCGGCGACAGCCGGTTGTTGCCGGTGTCGACGACGATCATCCGGTAGAAGCGCGACAGCTGCGTGTGGAGGTCCTCGAACTCCTGCTCGCCGATGATGCGCATCGCCTCGTCGTCGTCGGCCGAGGCCAGCACGTCGAAGGACAGGCCCCGCTGCTCCCGCACCCAGTGCGCGAGCTCAGACGTCCCGGCGTACGGGTCGTCGGCGATCGTGGGCAGCGCGCCCAGCAGGTCGACGACCGTGCGGTGGTGGCTCTGGGACGGAGCCCGCATGCCGAGGGTGCCCTCGGTCTCGTTGTTGTCCCACGCCAGGACCGAGCCCGAGCGGTAGCGCCCGAGGTAGCTGGCGAGCATCAGGGTGACGAGCGTCTTGCCCCCGCCGCCCTTGGTGTTGATGACCATGATCGTCTTGCGACCGCTGACGGGGCGCGCGATCCGGTCGAGCCGGTCCCGCTCGAGCATCTCCCGCACGCTCGGCCCGAGGCCGAGGGCCCTGCGCAGCCCGGAGCTGGCCTTGAGCTTCTGGCGCTCTCCCTTGGACCGGGCCGAGATGAGGTCCTCGGCGCTCGGGCGCACAGAGAGGCCGGTGCGCGACGCGGGAGTGCGGTCGTATGCCGGGTGCTGGGCGTCGTGCTCCTCCTCGACCGCGACGGCGGACGCGGTCGACGATGCCGACGCGGCGGCCACGTCGGGATCGATGGTCGGCCGGCCGGCATACGCCCGCCGTGCCGCGGTGTGACCGTCCAGGGTCGCGCCGGCAGGGGTCCAGCCGGTGTGCGTCTCCGACTCGGTGCCGGTCGCCGCGGAGTCGTCGGACGTCGCGGGGTCGGCGGGCTCCCAGTCGCTCCAGGCGTTCGCCTCACCGGACTCCGCCGACTGCCAGGAGGTGTCCTCCCACGTCGAGCTCCACGGGTCGGCCGGGGCCTGCTCGGGCTCGCCGGCAGCAGCCGACGCCGTCGGAATGGGGAGAGTGAAGCCACCCGGGATGGAGCTGTTCGCCGAGAAGCCGGGGATGCCCTGGCTCTCGGTGGTGCCGGTCTCGTCCTTGCTCATCGAGCACTCCTTGCTGGCCTGACCATGTGCGCGGTCCCGCCTCGGGACCCGTGAGATCGTCCCATGACTGCGCCACACCGCAAATCTGCGCACCACGCAATCCGGGTCAGAACGGGTGCCGAACGAGGGGCCGCTCCGGCTGTCGGTTGGGGGCTGCGGGGGCTGACCCGGTTACGATGAGGCGCCCGGCAAGAGCGCTCACCACGAAGGAGGAGACGGCGTGGGAATCATCAACCGTGTCGAGCACGGTCTGGCCAAGGCTGTCCACGGCGCCTTCGCCAAGGCATTCAAGTCCGAGGTGCAGCCCGTCGAGATCGCGTCCGCGATCCGTCGCGCCATGGACGATCGCGCCGCCCTGCTCGGTCACGGACGCGCGATGGTGCCGAACCTCTACACGATCGAGCTCAGCCAGACCGACTACGACCGGCTCGGCGACTACGAGGAGGACCTGTCCGACGACCTCGTCGCCGCGGCACAGGAGCACGCCGACTCGCAGGGCTACCAGCCCGGCGGACCCCTCGAGGTGCAGCTCGTCGAGGGCGAGGGCCTCGAGACCGGAGTCTTCCGCGTGCGTCCCGCCACCGCGAAGGCGGCCGTGCGCGAGCCCGCCCCCCGCGAGCAGGCACCCGCCGCACCCAGGCCGCAGGCCAGCGCCGGCACGGCCGTCGACGAGGTCCCGGTCCAGCGCCCGGCTCCCCGGTCCAACCCCTCCGCCCGCCCGTGGCTCGACATCTCCGGTGACCGCTACCCCCTCCTCGGCAGCCTCACGACCCTGGGCCGCGACGAGACCGCCGACATCGTCATCGACGACCCGGGCGTGTCACGGCGGCACAGCGAGATCCGCGTCACCACCGACGGACCGCACCTCGTCACCTCGATCCGCGACCTCAACTCGACCAACGGCACCTTCGTCAACGGCGACCGCATCTCGAGCCAGCGGCTCCAGGACGGCGACCGCCTGACGATCGGCCGCACGTCCGCGACGTTCCGCGCGGGACGCCGGTGAGCCCTATGACCTCCACGGACCTCCCTGGGGCGATGACGTCGGGTGACGCATGAGTGAACTGACCCTGACCCTGCTGCGGCTGGGTCTGCTGGCGTTGCTGTGGATCTTCATCTTCAGCGTCGTCGGCGTGCTGCGCACCGACATCTACGGCACGGCGGTGAGCCGGCGCGGCAAGCGCAAGGCGCTCAAGGAGGCCCAGAAGCAGGACCGCCAGCGCACGTCACCGCGCACGCCGGTGCCGGCGGCTGCCGGCGCCGCGGGCGCTGGTGGCGCAGCGGCAGCTGGCCCTTCCCAGGCAGCCGCGCGCAAGGGGCGCAGCCGAGGCAAGGGCACCCCGACCACCCTCGTGGTCACCGAGGGGCCCCTGGCCGGCACGTCGCTGCCGCTGCGCAGCGGCGGCGTCCTCGTCGGCCGCAACCCCGAGTGCGCCCTCGTCCTCGACGACGACTACGCCTCGGGTCGACACTGCCGGATCTACCCCGACCCCTCGGGACGCGACGGCTGGGCCGTCGAGGACCTCGGTTCCACCAACGGCACCTTCATCGGTCGCGAGCGCCTCACCGGGTCGCGACCCGTCGAGGTCGGCACCACCCTGAGGATCGGCAAGACCGTCCTCGAACTGCGAGGCTGACCCGGTGGCCATCGCCCTGCGCTATGCCGCGCGCTCCGACCTCGGGCTGGGACCGAAGTCCCGCAACGAGGACTCGGGGTATGCCGGTCCCAACCTCCTCGTCCTCGCCGACGGGATGGGCGGGCATGCCGCGGGCGACGTGGCCAGCTCGATGATCGTCGGTGAGCTCGCCCCCCTCGACGAGGAGGACGTCACCGCCGACCAGGCGATCCCGCTGCTCGAGGAGGCGCTGCACTCCGCGAACGCCAAGCTCACCAAGGCGATGCGTGAGAACTCCGACCTGGCCGGCATGGGCAGCACGACGATCGTCATGCTCCGCACCGGCAACAAGCTCGCCATGGCCCACATCGGCGACTCCCGGGCGTTCATGCTCCGCGGCGACACGTTCTCGCAGATCACGAAGGACCACTCCTTCGTCCAGCAGCTCGTCGACGAGGGCCGCATCTCCAAGGAGGACGCCGGCCACCACCCGCAGCGCTCCGTCGTCACGCGCGTCATGACCGGCCAGCCGGACGACGAGCCCGACACGTCGCTGCGCGAGGCCAAGATCGGCGACCGCTTCCTCATGTGCTCCGACGGCCTGTCCGACTTCGTCGGCGCCGACGTCATCGAGGAGATCCTGCGCGAGGCCCGCACTCCCGACGAGGCCGCCGACCGCTGCATCGAGATCGCCCTCAAGGCGAGCACCCGCGACAACGTGACCGTCATCGTCGCCGAGGTCGTCGACGCCGACGGTGACGACCTGCCGACCACGGTGCCGCAGGTCGTCGGGGCAGCCGGCAAGCGGATGCGGGGCCGCACGCGGGCGATCCCGACCAGTCCTGCCGAGAAGGCTGCCGCCCTGTCGCGCGAGGCCACCGGCCGCGCCGAGCCCGACGACGACGCCCTCGAGCTCGCCGAGGACCGCACCCGGTCCCGCCGCTCGAAGATCCTGCTGCGCACCATCGGTGTCCTCATCGTCGCCGCGATCCTCGGCGGCGGGGGGTATGCCGCGTGGGCGTGGTCGCAGAAGCAGTACTTCGTCGCTGCCGACGCCGGACACGTCGCGATCTTCCGGGGGGTCTCGCAGGACCTCGGCCCGATCCGGCTCTCCCACGTCGAGTCCTCCTCCGACGTGCTCCTCTCCGACCTGCCGACGGACGTGCAGGCCTCGGTCGGCAACACGATCCCGGCCCGCGACCTCGCCGACGCCCAGGTCAAGGTGACCGCGCTGCGCGGCGAGGCAACGCGGTGCCAGCGTCTGGCCGCGACGGGCACGCCGTGCGGCACGACCCCGAACCCGACGTCGACCGTCCCCACGACGCCCGTCCCGACCTCGCCGACACCATCGACGTCGCCCGTCCCGACGCTCCCGGGGCTGACCCCGCGACCGTCGGTGCCGCGCCCATCCGTGTCGCTGAGGACCCCACCGGCCGTCGCGCTCGCGACGGACCGTCACGACGAGGTGGCCGCGTGACCACGACCGTCGAGCCCCTGAGGCCACGCACGCGCCGCGGCGCCGAGCTGCTGCTCCTGCTCCTCGCGATCGCGATCGTGCTCCTCGCGTGGGTCACCACCGACCTCAACCGCAACGGCACCGTCCCGGCCAACATCATCCCCGTCGCCGGCGGCTTCACCGTGCTCGCGCTGGCTGTTCACGTCGTGCTGCGCTGGAAGGCGGCCTACGCCGACCCGGTCCTCCTGCCGATCACCACGGTGCTCAACGGCCTGGGCCTCGTCATGATCCACCGGCTCGACCTCGCCCGGGGCCAGCTGGGCACCGACGGCGACGCGTACCGCCAGCTCATCTGGACGACGCTGGCCGTCGTCCTGGCCGTCGCCGTGCTCGTCCTGCTGCGCGACCACCGGCTGCTGCGCCGCTACACCTTCGTCAGCATGGCGGCCGCGCTCGTGCTGCTCCTTCTCCCGCTCGTGCCGGGGCTCGGCCGTTCCATCAACGGCTCGCAGATCTGGATCAGCATCGGGCCGCTCAACTTCCAGCCGGGCGAGTTCGCCAAGATCGCCCTGGCGATCTTCTTCGCCGGCTACCTCGTGCAGACGCGCGACGTGCTGTCCCTCGCCGGCAAGAAGATCATCGGCTTCACCTTCCCCCGCGGGCGCGACCTCGGCCCGATCGTCGTCGCCTGGGCCCTGTGCGTGGTCGTGCTCGTCTTCCAGAACGACCTCGGCACCTCACTGCTCTACTTCGGGCTGTTCGTCGCCGTGCTCTACGTGGCCACCGAGCGCGTCTCGTGGATCGTCATCGGCCTGCTGCTCTTCGCGGCCGCGGTGGCCTTCGCCCTCACGGCGTTCGCCCACTTCCACGAGCGCGTCGACCTGTGGCTCGACCCCTTCTCGCAGCAGAGCCTCGACCGGTCCAACCAGCTGGCCAACGGGCTCTGGGGCATGGCGGCCGGCGGTCTCACCGGGACCGGGCTGGGTGCCGGACGCCCCTACCTGACACCGTTCGCCGAGAGCGACTTCATCTTCACCAGCCTCGGTGAGGAGCTCGGGCTCTTCGGTGCCGTCGCCATCCTGGTCCTCTACCTCGTCTTCTGCGAGCGCGGCGTCCGCACCGCCCTCGGCGTGCGCGACGGCTTCGGCAAGCTCCTCGCGATCGGCCTGTCGTTCTCCGTCGCCTTCCAGCTGTTCATCGTCATCGGCGGCGTGACCCGGGTCATCCCGCTGACCGGTCTGACCACGCCCTTCCTGTCGCTCGGCGGGTCGTCCCTGCTCGCGAACTGGGTGATCATGGCGCTGCTGCTGCGCATCTCCGACCAGGCCCGGCGCCCGATGCCGGAGCTGCCCGTCGGGGTCGCCGTCGCCGACCCGGCCCCCGCCCCGTCGCCGGCTGAGCAGACGCAGGTGGTGAGGCTGCCGTGAACACCCCCATCCGACGGCTCTCGATCGTCATCGCGATGCTCTTCACCACGCTGCTCGTCGCCTCGACGGTCGTGCAGTTCGCGCAGGCGAAGTCGCTGGGCGCGATGGCGAGCAACAAGCGCACCCTGCTCGACAACTACTCCCGCCAGCGCGGGGCGATCGTCGTCGGCGGTCAGGCCGTCGCTCAGTCGGTCTCGGTCCCGGACCAGTACCGCTACCTGCGCACCTACCCCCAGGGCGCGCTCTACTCCCACCTGACCGGCTTCTACTCCTACTCCGTCGGCGCGCCGTACGGCCTCGAGCACGCCGCCGACGACCTGCTCTCCGGCAACGCCGACCAGCTCTTCGTGCGCCGCATCACCGACCTCATCACCGGCCGCACGACCTCGGGGGCAACGATCGAGCTGACGATCGACCCCAAGGCGCAGCAGGCCGCCGACCGGGCGCTCGGCGCCAGTCGCGGCGCCGTCGTGGCGCTCGACCCCAAGACCGGC
This sequence comes from Terrabacter sp. 01T434, assembly GCF_056398545.1. Taxonomy (NCBI): domain Bacteria; kingdom Bacillati; phylum Actinomycetota; class Actinomycetes; order Micrococcales; family Intrasporangiaceae; genus Terrabacter; species Terrabacter sp. 01T434. The sequence goes on from NZ_JBFTPP010000002.1 coordinate 398,846, forward strand.
GCCATCCTCGCCATGGTCAGCCACCCGGACTACGACCCGAACCCCCTGGCCAGCCACGACCTCGGCAAGGTCGCCAAGGCGTGGAAGGCGCTGTCCACCGACCCGAACCAGGCCTACCTCAACCGCGCCCTCAGCGGCATCTACCCGCCCGGGTCGACCTTCAAGGTGGTCACGGCGGCAGCAGCCATCGAGAACGGCCTGGTCAAGGATGGCAACACCGTGGTCCCCGGCCCCGCGCAGCTCGACCTGCCCCTGACCAGCACCACGCTGCCCACCGAGACGGGCCAGCCCTGCGGGCCGGGCGACAAGACCACCCTCGTGCACGCCCTCGAGATCTCCTGCAACACCTCCTTCGGCGCGCTCGGGCTCCAGCTCGGCGGCGAGAAGCTCCGCGCCCAGGCCGCGAAGTTCGGTTTCGGCGACTCGCTGCAGGTCCCGATGCGCGTCGCGACGAGCTCCGTCCCGGCCGAGCTCAACGCCCCGCAGGCGGCTCAGGCCGCGATCGGTCAGTACGACGTCCGCGCGACCCCCCTGCAGATGGCGATGGTCGCCGCCGGCATCGGCAACGGTGGCAGCGTGATGACGCCGTACCTCATCCAGTCGGTGCGGAGCGCGAACCTCGACGTCATCCAGTCGGCGCCCGACCCGGTCGAGCTGTCGCAGGCCGTCTCGGCGCAGACCGCCTCCACGCTGACCAAGATGATGGTCTCCGTCGTCAACAACGGTAGCGGCGTGCGGGCGCAGATCCCCGGTGTCGAGGTCGCGGGCAAGACCGGCACGGCCCAGCACGACCTCAAGAAGCCGCCGCACGCCTGGTTCATCTCGTTCGCGCCGGCCACCGACCCCAAGGTGGCCGTGGCCGTCGTCGTCGAGGACGGCGGCGTCACGGGCAGCGAGGTCGGCGGAGGCCGCGTCGCGGCGCCGATCGCGCGCGCGGTCATGAAAGCGGTGCTGAACCGATGACGCTCCAGACCGGTGCGACCCTCGGCGGCCGCTACACGCTGGGTGCCGCCATCGCCTCCGGCGGGATGGGCGACGTGTGGGAGGCCGCCGACGAGGTGCTCCGGCGCCCCGTCGCCGTCAAGGTCATGCGCCCACAGGGGCCGAGCGACGCCGCCTTCCTCGAGCGCTTCCGCGCCGAGGCGCGCAGCAGCGCCTCGCTGCACCACCCCAACATCGCGGCCGTCTTCGACTACGGCGAGGAGGACGGCACGGCATACCTCGTGATGGAGCTCGTGCCCGGGCGGACGTTGGGTGAGATCATCCGCGACCACGACGGCGGTATGCCGGCCGAGGAGGTGCGCTCGATCCTCGGCCAGGCGGCGCTGGCCCTCTCGGCGGCACACGAGGCCGGCGTCGTGCACCGCGACGTCAAGCCGGCGAACATCATCGTGACCCCTGAGGGACGGGTGAAGCTCACCGACTTCGGGATCGCCAGGGTCGGCGACGGTGCGGGTCACACGCTCACCGGCGAGGTGCTCGGCACTCCCGACTACATCAGCCCGGAGCAGGCGCTCGGCGACCCGGCGACGGCGTCCAGCGACCTCTACTCCCTCGGGATCGTGGCGCACGAGATGGTCACCGGCCGCAAGCCGTTCGACATGGGATCGCCGGTGGCGACGGCCATCGCCCAGGTGACCGACCCTCCCCCCGAGCTGCCCGCCACCGTCCCGCTCGACCTGCGTGAGGTCATCGAGGCCTGCCTGGCCAAGTCCGCGACCGACCGACCGGCCCACGCACTCGCGGTGGCAGAGGCGACCGGGGTGTCGGTGGCCTCCCTGCCCGGGGCCACGCCACTGCCTGCCGTGACCGTCGACGGCACGAGGGTCATCCCGACAAGCGCTGCTTCGCCGTCCGCGACCCGCGCCCTGCCCCGGATGGCGAACCGTCCGGCCCGCCGTGACTCCCTTGGCCCCCGCGACCGCCGTGTCCGCGGGCGCCGTCTCGGTTGGCTTGCGGTCCCGGCCGTCGCCCTCATCGCCCTCGTCGCGTGGGGCGCGGTCGCCCTCGCCGGTGTGATGCAGGCCCCGGTCGCGGGGCCGGCCGCGCGGCCCGCGTCCGCCCCGGCGGCGACCGCCACGCCGAGCAGCACGCCCAGCTCGTCACCGAGCCCAGCGACGAGGGTCACCGCCCCCTCGGTGACGCCGAGCTCGACGTCGAGCACGACCCCGAACAGCACGTCGAACAAGGCCGCCCCCGTGTCCACGACCTCCAAGCACCAGCCCGCCCACCACGTCAAGGGCAAGGGGAAGGGCAAGGGCAAGTAGATGACCGACCACCGCGACCAGCCCGACCAGCGCGCTGCAGGCGCCCGACGAGTGGACCAGGATGACCCAGCACCCGAACGAGCAGAGGCCAACGACATGAGCACCGCACCCCGTGTCCTCGGCGGACGCTACGAGGTCGGCGAGCTGATCGGCCGCGGCGGCATGGCCGACGTGCACCTCGGCCACGACACCCGCCTGGGGCGCCAGGTCGCCATCAAGATGCTTCGCTCGGACCTCGCGCGCGACGCGAACTTCCTCCTGCGCTTCCGGCGCGAGGCGCAGTCGGCCGCAGGTCTCAACCACCCCGCGATCGTCGCCATCTTCGACTCGGGCGAGGACGACAGCGCCGTCGAGGGTCCCAACGGCACGCGGACGACGCTGCCCTACATCGTCATGGAGTACGTCGACGGCGAGACCCTGCGCCAGCAGCTGAGCAAGCGCAAGCAGTTCGAGCCCGCAGAGGCGATCCGCGTGACGGAGGGCATCCTCGACGCCCTGGCCTACAGCCACCGGATGGGCATCGTCCACCGTGACATCAAGCCGGCCAACGTCATGATCACCTCGGGCGGCCACGTCAAGGTGATGGACTTCGGCATCGCCCGCGCCATCGCCGACACCGCCGCCACGATGACGCAGACCCAGTCGGTCGTGGGCACCGCCCAGTACCTCTCGCCCGAGCAGGCCCAGGGCCAGACGGTCGACGAGCGGTCCGACCTCTACTCGACGGGGTGCCTCCTGTTCGAGCTGCTCGCGGGTCGTCCGCCGTTCACCGGTGACTCGCCGGTCGCCATCGCCTACCAGCACGTCGGGGAGCTGCCCCAGCCGCCGAGCGTCTTCAACGACGCCGTCGGCGGAGACCTCGACGCCGTCACCCTGCACGCGCTCGCCAAGGACCGCGAGGCCCGCTACCAGAACGCGTCCGCCTTCCGGGCCGACCTCGAGAACGTCCGGTTCGGCCGATCCATCAGCACGGCGGCGCTGGGCACCGCGGCCGCCGTCGGCGCCGTCGCCACCCAGACCCTCCCGCAGTCGTATGCCGTCGCCGGCTCCCCGACGGCGGTTCAGTCGCCCGTCACCGAGCGCAGCGAGCGCTACGCCAACACCGCGGGTCTGCCTGCCGTCGGCCATGACGAGGAGGACGACGAGAGGAAGGGCGGCAGGGGCAAGGCCGCGCTCATCACGGTGCTCATCACCGCCGTGCTGGCCCTCGTCGGATGGGGTGCCGTGACGTGGTTCAGCAACCAGACGCCGGCCGTGACGCTGGTCTCCGTGCCGACGATCGAGGGGATGAAGGGCGACGTGGCGGCGCAGACGCTCGCGACCAACAACCTCCGGGGCGAGAAGTCGACCGCACCCAGCACGACCGTGACCGAGGGTGACGTCATCAGCCAGGACCCCAAGTCCGGCACGAGGATCGCCGAGCAGTCGGTGGTCAAGTACGTCGTGTCCACCGGGCCGGACAGCCTGACCGTCCCCGACGTCACCGGCTTCGACAAGGACGCCGCGCGTGCCGAGCTCGAGAAGCAGGGCTTCGTCGTGTCGGGCTTCCAGGAGGAGAACACCCCCGACCAGGAGAAGAACAAGGTGACGAAGACCGACCCGGCCGCCCGGGCCGTCGTCGCCAAGGGCTCGAAGATCCGCATCTTCTACGCCACCGGCAACGTCAAGGTGCCCGACAACCTCGTCGGGCAGGACTGGGCCCTGGCCGCGGTCGCCCTGCAGAACGCCGGCCTCCAGCCGCGCAAGGAGACGGTCGAGTCCGCCAAGAACCCCGACGAGGTGCTGTCCGTCGACCAGGCCGGCAACGTCGTCAAGATGGGCACCTCCATCACCGTCAAGGTCGCCAAGGCGCCGACACCCCCGCCCGTGACGGTCACCTCGCCGCCGCCCACCACGCCGGGGACGACCACGACCGGCACCGGGACCGCGACGCCGACCCCGTAGGGCCAGGCACACGGCATACGACGAAGGGGCCCCTTCCCGAGCGGGCCTGTTCGGCTTCTGGTGGGGGACCAGGGGCAAATCGGTACCACTGAGGTGCGCCTCCCAGTGAAGCTGGGAGGCGCACCTCTTGTTGGGAGCGTGGACCAAGTCGCCGGCGTCACCCACTCATCCGGTGCGCGCCGGTGAGCTCTGCGCGAGCTGAATGCCGTGTGACGAGGGGAAGAACGACGGAGACGGAGCGAGCTCTGACTGGCGAGGTCTAGGTCTCCTCTTCGGGCGTCATGGCTGACGCGACTTGGTCCTGCACGAGGTGGACACGTGGACGAAGACTGACGGGGATTGCGGACTCGTCGACGCACTCACGGAAGTACTCCAGGTGTCGACGGTCCATCCAGTGCTCGGACTCCTCGACGCGCCTACCGCCGGGCCCTTGCACGGTGTACCAGAAGAGGTAGTCGACCCCATCAACGGTGTCGCAGAAGATGGACTCGACATACATCCGCTCCGGCTGCAAGGTCTCGAGCGCCGCATCGTGGTTGGCCTCGATCCAGGCCATCCACTCGTCGACCAGGGCCCTCTTGCCGTGCCGGATCGGGAACCTGGTCAGCTGCACGCGCATAGCGCGATCGTGCCTGACGCGGCCGTCTGGTGCATTGACTGCCGGTCTCGTGTTCGCAGACGACTTCGCCGTTGCGCTGGGGATGGGCTACTGCAACGTTTCTCCCGTCCGGGAGGGCCCTTCGTCGTGTGCCGGGTCGCGGGGTGGGTCAGACAGCGGCGGTCACGAGCGGGCTGAGCCCGACCGACCGCTCGACGGCGCGGACGTCGCCGCACATCGCGAGGAAGTTCGCGAGCATCCGGTGCCCGCCCTCGGTGAGGACGCTCTCGGGGTGGAACTGGACGCCGTGCAGGGGCAGGTCGCGGTGGCGCACCGCCATGACGAGACCGGAGTCGGTGTGACCGGTGACGAGCAGCTCGCCCGGGAGGGTCTCGGGGTCGATCGTCAGCGAGTGGTAGCGCGTCGCCGTGAACGGGCTGGGCAGCCCAGCCAGGACGCCCGTGCCGTCGTGGTGCACGAGCGAGGTCTTGCCGTGCAGCAGCTCGGGCGCCCGCCCCACCGTGGCACCAGCGAAGACGCCCAGGGCCTGGTGACCGAGGCACACCCCGAACATCGGCTTGGCCAGCCGGGCGCACTCGGCGATGATCTCGAGCGAGACCCCCGCGTCCTCGGGCGCGCCGGGTCCGGGGGAGACGAGCACCCCGTCGTAGGCAGCCGCATCCGACGCGGGGACGGCGTCGTTGCGCACGACGGTGCAGTCGGCGCCGAGCTGCTCGAGATAGCCGACGATGGTGTAGACGAAGCTGTCGTAGTTGTCGACGACGAGGATGCGGGTCATGCGGGCCTACTTCTGCGTGCTGACGGTGTGCGGGCTGGGCTGACCCTGGACCGTGACGTCCTCGAAGGGCAGGAGCGGGGCGACCGCGGGGAACACCCAGCCGAACAGGATCACCACGGTAGCGGCGAAGAGCACCAACGCGGACAGGGACTTCGCGAGGCGGCCACCGGGGAGTCGGCGCCAGAGGGCGGCATACATCGGTCAGAGGTCCTTCGGCGTGGTCAGGTAGGCGGCAGGCAGGCCCTGGGCGCGCGGGATGGTGGTCTCGAGCTTGGAGAAGACGATGTAGCGGGAGGTGTTGCCCCACCGGGGGCTGCACGTCGTCAGCGTGAACCAACGCTCGGTCGGCTTCACCCCCGGGCGCTCCGGCACGGGCGCGACGACGTCGGAGCGGTCCGGCGCGACGATCTCGTGCCGGACGACGCGGTAGACGTTGTAGGCACTCTTCGTCTCGAGGACGAGGACGTCGCCGGGGCGGATGAGGTCGACGTCGAGCAGCGGGTTGCCGTGCCCCGAGCGGTGACCGGCGATGCCGATGTTGCCGACGGCACCCGGCAGGGCCGTGCCGGGGTAGCGGCCCATCCCGTCGGCGAGGACGTCGGCGCCGACCCCCTCGCGCACGGGCTTGGCCCAGTCGCCACCGAGCCGCGGGATGCGCAGCACCGCGAAGAGCTCACCCGGCTTCGGCTGCGTCTCGGCGGGGGTAACGGCCGGTGCGTGCCCGGCGGAGGGCGAGGGCGGCGGGGCGGCGAAACTGCGTTCAAGACCGCTGACCGCATCGGCCTGACCCGCATCCTGCACGTGGGCCTGCCACACGAGCAGCCAGACGACGAAGAGGCCGACGAGCAGCCCAGCGGTCAGCAACAGCTCGCCGACGGTACGGACGAGGATGCGAATGCTCATGCGGGCCTGTCGGGAGAGGTCACGGGGTGCCGGTGGTCGGCCGGATCGGGGTCGCGTACTGGAAGTCGACCGAACCCGAGTATGCCGGGAACTCGGTCGAGCCCAGGGTGTGCAGGCCGTAGCCGAGACCGACCGCGTCGACGTACTGCTTGTAGATGGTGACGGACGGGTCGGCGTCGAGGCCCCGCTCCATCCGGTCGATGTCACCGATGGCGGTGATGCGGTAGGGCGGGGAGTAGACCCGGCCCTGCAGGATCAGGGTGTTGCCGACGCAGCGGACGGCACTGGTGGCGATGACCCGCTGGTCCTGGATCATCATCGCCTCGGCGCCCGAGGTCCACAGCGCGTTGACGACGGCCTGGACGTCCTGCTGGTGCACGACGATGTCGTCCGCGGTGAAGCCGTCCGGCAGGGAGTCGGCGGTGCGCTTGGCGTCGTCGAGCGTGACCTCGAGCGCCGGGCCACGGACCTTGGTCGTCGCGGCGGTCGGGGCCAGCTCGTCGGCGGCGCGGGTCAGGCTCGAGAGGTGCTGGTCAGCCGGGGCGCTCGTCGTGCTCAGCCTCTTGACCTCCTTCTGCAGCTCGTCGAGGACACCCGCCTGCGCGGCGACGCGGGCGTCGCCGGCGATGATCAGCTGGGGAAGGTCACGGTCACCCCGCAGGTCACGGCCCTGGGCGGTCTGGAAGCTCAGCGCGAACATCACGCCGGCCGCTGCCGTGACGACGGGCACGAGCAGACGCCAGGTCAGGCGCCGCCGCGGACGGACGGGTGCGTCAGCCACGTCGACAGGGTCGACAGGGTCGACAGGGTCGACGATGCCGGTGGCGTCCTCGCCCACGCCCTGCTCCGGCGTCTCGGCGTCCTTCATCACGGCTGACCTCGCTCGCGCGGACCGTCCGCGCCGCCACCATTGTGCCTCGTCACGGTTCGTCGACGGACCGGCGGTACGGGCAGGCGCGGCGGGCGGGCGCGGCGCGGTGGAGGCATCTCCGTGTTCTCCTCGACACCGGACGGCCGTCGTGCCTGCTCAGGCAGGGACGCCACGCGTGTCATTGGTTACCCTTGCCTCAACTCAGAGCAAGGAGAACGCAGTGCCCGAGTCCAAAGGCCGCGACCACAAGGCGACGGCATACACCCCGCCCCGCACGAGCAAGGCCGCCGAGCCCAACCCCACCTGGTGGGCGCCCGTCTTCATCACGCTGCTCGTCCTCGGGCTGCTGTGGATCGTCGTCTACTACGTGACCGAGTACAAGTACCCCATCGGGTCCATCGGGGTCTGGAACCTCGGCGTGGGCTTCGTCCTGCTCATGGGCGGGTTCATCATGACGATGCGGTGGCGCTGAGCCGCGAGGCTCACCCTGCACAGACCGCCCGACGCCGGCTGTCCACACCTGTGGACAGCCGGCGTCGTGCATGTCGGTCCACACCTGTGGATGACGGCCGTGCACAACCTCCGGCGCGCAGGTCCCCGGTTATCCACACAGTTGTCCCCAGCTGGGGATGAATGACATCTGTGTAACTACATCCACAGGCTTGTCCACAGCCCGTGGATAACCGTCTGCTGGCCTCGCCGCGAGGAGCCTCAGAGCCGCGCCAGACCGAGCTCGGTGACAATCCGCTCGGCGGTCCGGCGGGCGTCCGCGTGGTCGTTGTCGAGGCGCAGGTGACGGTGCCCCGGCAGCAGTCGCTCGCCGTCCCGCGCGGGGTCGGTGGTGAACCGGGCACGCGACTCGAGGTCGACGACATGGGCGCGGGCCCAATCGACGTCGCGCTTGCTGCGCTTGTGGTCCATCCGGTCAGCACCACCCTCCCGGGCGAGGCGGACGTGCTGGGGTGCGCAGAGCTCGACGACGTCGACGGGGGCGCCGGCACGCTCCACGGGCTCGACGAGCTCCTGCAGCTGCTCGAGCTCCCTGGGGTCGTCGAGGTCGATGGCGAAGGTGAAGACGAGGCCGGGCAGCCCGGCGACGACGGACTCGGCGATGACCTCCCGGCGGATCATCGCGTTGATCCGCCGGAACGAGGGCGTGCCGAAGTCGTAGACGCCGAGCAACGGCTCGATCGACATGTGGTTGTGGAAGAGCCGGAAGCCGGTCAGGTCGCAGACCGCCCGGCCCACCGTCATCTTGCCCACGGCCGGCGGGCCGGTGACGCAGATCAGGTGCACGGGCCGGTCACCCGAAGATGCTGAGCTCGCGGATCGCCTCGGGGACGGTGAGGTACTTCCCGACGGTGACCGCGACGAGCAGCACGAGGACGGCTCCGAGGGCGGCCCACACGAGGTGGCGCACACCCTGTCGGCGGAAGGCGACGATGACGCCGGCGCAGATGACGCCGGTCACCAGCCCGCCGAGGTGGGCCTGCCACGAGATGCCGGGGTAGAAGAAGCCGAAGGCGGCGTTGATCGCGATCGTCGCGTACATCGCCGCCGAGGAACGCCCGAGGTGCCGGTTGAGCACGAGGAGCGCCCCGAAGAGCCCGAAGATGGCCCCGGAGGCACCGACGACGGGGGTCAGCCAGGCGTCGTCCAGGCCGGCACGCAGACCCGCGATCGTGGGCGAGCCGGCCATGAGCGTCACGGCCACCTGCCCGCCGATGCCGCTGATCAGGTAGAGCGCGGCGAACCGGGCGCGACCGAGCATCGGCTCGAGGTACTGCCCGAGGGACCACAGCGCGAACATGTTGAGCAGGATGTGGAAGACCGTCTGCGGGGAGTGCAGGAAGGCCGCGGTGACGAAGCGCCACGGCTCGGTCCACCCGAGGAACGGCGCGAAGGCGAAGTTCTGCGTGACGCTCGAGTTGGCGCGCTGCGCGAGGTAGACGACCGCACAGATGCCGATGATCGCGTAGGTGACGACGGGCGTGCCGTCGGTGGCCCGCCCACCGAAGACGGTGCGAGCGCTGGGCGTGGTCCGGGCGGCTTCGCGTACGCAGTCGACGCACTGGATGCCGACGGCGGCGGGCCGCTGGCACTCGGGGCACGCGGGCCGGCCGCAGCGCTGGCAGCGGACGTAGGCCTCGCGGTCAGGGTGGCGGGGGCACACGGACGGACCGGCAGCGGGCTGCGGCACTCCCGGCTCGAGCGGGGGCTGGCCGGGCTGGCCACTGGTCGGGTTGTCAGACAACGGGGGTCCCCCTGCCGGTCACGTCCGTGGGCGGTGTAGCTGTCGTGCGTTGCTGCTGTGGATCTGTCGTGCTGGAGGGTCAGTCCTCGATGGTGACCGAGTTGAGGACGACGTCCTCGAGGGGCTTGTCGTTGGCGCCGGTGGCGACCGCCCCGATCTTGTCGACGACGTCGCGCGAGGCCTGGTCGGCGACCTCGCCGAAGATCGTGTGCTTGCCCTGGAGCCAGGTGGTCGGCGCGGTGGTGATGAAGAACTGCGAGCCGTTGGTCCCCTTGCCCATGCGCTTGCCGGCGTTGGCCATGGCGAGGATGTAGGGCTTGGTGAAGTCCTTGTCGGGGCTGATCTCGTCGTCGAACGCGTAGCCGGGGCCACCGAAGCCCTGACCGATCGGGCAGCCGCCCTGGATCATGAAGTTCGGGATGATGCGGTGGAAGATCAGGCCGTCGTAGAACGGGGTCGGGTTGGTGCGCCCGGCGTCGTCCTTGTACTCCTTCTCGCCCTTGGCGAGACCGACGAAGTTCTCCACCGTCTTCGGGGCCTGGTGCTCGAAGAGGTCGATGACGATGTCACCGTGGTTCGTGTGCAGGGTTGCCTTCATGGGGCCAATCCTCGCACGACCGAGCACGTATGCCGTTCGGGCGGGTATGCGCCGTGTGACGCGGAACGCTGACGGTGCACCCACCGTTGGCCAAGGAGAAGGATCGTCCTCACAGCAGCTGGGGACGCGACCCGATGAGCAGCCGGCCGGAGCCGGTCGAGGACGGAGTGCCGATGTCGTTTCTGGACAACCTGAAGAAGAAGGCCGAGGAGCTCGATCTCGAGACGAGGGCCAAGCAGCTGCAGGACACCGCGACGCAGGCAGCGAAGCAGGCGCGTGAGAAGGCGGGCGACTACGCCGCGCAGAACCGCGAGAAGATCGACGGCTACGTCGAGACGGCCACGACCAAGATCGACGAGAAGACCGAGGGCAAGTACGCCGACAAGGTCGCCAAGGTCAGGGAGCAGGTCGGCCGCGGCGTCGACAAGATCGCCGAGGGCCACACGTCCGGGCCGGCGCCGGTGCACGAGGGCGGTTTCGACGCGGCGGCCGGCGACCTTCCCGTGCCGACGCGGGAGGCCCTGGCCGACACGACCCTGGAGGACACCGTGCTCGGGCTCGACCACCTGCCCACCGCCCCCGCCAGGCACCAGGACGCGCCCATCCCGGAGGACGCCGACACGGGTCCGCGCGGGACCCAGCCGCCCCACGACGGCACGATGTGACACCCGACCCCGGCGACACGGCATACGCCGAGACTGTCGGGGTGGTCACGTTCGGGAGGTGTCCGTGCGGTACGTGGCCGAAGTTGGCAGGATGGGTAAGGACGACAGGACCTAGGAGGACGTATGTTCGGAACCAAGCAGTCCCGCACGGAGGCTGCCGTTGACCAGGCACGCTCCGCGGCGGCCGACCTCGGCACCACGGCAGGCGACCGGATCGGCTCGCTGAAAGTCAGCGCCGCCGACACCGCGAGCGATGCCGCCGCAGCCGCGAAGGACCGCGCGTATGCCGCGAGGGAGGCCGCGACGCCGGCGCTCCAGGACGCGGCCGAGACCGCGCGCGAGCGGTTCCACGACGCGGCGGCGGCCGCCAAGCCGAAGGTGGAGGCCGCGCAGTCGACGCTCGTCGAGAACGTGCTGCCCAAGGTCGGCGCGGCCATCGCGACGGCCGCCGCGGCTCTCGCCGCCGGTGCCGAGCAGGCTCGCGAGGCGGCCCAGCCGCACCTCGAGCAGGCTCGTGACGCGGCCCAGCCGCACCTCGAGCGTGCCGCCGCCCAGGCCAAGGAGTCCGCGGCCGTCGGGGGCCACCGCGCCCACGACGCCTACGCGGTGCTCAAGGGCGACGCGGTCGCGAAGCAGCGGCGCGGCAAGGGCAGGTGGCTCATCGCCATCGGCCTGAGCGCGGCCGCGGTGGCCGCTGTTGCTGCTTTCCGCAAGCAGAAGCAGGCCGACGACCCGTGGGCCACGCCACTCGACACGCGCACCGGCGCGGGCGGAACCCTCGGCTCCGACGCGGCGACGCTCAAGGACAAGGCGGCCGAGCAGGTCGGCCACGCCAAGGACGCTGTCGCCGACGCCGCGAGCAAGGCCAAGGACAAGGCCGGCGACCTCGCCGCCAAGGGCCAGTCCGCGATCGCCGACGCGAAGGACCGCTCCGGCGAAGCCGTCGACGAGGCGACCGACGCGGTCGCCACCGAGGGCGAGGGTGAGGTCACGGCGGTCGACGCCGCGCCGGACTCCGACGCGATCACCTCCGAGGCGGTCGAGGGCGGCACCATCAACGGCGCCTCCACGACGGACTCCCCGCGCGGTTCGGCCCAGGCCAAGCTGGACCAGGAGCAGGGCGACAGCCAGAGCTGACGCCCCGCGCGACACATGCGCAGGACAAAGAGAAGGACAAAGAGAAGGACCCGGATGCCGAGGGCATCCGGGTCCTTCTCTGCTTGAGCTGGCTCGCACCGACAGGGGGACAGCGCGAGCCAGCACATGCAGAAGGGCTGGGCGCGGTTCGTGCGTGCCCAACCCTTCGCTGCAACCAGTCTAGACCCTGTCTGGCTGGTTGCGCGAGAGGCTCGATGAAGATTGCATCACATCGCGGGCCGCGAGTTGGTGCTCCACTGAGCATGGCACCCGAGCCGGTCCTGCGCCATAGGAAGATCCCGTGGATCGGCTGTGCGTCTCTTCCAGGATCCGGCCCGCGCAGCCGCGGTGCGCTGAAACCTAGCGCCGCATTACTCCCAATTATGGGGTTTCGTGCTGTTACGTTCACCTCGCCCGGTAGCCGCCGGGGCACAGGGGACTCACCAAAGGCACACCTCACATGCGTTCGAATCTGCAGCGCCTAGGCGTGGCACTGGCCGGGGCGTTGCTCGCCACGTCCGTCGTGGCCGCGCCCGCATCAGCCGCTCCCGCCTCTCTCTCGGGCGCCATCACCGCCGACGACACCGGGGCCCCGATCCAGGGCTGCGTCGACGTCTACACCGCCGACCGGAGCTGGGCCGGAAACGCATGTTCGGACGAGCAGGGACACTGGGGCGTCGACGGCCTCGAGGCCGGGGTCGGCTACAAGATCCAGGTCAGTTCCTGGGATGGGGTCCACGTGGGGGAGTGGGCCCAGGACGGTGTGTCGTTCGAGACGGCCACCGAGTTCACCGCGCCCGCGACCGTCGACACCGGGCTGGCGGCCGGCGGAACGATCAGCGGAAGCCTCCGGCGTGCTGACGGTTCGCCCGCGAGCTGGGCCTCGGTGACGATCTGGGACGCGGCAGCGGTGACGCAGGTCGCCACCACCAACGTGGGGGACGACGGCTCCTTCACCATCACCGTCCCCGCCGGGGACTACAAGGTGCAGTTCCAGGACTGGCCGTCCGAGCAGTGGGCGGTCGGCAAACGCAGCTCGCAGGAGGCCGACCTCGTCCACGTGGGCCGGGCCGAGACCACCCGGATCGATGACAGCTTCCGCCCCAGCGGCTCGGTCGCTGGAACGATCACGAGTGACGTCGACGGTCGACCGATCGCCGGTGCCTGCGTGACCATCACGAGCTTCCCTGTCGACGACTCGTCGTCGTGGGCGGGTGAAGCCTGCACCGACGAGTCCGGCGCCTACTCCGTTCCGGTGTCGACTGCCGGCACGTATGCCGCCGCCGTCCGCGACGACACCGGCGCGTTCGCTGCGGAGTACTCCGGAGACACGACCGACCCTGCGCGCGCCACCTCGTTCGAGGTCGTCGACGGGCAGCAGACCCACTTCGACGCACGCCTTGCGCCTGGCGCGACCATGACCGGTCTCGCGGTGGACGGCAAGACCGGCGCGCCGGTCGAAGGTGCCTGCCCAGCCGCATACGTGGGTCACGACGGCGGGTACCTCCGTGGTCAGGTGGCGGAGTGCTCCGCCAGCAATGGACGATGGACCATCAAGGGACTTGCCGCCGGCTCGTACGCCCTCCACCTGGGGACGTCGGAGGGGAGCGACTACATGGCTGGCACGTGGGCATTCAAGGCGACGTCTCAGGCGACCGCGGACCTCCTGACCGTGCGCACCGGCGAGAGAGCTGCCGTCCGGAACGTCAAGCTCGCTCCCGGCGGCCGCATCAGCGGCCGGATCACCGATCAGTTCGGCCAGCCCGTCGAAGGCGCCTGGGTCGATGCCAGCGGCCGTCTGCCCGGCCGGGCTGGACCGGGTGAGGGGCGGTACGACGCGGTGACGGACGCCGACGGCCGCTACACCATCATCGGTCTGCCCGCCGGCTCGTACACCCCCGTCGTCTACACCGACTCGCGCCGTCCCGAGCTGGCCCCCGAGTGGTCCGGTGACGCCGACAGGCTCTCCTCAGGGTCAGCGATCAGCGTCAAGGCCGCCAAGACTGCGACGATGAATGCCCAGCTCGCACCCGGTGGCACGGTGACCGGCCAGGTCGTGACCAGCTCCGGTCAAGCCGCGCCCGCGGGGCTCGAGGGTGACATTTTCGATGCGGACGGGCAGCCGGTGGGCTCGCTCTGGTGGGACGGCCACGCGCTCCACGCAAGCGCTCTGCCGAGTGGCGACTTCACCATCTGTATGCGGGACTTCGAGACCGGTCACACCTGGTGGTACGACGGTGCTTCGAACCAGACCGCGGCAACCCGACTGCACCTCGAGCGAGGCGAGACGAAGGACATCACCTTCCACCTGGGGTGACCGGCGCCGGTCCCCACCGGCCACGGCGAGCTGGTTGCGCAGCGTCGCTGAGTCACCCTCGAGCCAGCCCTCCGCCGCCTTGCCGTGCGTCTGCCCGTCGATGACGAGATCTAGAGGGCGCGCTGCGTCACTGCTCCACCCACCGGAGCACTGACGCAGCCGCCGACACCCCAACGTCAGCTCCGTCCGGTTGGGCCCACCCAACTGAACCTTGCCTTCAGGGCCCGATACAGCACGTACATGGTCGCGCGGGCCGCCGCTCCAACGCCGACCGCCCGTGGTCGCACCCGCGTACGATCGATCAGGTAGGGGTTCGGCGCCGAGAGGTGAGCCGATGGGCACGACGGTTGAGGTGCAGTTCGACGAGCGCGGGTCCGATGACGCACGCCTTGACCTGCTGCACCGACAGCTCCGCCAGCAGCTCCACGAGGTCGGTGCCCTGGAGATCCTCCCGGGGGCGGCGCCCGGTGTGCCGGTGCCCGAGAACACCCGCGGGCTCGATGTCGAGACCCTCGGCACCCTGATGGTGGCCGTGCTCGGGTCCGGAGGCCTGACCGCCCTCGTCGCCTCGGCGCGCGACTGGCTGGGCCGGGGCACGCGCGACGCCCGCTCGCTGCGCATCGAGATCGCGGGGGACGTGCTCGAGCTCACCGGCGTCACGGACGACGAGCACGACCGTCTTGTCGCGCTGTTCCTGGCGCGGCACGAGGACGTGGACGCGTCATGAGCGGCGCGTCATGAGCGGGGCGTCATGAGCGGGGCCACGGGCGGCGCAGCGCCGGCCAGGCGCGCCCTCATCATCGCCAACGACACCTACGACCACGCGAGCCTCAGCCAGCTGCGCGCCCCCGAGGCCGACGCGCGCGCCCTGGCCGGCGTCCTCGGAGACCCCGAGATCGGCGGCTTCGACGTGTCGATCGTGCACAACGCCGCCTCGCACGAGGTGCAGTCGCACATCGACGACCTCTTCGCGGACAGCCGTCCGGACGACCTGCTGCTGCTGCACTTCTCCGGCCACGGCCTCAAGAGCGACTCCGGCGAGCTGTTCATCGCGGCTCGGAACACGCGGCCGGACCGGCTGGGATCGACCGCGGTGCCGGCCGATTTCATCCAGCGGTGCATGCGCTCCGCCCGAGCACGCACCATCGTGCTCTTCCTCGACTGCTGCTACGGCGGCGCCTTCGGCGAGGGAGTGGCGGTCCGGGCGGCCGGCCCGGTCAACGTCATGGAGAGCTTCCCCTCAGGTCGCCTCGGCGGCGGGCGCGGGCGCGCGGTGATCAGCGCCTCGAGCGCCATGGAGTACGCGTTCGAGGGCACGACCCTGACCAGTGACCACGAGGTCCAGCCGTCGGTCTTCACCTCAGCCGTCGTCCACGGCCTGCAGACCGGCGAGGCGGACCGCGACGAGGACGGCCTCGTGTCGTTGGGTGAGCTCTACGACTACGTCTTCGACCGGGTTCAGGAGCAGAACCCCCGCCAGACGCCCGGCCGTGACGTCGAGATGTCCGGCGAGGTCTACCTGGCGAAGAGCCGCCACAAGAAGGTGCGCCCGCTGCCGATCCCCGACGCGATCGTCGCTGCGCTGCGTGAGCCCGACCCCACCTATCGCCGGGGCGCCGTCGTCGAGCTGCGCGACCGGCTCGGGCATCCGGACCTGGGCGTCGCGCTCGGCGCTCTCGAGGCGCTCCAGGGCATCGCCCGCTCCGACACGAAGGCCGTCGCCGACGACGCGGCCGCCGTCATCGCGGGGGCGGCCCCCGGGGTCAGCCCGGCGACGCTCGACTTCGGTGAGATCGCTGCCGGGGCCGTCGCCGCCGTCGAGCGTGAGCTGCGCGTGAGCGGCGTTGCGCTCGCGCGGGAGGTGCGCGTCGACGCCGATCCTCCGCTCAGCGCCGTCGTCGAGGGACCCGTCGTGACCGTCACCTTCTCGCCGACCGACCAGCCGTATGCCGGCAGCCTCACCCTGACGAGCCCGACCGGGTCCGTCGTCGTGCCGGTCACGGCCTCCGTGGGCCGCCGGACCGGTTTCCTCGAGTCCGCACCGCCGGTGGCCGAGCGCGTGGACGAGCGCGTGGTCGAGCCCGTGGTCGAGCCCGCTGCCGCGGTCGGCTCGGATCCCACCGTGGACACGGAGCCCGGCGGTCGCGCGCTCGTCGGTCGGCGCCTGCGCCCGGTCGAGACACCACCCGAGGCTGCCGCGCCCGTGCACGAGGCCGCCGAACCGCGCGTCCGCGTCGCGTCCCCGACGACGTCCCCGTCCCCGACCCCGACCACGTCCCCGACCACGGGTGCACCGTGGCGACGCCGGGTTGCGGGCGGCGCGGCGCTCATCGGCGGCCTGATCCTGCTGCTCAGCATGCTTGCGCCCTGGTTCGACGGCGGGACCTACTCGGACAACGCACCGGAGCAGATCCCGGCCATCGGCATCCGTGCACTGCTGGCGCTGACCGCGGGGGTGGTGGCGTTCGTGCCCCGCGTCAGCACGCCGGTGTCCGTGGCGTTCCTCGCCTCCGCCGGCGCCGGCGCCGGTGCCGGTTCGCTGACCATGATCGGTGTGGTCCGCGACTCCGGCCTCGATCGCGTCGACGCCGGTTGGTGGCTGGCGCTCGCCGGTCAGCTCCTCGTCGGCGCGGCAGGTCTCGCGGCCGTACTGGTTGCCGCCACGAGCGCCCAGGTGCTGTTCCACCGGTTCGACCGGCGCGCCCCGGGCTCTCTCGTGGCCCTGTGCGTCGGGCTCGTCACGACCGCCCTCTTCGTCGCCTACGCCGTGTTCCTCGCTCCGGAGGTGCCCTACTGGGCAGCCGTTGCTCTCGTGTGGGGCCTGCTGACCTTGGGCGTCACCATGGCGGCCGTGCGCCTCGGCGCCGCCACAGGGCGGGTCCTGCTCGGCGGCTGGGCTGTCGGCGTCCTCAGCTACTCGGTGTCGGACTGGGTCTTCCGCAACCACAGCTCGCTCGACCTCAACGTCATACCCTGGCTCGTCCTCGCCGGCGTCGCCCTTCTCGTCGCAGCTGCTTTCCTCCGGGTCAGCCGATCGTGATGGACACCTCGTCCGCGCGGCCTTGGTAGAAGTGGGTGTCGTTGGGCTTCCCACCGATGGTCAGCGAGACCGAGTTGGCGATGCTCCCGACCACTCGGGTCGCGACGGGGCCTGACTTTCCGTCGACGGTGACATAGGCCTGGGTGTCCGTGAGGTGACACTCGACCTGGTGCCAGGAGCCGTCGTTGATCCGCTTCGGTCCATAGACGCGGTTCTTGGCTCCGCCGGGAGAGTTGAACGCGCAGTCGGGGTAGCCGAACTTGTTCGCCCCCGCGGTGCCGACGATCTCCAGCTTGTACGCGCCGCCGACCGCGTTGGCCTGGCCCTTCTGCAGGACGTTGTAGTCACCGCCGGTGAGGCTGCTGGGCACCCAGAGGTAGGCCGAGACCGTCAACGGCGACAGGTAGGGGTTCAGGTCATCGGCCGACGGCACCGTGACCTTCGCGCTGGGGCCGGGGAACTCGAAGGCCGTGCCGAACTGACCGGGGACACCGGGCAGCACGTCCGCGCCGATCGCACCGTGGTGGCCTCGCCCCGAACTGTCCACCGCCACCGTGTCGCCCGGCTGCTCGTCGAGATGCCACAGCGCCACCGTTGCCGGGCCCGAGGTCCCCACCGTCGCGGCACTGACCGGAGCCCCTGCCAGCGCGACCGTCAACGTGCCAGCCGCCATGACCGGCAGCAGAATTCGTCCCATCATCGTTCCCCCCTTGACGGCGGAAGGTGCCGCCCCCATTGCCCTGGATGCACGCTAACGGGCGGAGAACACCTTGCGTGCACTTTTCACGCCAACGGGCACGAAAGAGCCCCTTCCCGGTGACCGGGAAGGGGCTCTGAGCTGTGGTGGAGCCAAGGGGAC
This sequence comes from Terrabacter sp. 01T434, assembly GCF_056398545.1. Classification (NCBI taxonomy): domain Bacteria; kingdom Bacillati; phylum Actinomycetota; class Actinomycetes; order Micrococcales; family Intrasporangiaceae; genus Terrabacter; species Terrabacter sp. 01T434. The sequence goes on from NZ_JBFTPP010000002.1 coordinate 417,098, forward strand.
TCGAACCCCTAACCCCCTGCTTGCAAACTCGGCGCGAAAGGATCGGGAGCCAGCGGCAGCGCAAGCCGAGACTCGTTGGCGACCACTTGGTGTTCCCTATCGTCGCCCTCGTTGCCGTACTCCGCTGCAGTACTCCCGGAGCGCCGGGTGGGGTACTGTCCCAAGGCCCCCGGCTGATGGTCCTTGGCACTCGGACAGTCCTCGATCGTCCACGCGCGCTGCGACCCGGGTGCGCGCTGCAACTCGCGGCGCTGGTGGGGACCGCCGCTACCGCTGTCGGTGGTGACCGTCATCCTTGTGAAGTCGGCGCGCCTCCCAAAGACTGGGACGAAAACCGGCCACGATGTCCTGAATTCGACCTAGAGAGGCCCCGCGTCCTGTGACTGCCGTACAACCCGTGCCCACCCTGCTCGACCAACTTTCCGTGACCCTCACACGGCCCCAGATCGCCGACCTAGTCGGTGTCACGGAGAGGACGGTCCGCAGATGGCTCAGCGGGGAGACTCCAGTACCTGGACACGTTGACGCAGTCCTGACCCGACAGCTCCGCAGGGACAAGCCCGAGTCGGCCTTCACCTTCATCGACCTGTTTGCCGGGATAGGCGGAACGAGGCTGGGCTTCGAGGGGGCGGGTGGCCGCTGCGTCTTCACGTCCGAGTGGAACAAGTATGCGCAGCAGACGTACCTCGATAACTTCGGCACTGACGACGGCCACATCCTTCAGGGTGATATCACAGCGATTCCCGCGACGGAGGTTCCCTCGCACGATGTCCTGATTGGGGGATTCCCGTGCCAGCCCTTTTCGATCGCCGGAGTTTCCAAGAAGAATTCTCTCGGCCGCCCTCATGGCTTCGCGGACGAAGCACAGGGAAACCTGTTCTTCGACGTGGCTCGCATCATCGACGAGAAGCGGCCAAAGGCGTTCATGCTCGAGAACGTCAAGAACCTCATGTCGCACGATCGGGGTCGAACCTTCGCCACCATCAAGAAGGTCCTCGAAGAGGAGCTTGATTACAGCGTGAGCGCACAAGTGGTCGATGCGTCGGCTTGGGTGCCCCAAGCGCGGAAGCGCATCTTCATAGTCGGCTTTCGCGACAAGCACAGCTTCGACTGGCGAGACCTTGAAATTCCTGAGGATCCGCCAACGATGGCCGATGCACTGCACCCTGAGGATGGATCCGAATCGCCGGAGCATCACTATACGCTGGGGGATCGCGCGGTCGTCAACGAGAAATACATCCTAACGGAGCATCTTTGGACGTACTTACAGAACTACGCCCGCAAACACCAAGCAGCAGGGAACGGTTTTGGCTTCGGACTGGTCGGGCCCAACAGCGTTGCTCGCACCCTGTCGGCGCGCTACTACAAGGACGGATCAGAGATCCTCGTGTCACGCGGCGAGGGCGAGCGACCCCGGCGATTGACTCCGCGTGAGTGTGCCAGAATCATGGGCTTTCCCGACGACTTCAAGATCAAAGTCTCGGATACGCAGGCGTACAAGCAGTTTGGCAACTCGATCGTCGTTCCAGTGGTCGAGGCGGTGGGCAAGCTGGTCGCGAACCAGCTCTGAAATGGACGTCGTTGACCCAGTCACTCGTAGCCGGATGATGAGCGGTATCCGTGGCAAAAACACCAAGCCAGAGCTTGTCGTGCGACAGTTTTTGCACCGCAGCGGTTTCCGCTATCGCCTTCACGTCAAGAAACTTGCCGGCAGCCCTGACATCGTGCTGCCGCGATGGGGCGCCGTCGTGTTGGTACACGGCTGCTTCTGGCACGCGCACCAGGACTGTCGATACTTCCGAATCCCGGCCACCAGATCAGCTTTCTGGGAGGTCAAGCTCTTGGGCAACCGGGCGCGGGACCGACGTGACGTCGCGGCACTAGAAGAGGGTGGGTGGCGCGTCGCGATCGTCTGGGAGTGCGCGGTTCGTGGCTCGCTTGACCTCGAACTGCTCGCGGCCTGGCTCAGGTCGGGGGATACCCGACGATTCGAGACCAGCGTCGACCGCTTGAAATGACTGATACAAGCGGTTCAAGTTCTTGGAGGAGCACCGGAATTGCGACCTGCGTCTCCCGATCCACTTGCCTGAATCGCCGAGCTTTAGGTTGATGCCCGGATCGTAATAGACGTCCCCGCTTGCCAGTGCTTGAAGGAGCAGTGGGAACGTTGTCCCAATGCCGAGCCGGACCGTGGAGCCGTACCTGAACCCGGCGGGCGCGTCGCTCTGAATGTATGGAACATAAGCTGTCTGTCCGTGCTTCATCCGCCAGTGTTCGAGGAGCTTCGCATACGACCAAGAGGCGGCGATTGATCCATCCTTACCGATCAACTGGATCGCTCCGTCGCCGGTGAACTTGCTACCCCCTTGGTAACCCTCAAGCCGAATGTGTGCCCCAGTGAGTGCTTTCGGTGCATCGCCGACCCGCATAACCCCGCCAAAGTCCCATCGGTCTGGACGTCGTTGGTACCCGTTGGCCATCACGAACCGTTTGAAGTCCTCCACATACAGGCCTCCATCCGGCTCAGGTGTCATGAGCGTCAAGACTCCGGCGTTGAGGGCCGCAGGTCGGACCAAGCTGCTGACTTTGTGCGCCTTGAGTTCCCAACCCAAGTAGTCCGGCTTGGCCTCGGCGTTGGGTACCACACCAACGGCAGCTTCGAGGGTGAACCCGCCGCAGTTGGTGCCTGTGCACACCCGCAGCGTTCCGTCCTTCGCCAAGAGGCGTGGGGGCAGCCAATCGGGCTCCGAGGCGATCTCGTGCAGTCGGCCCAAAAGGGCGGAACGGGTGTCACCCTGCGCACCCTGCTTCAGCTGCCACGTGTGGAACGGACCGTACGCCTGCCCGAGCATTCCAGAAAGCAACTGTTGCCCTGCCTGCGATTCCGGCGGCAGTACGAGTCCATAGACTCTGTCTGAAACTGGGGCCAGCAAGAGGACGCGGTTAAACTCCTTTCCGCGACGGCCGATCGCCAGCAGTGACAAGGGCGCATCAGGGCTACCCCGTAGGAACCCGGACAGCCGCACCTCGGGGTACTGGGGGTAGTAGATCAGCTTGGCACCCGGAGCAGGAACCGAGATGAAGCCTGGGGCAATCCACCAGAGGTTGACCAGAGCTTGGTAGCGGACTTTCCCACTTGCTCCCGCCTTTTGACTTGCGGTGACGCTGGCGACCACCTCCCCGGATGGAATCTTCGCGGTCGCCGTAAGGTCTTGGCCCACATAAATCTGCTGCTTGTCATTGCCCTGCTTGTCGGTCAACCGCCGGACGAGGACCTCGTCGGCGCCCAGGTCACGGAAGGTTGACTCGATCTGAGAGAGGGTCAGACCAGCGAGCCAGCGGTCGTACTCCACGGGGTCGGTCCTCGGCATGGGGTGAGCCTGCATGCGCCGTGGGGTTTCCGCCACTCGAACCGCCGGGGTGACTGACTTTCCGAGACCCACGCTCGCTGCGACGAGTTGCTGAGTGGACCGCGCCCTCCGTACGCCGGCCACGTATGCTGGCCCCGTGCCCATCAAGATCTCGAAGGCCATGCGCTCCAAGCTTCCACCTGAGGAGCGCGACACTGCTGAAGAGGTGCTCTGGGCTAAGAGCACTGGAAAGTGCTTCCTATGCGAGGTCCAGTTCAATCGATCTGCCGATGACATCGAACCAGATCACGACGTCCCCGAACGCGAGGGCGGCGCAACCACGATCGAGAACCTCAATCTCGCTCACGCTTCATGCAACCGGGCCAAGCGAAACGCCAAGACCATACCGATCCGTCCGTATCTGAAGCTTGCTGCCTTCGGCCAAAAGCGCCGTCTCAAGTACGACGGTTACCTCGAGCATTTCGAGATTGAGACCAAGCCCGTAGTCATCACGCGCTCAAGCGGAACGGCAACGTTTGAACTGCCGGACGGTGAGATCGTCGAAACCCCCATTTTCAGCGAGTCGAACTCCCAAGGCGACTTCGAGTATTGCTTCCTGCAGTTGCCTCGTTCGGCGATCTTCAACGACGACGCCTGCCAGCCACGGGCACTCCGCCTCGAGCACGCTTGGGCAATCTACGCGGATCTGCAGCGCAACGTCCTTCACGAGCCCCCCAGCTGCCGAGCAGATTCCACTGACTTGGGCTCGCCCGTAAAACTGCTCATGTTTGACGGCCAGCACAAGACAATTGCGAATTGGATGTTGGGTCGGCAACGGGTCACGACCAAGGTCTACCTGAATCTCACTGCTGCCCAAGCCAACGAGTTAGTCAACTCGATACAGGCGAAGATCAAGAAACTCCCGCTCTCGCCGTTCGAACTGGCCGGGAAGATGTCGGATGAGTGGGAAAACAAATTCCACGAGTATGAGGAACATGTTGGCTCCACCGGTGTTTCCGAGAAGGGGTTCCTCGATTGGTTGCCTGCCACGGAACGCACGAGAGGCAAGCAGGCCCTCCAAGCTGCGCTCGTACAGAATATTCTGGCGAGCGACGATCTGCGTATAACAAACTTCGTAAAGCGCCCCGGCTCGCCGAAGGCGGACGTCGAAATCACCGAGCAACAGTTGAAAAGTAAGTTGATCGAGAAACTGCTCGTGATGGACGCCTCCACGGGAGCCGGCGAGGATGCCCAAGCCACACGGGACCAAGAAGCGACGAATATCATTGCGTGCCTGAACTTATTTAGTGATCTGGCATTCGAGCCCAAGGAAGACGCCGTCGAGCTCACCATTCAAGAGAAGGATCGGGCGCGTCGGCTGACGTACCAAGCTTCCTTAGCGTACGTGGCCACCCTCATACGTCAGCTCTGGTTCCACATTGCAAAGCGAGCAGAGACGAAGTCTCTGATGACGGACGAGATGTCTGAGACGCAGTGGGGTGAAGTGCGGAATGGGATTGAGCTTCTCGTCAAGCATCCTGCTTGGGCCTCCCCATACGAAGATTCGGACAAGATGAAGCGACTGAAACTGGCGTTGGAGAAGAACCAAGAGGTGAAGGAGTCACTTGAGGAGCTGGGGCTGGATCTGTCTTACCTCCTGCTTGGTCCAAGCGCCACGACCTACAAGAAAGTCTGGAAGGACGCCGGCTGAGGACGGCGCGGCAGCGCCGCCCGCAAGTCGGCAAGGCGCGAAGCGCCTTCTTGATCCAATAGAGGTCAATCCAGCAAGCAACGCCGTGAGAGTGTGTCCTCCGTCGGGTGATGCGCGACAGTCGTCCGCCACCTGACGCGCGATAGGGGCCCAATTCGGCACCGTTGGGTCTGGGCGTCTCCGTGGGTCGCCTGGACTTGAGGAGGCCGGGATTGGCACCGGTTGTCTTGTCTGTCCTGGGTCAGCCGTTGGACGCGGTCCGGGCTGTCCTAGGTGGGGCAGACGTCACCGAGAAAGGCAGGTAGGTGCGGGGTGCATCGAGTGGCTGGGTACCTGACCGACCAGTTGGCGGGGCCGGTCGATCTGTCGCGCCGGCCAGGCGTCCCAGTTGCCGTCAATTGGAGCCCGATGTCGGGTAGTTTCGGAGAGGCATCCTGGGCAACGTGTCGGGAAGTGGGCTCCGCCGCCGGAGCCATGCCTTGTGGTTGGGTTTCGGCTGGAGGATGACGTGGTCAACGATGAGGGTCCAAGTTCGGGCGCCACTCTGCGCCGACTGAGCCAGGTCGCCGCCGTGGCCTCGAGCAACCGACTCGAAGAAACCTTGGACTGGCTAATTCCGATGCTGGCGTACTATTCGAATAGACCATGGAAGTCGGCAGATGACTGGTTCGACGAGATTTCTTCTGCATACGGCATCGAAGTGTCCCTTCACGATATCGGTGAATCTCTGTCCCGGCTGAGTTCTAAGCGACTCCTCATCTGGGAGGCCAGCAAAGCAGAATTCAGTCTCTCCCGCGCGTGTTCGGGCGACATCGAAGCGAAGATCGAAGCCGCGAGCGACCTTGAAGAGCGCGTGATGAGCCTTTGGATGGAGGAGCACGCGGATCTCGGCGTTGAACGAGAGGCACGCGAGTGTTGGCAGGTGCTGATGGACTATTGCGCGCCGGTCTTTCGAGCCCACGGTATTGATGCTGTGCGCGTACTGACTGACGACGGTCCCGACGTTCGAGATGAGACACATCTGAAGGTACTCGAGTCAGTTCTTGAAGCTCACTCGATCCCAAATGGTGAACGTGACGGATACCGCCGAGCCATTGCGGACTTCTTTCAATCCGAGAACCCCGAAGTAACGGGCTATATCGCTCAGATGGCGGACAGCACTTTCAACCTCCTAGCTCTCTGCGTTGATGATGCGAGCAGGGAAGCCCTCAGGGGAGGGATGCCTAAGCTGAAGATATTCGTGGACACGAACATCCTTTTTGCGCTTTTGGGAACCCATGACACGCCTCTCGCCGCGGCGAGCATAGATCTATTTCGCGTAATCCAAGATTCAGATTTGCCATTCACGCTCTATTATCACGCTAAGACGCTTTCCGAGTTGACGCATACTGTTGAAGATGCGGCTTACCGCCTGAAGAAACAGACATGGTCTCAGCACGTGAGTAAAGCAATAATTCAACTCCCTTGGCAGGTCACAAGGGTTAGCGGCATTGAGATGCGGTTCCATCAGCTAAACGCTAAGCGGCAGATAGATCCCGCGGCTTTTTGCGCTCGCTTCGACTCGCCCGCGGCTCTTTTGAGTGAGCATGGATTGCGCATTTTCCGCGAGCCTGAGGCGAGCGAGAGCCAAGGGAGGCTTGAGCTCCGATCTACCCTGATTTCCGACTATAAGGATTATCTAACCAACCACCCACGGCGCAGGAATACCAACTATGCCAAGTTGGATCACGACTGCTCGGTTTGGATGCTAGCGAAGGATCAGCAGGCCCCTACGCGCAAGGGTTTAATATTCTCGGGATCATTCTTCTTGTCGAGCGATTACGTGCTGTGGCGGTTTGATCGGGAGATTCTTCGGGAAAACTACGGTTCTCGGCCAGTCGTCGTGTTGCCGGATGCATTTTTGCAGGCGCTCCGTCCGTTCGTAGGTGGCTCAAGGTTCGACAATCGCGCATTCGTGCAGGCTTTTAGTGCGTCCGAGTTCCGGGCCAACAGTGGTGCGGGCTTAGCAACGACAGTGCGCAGAGTTATGAGTTATCTGGCTGCCTTTGACGACATTTCCGAGGAGACGGCGGTTCGCATACTCACGGACAACATCCTATTGGAGGGATTGAAGAAGTATGAGGAGACGGCTCCGGAATTCAAGCAGGCGATCGAGAAGGCGCTATTTGCTCACAACGAAGCGCTCGTCCGGGATCGGGACGAGCTCCTGCAAGAACGTGGCGCCCAATTGGGTCTAGCTCGCCAGGCGTTGATGGACGTCGGTGACGGAAGCACTTCTTCGGATGCACAGGCAGTTCTTAGTGAGCTGATCAAATCACTTGAGCGCTCCCCGCGTTTAGGGTCAGGTCCAACCATCAACAACTATGGAGGTACCGTGAACACGGACACAGGTGGGGTCTATCACAACCAAGGATCGCAGGTTGGCGCGCAAGGTCCGTCCGCCTCTGCCACGGAGAATTCGTTCACGATGCAACTAGTTCAACTGAACAATGATCCAGCACTGGTGAAGGAATTGCAGGACGTCAGATCACACCTGCTTACCCAGGCGAAAAGCGCGGCCGATTACGAGGTCGTGGCTGGAGTGCAGGGCGCTATTGAGGCGCTTGAGGCGAAGGATGAGTCGAAGGCTGCGGGTCCACTGCGGCGCGCTGGGCAGAAAGCCCTCGACGTAGCCATTGAGATTGGTGCAAAGCTCGCGTCGGCTGCTATTCAATCGCAACTTGGTTTAGATTCCTAACGTCTCGTTGATGTCAAGCCGTGGAGGCGGCGGGGTGGCCCGCGAGTGTTCGGTGGCCCGCATGTGTGCGGCAGCCGAGCGTTTCGAACGCGAGCTCGTTGATCTCGAGCTGATCGCGTCGAGGTAGAGCTATCGAATGACCCGTTCGACTAGGTGCGCGGCCGACGTCTGCTGCCCTTGCCGATGAGGAGGATTCGCTCGCAGTCCTCGGTGGGCAATCGCATTGAAGCGTGTCGAGCTCCCATTCAGCATGGCAATTTAGACGGGGCCGAGCGAGTCCGTCTGCGCAGTGACGAAATGGCGTGACCCACCTCCGGATCCGCGCGAGGCGCCGTATGAAACCCAGCCAAGCGGGTCTGGAGATTCAGCCATGCGCCTGACGTGGGCAGTGGTGAGGCTGTGGGACTCAACCATGCGCGACGCCTCCCTCCCTCGTCCTCGGCGCCTGAGACTCCGCACCTCGTCGAGGTGGTTCGGTACTCGTGGAAACCCGACCGTCCGCTCACCCCTCGAGGACCACCCTCGGTGAACGGGGGGTGAGAGCTGCTTCAAGACTTGGTCAGGTCCCGGCGTGTTTCTTCGTCCTTCGTGCAGGTGTCGCGGTGCTCTGGATTGGGCGATCTGCCCGATTCCGTCTGGAAGGGGACACCATGAGCACCATCGCAACGTTGGTCACCGCTGCCGGCACGTCCGGCCTGCAGGGCTGGATCAAGTCCAACATCATCCCTCTGCTGCTGCTCTTGGTGGCCACCATGTTGTTCGTCCTCGCGCAGCGCGGAGACAACGCCAAGGCCATGCGAGTGGTCGCTGGCGTAGTCATCGCGCTCGCCGTGCTGGGTCTCGCCACCAGTGGCCGGGCCGACAGTCTCGGCGCGTGGATGGCCTCCTTGGTCACGGGATGAGCTGATCATGCGTCTTCCCGTCGATGACGAGATCTACAACGTCAACTCCGTCTGGCTGGGGCCGCCCAACCGGACCCTGCCCTTCAGAGCCCGATACAGCGCGTACATGGTCGGTGCTGTCGTGTTCGTCCTGCTGCAGATGGTCGAGCGGCGTCTGGGCATCGGGCTCGGGTTCTTCTCTTTCGCATACAGCCTCCTCGCGACGGTCGGATTGACTCGGCTGATCCTGTCGGTCGTCAACCCTGACCGACCCCTCAGCGCGGTGCTGGCCGCGTTCGCGCACGAGGTGTCCGCGCCGCGTGACAACCAGAAGGTCGCGGTGCGCGCAGTCCGCCCGGCTCGAGTGCGTGCCGTCCCCTCGCGCCCGAGCCGGGCCCAACGCAGGGCCCAGTGTCAGGTCGAGCGTGAAGCGGCCGTCGCGCAACGAGAAGTCACTATCGAAGGGACGAGCGCATGAGCGGCAAGCGAGGCCTGGCGCTGCGTCGGATCTCTGGGCACTGCACTGTGACTGCTCAGAAGGTCATGGCGTGGTACCTGCTCGACCCTCAGGGCTGGTCGTTCCGGCCGGACGGCGTCCGGGAGCAGCTCATCGTCGACGGTGCCGATGTCTTGTCCCAGCTGGCCAGGCGAGAGGTGCACCTGCGCGTCACGACCCGCCCCTATCCCGTGGCGAAGTGGGCGCGCGACCATGATGCGAACGCGCCGGCCCCGTTGCCCGCATGGGGGGAGCACCTCACGACCGACCAGTACCGTCTGGCGTCGCTGTCGATGGCAGATAAGGAGGTGTACCTCGGAGTCGAGATCCCAAGCCGGAGCCCGCTGCTCAAGGCCCTCGGCTCCATCGGCGACAGCCTGAGCGACACTCTCGGCGGCGCGGTCTCGCACCGAGAGGTCACCGCTCTCGAGAAGCAGGTCCGGGCCACCGACGAGCTGATGGGCTCTCCCGGGATCGAAGGTGCCCCTGCTTCACCGCAGCAGCTCGAGTGGCTTCTGCACCGCTCATGCTCCTTAGGACTGCCCGCCCCGCTGACCCTGGGGGGCGTCGAGGACCCCGCCTGGGACACCGACGACCTGAGCGAGTTCACCGATCAGGTGAACTGGTTCGCCACTCCGTACGGCCGCACGATCCGCGTGGTCGGCGAGCACGATGATCGTCGGATCGAACGTCACGTGTGCGTTCTGTCGGTCGGGCGCATGACCGACCTCGAAATCCCGCCCGGGATCCCGTGGATGCAGCGGACCGACGAGCTGCCGTTTCCGGTCGAGTGGTCTGGCCGCATCCTCGTCGAGGACGCCGCCAAGGTTGGGGCCGCCATGCGCCGCAACATCCAGAAGATCCGCGCGCAAGCAAACCACTACGAGCTCGAGCACCACGAGCCCGCGCCCGGAGCCTTGGAGCGTCAGGCCAACCGTGCCCTCGCCGTCGAGGACGAGATCTCAATGGGGCTGTCGGGCCTCTCCACCCGCACGACGGGCTGGTACCGCATCGCCGTTTCCGGGGCGACCGAAGACGAGGCCGTCGACCGGGCCAGCCTCGTGCGCAAGCTGTACGCGCCGCAGATCACGATCGCCCGCCCGCAGGACCAGTACGCAGTCGCCCGTGAGTTCATCCCCGGCGAACGCCTGGGCTCGACCGCCTACCGGCGCCGCATGCCTGTCACAACCATCGCCGCCGCGGTTCCCGCGGCCACGGCCACAGTCGGCGACCGAGTCGGGATCCACCTCGGCCAGACATCCGGCACCTCCGCCCGGGTCGTCACCTGGGAGCCGTGGCTAGCCACCGAGCGGGAAGAGGAGTCGGGACTCGCCGTCCTTTGCGCAGGCCTCGGAGGCGGCAAGTCCACAGCCGGCGGCAACATCATCTACCGCACCGTCATCCAAGGGGTCCCGTGGACCGTGCTCGACCCGTCGGGCCGACTCACGGCACTGACCCAGCTGCCCGAACTGGCCGCATACTCCCGTGCCGTCGACCTGCTCGACGCCGCTCCAGGATCGCTGTCCACCTACCGCGTCATCGCCGAGCCGAACCGGCAGCACTATCCCGACGAGGCCGCGTGGCGCGCCGCGATGGAGCAAGCGAAGGACACCCGGCGACTCCTCACGAGCAGCGTGCTGCGCGCCATGCTGCCCAAGCAGCTGCAGGAACATGTCCTGTCGGAGGTCGCGCTAATGCGCGCCGTCGGGGCTGTGCCCGCCAACGCCTGGTCCTCCTGTGACCAGGTCGTCACCGCCCTCGCATCGCTCGACCGAGGGCCCAACGGTGAGCCCACCGGCGACACGGAGCTCGCCCGTCACGCCGGCTACATGGCCGACTTCCTCCGGGAAGCCGCGAAGACCAGTCACGGCCGCCTCATCTTCCCGGCGGGACGTCCCCCCGGCGAGAGCGATGCTGACCCTCTGCTGACGGTGTACTCCCTGCGCGGTCTGGCACTGCCCGATGAGAGCACCCGAGGCGGGGAGGACCTCGACGAGCGGCTGTCGATGTGTGTCATGTACCTCGCCGCCTGGCTCACCCAGCGCGGCATGTATTTCGGCGATGTCCACGCCCGCAAGGGCATCTTCATCGACGAGGCGTGGGCGCTGTCCACGTTCTCCAGCGGACGCCGATTCATCGACCGCGCCGCCCGCGACTCGCGTAAGCACAACACCCGCGTGCTCATGGCCTCCCAGAATCCGGCCGACCTGCTCAAGCTCGACCTGGCCAACCTCTGCTCCGCCGCCTTCATCGGGCGCCTCACGGGTGAGGACGCTCAACGAGACGCCCTGAGGTTCATCCCCGGGATACGGGATGGTCTCGGCTACGAGCAGATCTTCGGCACTCTCTCCAGGCCATCCAGAGACGGACTGCGTGGGCCGCGGGAGTTCGTCTTCAGCGACGGTTCTGGCGGGATCGAACGCATCCGGATGGACCTGTCCGCCCACCCCCGCCTACTCGATGCGCTCAACACCACGGCCGCACCCGACAAGGCGCGCAACCGGCTGCAGCGCCCCGCGGCTCCGTCGGACGAGCCCGAGCCAGCCGCTAGCGAGTATGCGGCTGGGCTGCTTGAGCGGGACCAGAGAGCGAGTGCCTGACGTGGCCCCCACAGTCCGCCGTCTGATGGTTGCGCTCCTTCTCGCCATGGCCGGGATGCTCATCCTTACGTCGCCCGCGTCGGCGAACCCGACGGCGTCCGAGGCGGCTCCCGTCGCGCTGCCAGCAGCGCCGTGGGACTGCAAGACCGCCCCGACGGCATCGTTGCCCGACACCGGCTTGCCGGGCTTCTTCGACCCGGCACCCAACCCCGCTCCAGCGAAGGGCAACCCGTGGGCGAGCAACCGCACCACCACCGTCTATGACCAGTACGGGTACGCCGGGCTCGGGTGGAGCACCTACGACATCGGTTGCGTGGGTGGACTGGGCGAGATGGACGCGACCATCGACACGTTCATCGGCAACACGCTCATGGGTGGCGGCGTGTGGATCAGCTCCGCCACCAACGGAATCCACAACCGCGTTGCGCACCCCGAGCAGTACATGAATCCACTCGACAACGTCGTTGCAACCGTCACGACGCGCTTGCATGACGCGATCTGGTCCCCATGGGGAATGGTGTCGTTCCTCGGCGTCGCTGCCTTGCTGCTCTTCTACTCAATCAGCGGACGGCTTTCGGCGGTCATGTCCGGCGCGGTCTGGGCGCTCTTCGTCCTCGTCGTTTTGTCCGGCGTCTCGCAGTACCCGACACGCGTCGCCAGCTTCTTCGACCAGGCAGTGACCGGCTCGGTCGCCACGGTGAACCAGAGTGCTACGGGACTCACCGGCCCCAGCGCGGGGGACCCGACCCGTGCTCAGGGCGCCCTGATCGTCGACGACATCCTCTACCAGTCCTGGCTCCGCGGGGAGTTCGGTGATCCCGAGAGCCCTGCGGCCAAGAAGTGGGGACAGCTGCTGTTCCGCGAGTCGACCTTCAGCCGAGCCGAGCTCGCCGCCGCCCGCTCGACGCCCGACGGGGTCCAGAAGATGACCGAGCAGAAGGCCAACGACTGGGGCGCCACTACTCAAGAAATTCAGGACCAGGATCCGCTCGCCTACGCTGCGATTCAGGGCAAGGCGAAGGGCCGCGCAGGCGCCGGTTTCATGGCGCTCGTCGGGGTGACCTTCACGGCAGTGTTCAGACTGATCGCCGACATCTTCGTCTTCGCCGGCTTGGTCATGCTGCGACTGCTCGTCATGTTCTTCCCCGCAGCCGCCGTCTTCGGCGTCATCGCGCCTATGGCGAGCATCGTCAGGCGAATCGGCAACATCGCGGGCGCGTCAGTCGTCAACGTCATCGCGTTCGGCGTCGGCTCGGCCATCCACAGTGTCGCCATCGCGGCCATCATCACGCAGGCCAACAACGCCGGCATGGGCATCCTTTCCCTGATCCTCTGCTTGGTCGTCTCGCTCGCAGCGTTCGTTCTCCTGATGCCCCTGTTGTCCCTGACGAACATCCTCGGGCACACCTCACAACGCGGGATGCTGCGGAACGTCGGCCGGACCACTCTGGGGTACTTCGTCGGACGCAAGGCCGTTGATGACGGCACTGAGGACGCAGCCAAGAAGACCCGTACGACCGCCTCTGAAGACGAGGAGAGGCAGGGCCGCAACGGTCCGCTTGATGCCGGACCCGCCCGCTACGTCAGACGGGTCAACCTGCCGCCGGAGTCCATCGGTAGGCGCTTCGACACCCTCACACAGACTCAGCCTGAGGTCCCCCACACCCAACGCCATGTCGGCGGCAGGTTGATAGGGCCGCGCCACGAGCTCCCCAGCTCTGCGCCGGCAAACGGGCAGCGTGTCCCTGACGCAGGCGCGACCATCGCAGCAACGGCGGGGGTCTCGCGGGGGAGCTGGCCGGGGCCCAACGGTAGCGACACCCCCGCTCTTCACGCGCCGAGGCAGACGCTGCCCGGCCGTGGAATCGAGGGACACCTCGTCGACGAGGTGCCGTCTGGGGTCAGGGTCCTGACACCGATCGAGCGCACGCATGACTCGCACGCGGAGGTGACGGGCCAGGGGCTTCGCATGCGAATGTTCGACGCCGACACCAAGTCGATGGTGACCGTCGAGCCCAGCGAGTCCGAAGTGGGTCGGCGCCATGAGTAGCCGCCTGCAGCGGCTCATCGAGTGGCCCCTCTGGTCGTGGAGACACCTGACTGTCTCGCTGGCTGCGCTACTCGTCGTGCTCGCACTCGTGGGCAAGGCCACAAACTTCCTTGCGCCACGGCCAGCTCCCGCGCCAGCGGCTGCGACCCCGGTCGCACCACTACCGTCACCAGCGCTCATGGCGACGCACACGACCGTGCCCGTGCCCGTGCCGAAAGCAGCCGCGACCGGGGCCGGTGCACCAGCCTCCACTGGGCCGGCCAAGAACAACCCGTGTCAAGAAGTCGCAACGGCGTTCATGAACGCTTGGGTGCGAGCTGAGTTGACGCCAGCGGAGTGGCTGGGAGGCATGCGTCCCTACGCGCGCCCCGAGTTCATCGCTCAGCTGAGCCACACTGACCCCGCGCGCGTGCCAGCAAGCAAGGTCACCAGCCAGCCGGTCGCAGTGCTGACTGTGTCGGCGACCACGGCCTTCCGGTTTGCCACCGACGGGGGCCGCGTCGATGTCTCGATCAAGAGGTCTGGAGCATCGTGCCTGGTGAGCGATCTCGAACCCGCAAACGATGTCCCCGGCGCCCCGAAGCCGGCGCTCACCCCCCTATCGGCGAACGGCTGACATGGTCGCACCACTCGTCGTCGCGGGACGTGCCTTGGTGTGGCGAAGGCTGCGCCGCATCCTCATGGGCGTGCTGCCGATCGTCCTGGCCGGTGGCCTCGCGATCGTGTTGCTTGTGGCGTTGATCGGCGGATCCGGTCATCAGCAAGCGCCTAGTGGTGGTGGAGGTGGCTGTCCTGGGGCGGCCATAGACGCAGCCAACGCAACGATTGGGGTCACCGGCCTCACTAAGGAGCAGGCCTCGAACGCGCGGACCATCGTGGCGGTCGGGCGCGAGCTGAAAGTTCCCGCCTACGGTTGGGTCATCGCCGTCGCGACCGCGATGCAGGAGTCGAACTTGGTCAACGTGCCGTTCGGGGACCGTGACAGCGTGGGCCTGTTCCAACAACGCACCGCTTGGGGAAGCACTGCGGACCGCATGGATCCCGCGAAGTCGGCGCGCATGTTCTACACCGGTGGCCACCAAGGACAGCCTGGGCTGCTCGACATCTCCGACTTCGAACGGATGTCGGTTACCGATGCCGCTCAGTCGGTGCAACGCAGCGCCTTCCCTGGTGCATACGCCAAGTGGCAGCCGCTCGCCATGCAGGTCGTTGGGGACCCGACCGTGCTGTCCGCGGCCTGCTATGCGAACGCTGCATTCCTCAGCGACGGGACGGCCGGAGGAAGAGCTGTCGCCGCCGCTCTCGCGGAGATCGGCGTGCCCTACTCGTGGGGCGGAGGCACGGTCGCGGGACCAAGCGTCGGCTTCGGAGCAGGCGCCGGAGTCTTGGGATTCGACTGCTCCTCCCTGGTCCAGTACGCCTGGCACAAGGCGGGAGTCGACCTGCCGCGCCTGGCCAGCGCACAGGCCGCAAGTGTCACCCGGCTTCCGTCCGACCCAAAGGCATGGCGGGCAGGCGACCTCGTCTTCCTCCACACTCCCGGCGATCCACCCGACTACTTCCACCACGTGGCGATGTACGACGGCCAAGGAGGCATCGTGCAGGCTCCTCGACCAGGACTCACAGTCGAGGTCGTCCACGACTTCCTGAGCGTGGACTACTACAAGAGCGAGCTGGCGTTTGTGGGCCGCGTGTCTCAGCAGGCGTCCAGCGTTCCGGGGGCGGCAAACCGTGGATGAACTGACGCCCCGCGACGTCGACACACGTTTCGGCGCTCTGGTCGGTGCCTACGGCTGGGGAGACGAGCCCACTGATGACTTGGCTCTCGGCGTGCCGGCGATGCTCGTCCGTCGGCTGCGTGCCGGTGATGCGGTGCCGCGCGGCGCCCGAGCACGGTTCCTGATGACGACATTCGAGGAGGGCAAGCTCACGGCATACGGCTGGCGCACGGATCTCCGGATCGGTTCCGCTGACGTAATCGCCGCCGCCGGCCTCAAGGAGCCCGGGGTGCAGCTGCTCGATGAGCGCGACTACTACCTGGGATCCGCCGAGGCGGCAGTCTACGTCGACATCTCCCGTGTCTGGGTAGAGGAGCTCGTACAGGTTCCGCGCTCGCGATTCTCGCCAGAGGGGTCGTGGTTGCGACCGGTTCTCGAGGATCCGAACGCACCCCGAGTCGAGCCACTGAGCTTGGCGGCCGGCCGGCCGCACCTCCTCGGATCTCGCCTCGTTCGTGCCCTGGCCAACGGCAGGTACGACGTCGATCTGCGCGCCGTCTCGGGCCCAGTGATGAGCAGCGACGGAACGCTTGCGGTCGCCGCGGTCACCGAGGATCAGTGGTACCGCTGGCATCAGGGCAGCTACACCGAGACCGACCGCACCGTTGGTCACGTCCCAGCCGAGGAGCTCTGGGTCGAGTGAGGTCAGCAGCGTGCGCAAGCCGCCGTCGCGGCGCGGCCGGTCGTGCCCCGAGACTCGCTGTCTATATCGTTGTCCTATTCATCAGTGCATGGAAGGGCAACATGGCGGAAGTTGGATTCGAGCTGCGGCGGATGCGGGAAGCGGCTGGCATCTCCGGATCGGCTGTCGCACGCGACCTGGGGTGGTCCCAGTCGAAGATCTCTCGCGTGGAGACAGGTCGCTTCGGCGCTTCAGTCAGCGAGGTTGCCGAGCTCCTCGCCTACTACGGGGTCGCCGAGGAGGTTCGCGCCGAAATCCTCGGGTCTGTTGCAAGGAGCAGTGGGCTCGAGGGCGCGTGGGTCGTCAGTGCCGGCGGTGCCCCGAGGCGTCAGGCAGCAGTCGAGGCCGTCGAGACCCGGGTCAAGCGGCTCAGGCAGTACCAGACCTCCTGGATCCCCGGTCTGCTTCAGACCGCCGCCTACGCCACCGCGATCTGCGAAGCAGCGGGCCTGAAGGCCGACTCCGTCGTACCGGCGCGGCTGGAGCGTCAGCAGCTCCTGGCCCACCGCCGCGGCGTGCGTTACGAGGCGATACTGGACGAGTCCGCGTTGCGGCGCTCTCCACGCGCCACGTCGGCGGACATGGCCGCGCAGATGACTCGCCTGCTCGAGCTCGTCGACGCCGGCTACGCCGACCTGCGAGTCCTGGAAATCGGGGGAGTGGTCCCCACGTTCGCGGCCAGCTCGTTCGTGCTTTACGAGTTCAAGACGGGCTCACCCGTGGTGCTTTGCGAGAGCCAGACAGCGGACCTCTACTTGTCCGCTGAACGCGATATCACGGCATACCAAAAGCTCTTCCGGGGGCTGCACAAGGACGCTCTCGACGCCGAAGGGTCACGTCAGGCGATCGAGGCCGCGCGGCGCTACTGGGCGTCGTGACGCGATGAAAGGGGAAGTCATGGAACCCGACTGGAGCCTCGCAGCATGGCGGAAGTCAGTGCACAGCGACACCGGCGCGTGCGTCGAGGTAGCTCAGTCCGCAGGGCTGATCGGGGTGAGGGACTCGAAGGCGCACGGTTCCGGTCCGATCCTCGAGTTCACTGAGGCTGAATGGCGCGCGTTCATGGGCGGCGTGCGGGACGGCGAGTTCGAGTACGACGTACTGACGACGACGGAATGACCGAAGCCATGGCGAGCCAGCAGCCGGCCGACGCTTCGCTAGGGCGAGGTCTAAATCGGCTGCTGGCCTCCACGGGCGTCTCCATCGCTGGACAAGGCATGGTGCTCGCCGCCGTGCCACTTCTCGCCGCCCGCCTCACCACTGACCCCTTTGAGGTCTCGCTAACAGTTGCGGCTACGTATGCCGCATGGCTGGTCGTGGGTCTGCCCGCGGGAGCACTCGCGGACCGGTGGCCGCGGCGCACAACGATGGTCGTGGCCGACGTCGTCCGGGCCGTCATCGCTGGCGCGCTTGCGGTCACCGTCCTCACCGGCGCTGTGCAGCTGTGGGCACTCGTGGCATGTGTCTTCCTGCTTGGCGTCGCGGGCTGTTTCTTCGACCCGGCTGCGCAGGCCGCACTGCCGCTTGTCGTCGGCCGTGACCAGCAACGGCTCGCTACCGCCAACGGGCGCATCTGGTCACTGGACCTGATCGGCCGCAGTATGGTCGGCCCACCTCTCGGAGCCGCCCTCTTCGTCCTTGGCGCCTCGATTCCCTTCTTCGGCAATGCGATCGCCTTCCTCATCTCGGCTGCACTGCTTGTGGGGCTGGGCCGGATGGCGCCGCCGCCGACCGTCGCCGAGCACCCGCCCGTGTTCCGCTCGGTCCGAGAAGGCCTCAGCTACCTCGCCCGCCACAGCGAACTGCGACTGCTCACGGTCGGCATGGCCATCTTCAACTTCGTCTACAACGTCGCCTACTCGACGCTCGTCCTCTTCGCACGCGAGCGTCTTCATGTGACAGAGACGGGATTTGGCTTCCTGTTGGCGGCTTCTGCCGTCGGCGGGTTGGCGGCTGGCTACTTCGTGCCCAAGATTGGTCGCCAACTTCCGGCCCGTGGCATCTATGGCGCCGGACTTCTGGCCCAAGGGTGCGGCTGGCTGTTGGTGCTCGTGTCGCCCAACCCGTGGATCGCCGGCGTTGCGATTGCCCTGGTCGGAGCGGCATCGATGTCAGTCACAGTTCTCGGAGGAACTGCCCGCCAGCGGCTGACCCCTGACGAGCTGCTGGGACGCGTGAGTGCCACGACTCGAGTCGCCGGGATAGGTGTCGCTGCGCTTGGAGCGATCGCGGGCGGCATGATCGCCAACGCTGGCGGGTTGTCGAGTTCATTGCTCACGGCTGGAGTTATGGCCGGGCTCGCTGGGGGCCTTCTCGCAGCCTGGGCGGGGAAGCTTCCTACCAACGGCACCCGAGACGCACCCTGATCTGCATTATCCCGTTGTGCGTTCAACCTCGCCGAGCGCCTCAGATTCGGGCAGCAAAGCTTCGACTGTGGCCCACCAACGATCACGAAATTCCGGCGCCAACTTCACCCAGACTCGCGATTCCTTTGGCGCTGCATTCGGAACCAACATGAAACCCGAGATGGCATTGTCCTTATTCACCATGAATACGGTCTCGACGGGGAAGGGCAGTTTTTCCCACGTAGAAGGAGCAACTTGGACAACGCCGATTCGCCCCTTGGCGGCCTCGCCGACCTTGCGCGTCATCTGACGAGCCCGATGGCCATTGACGCCACTCTCTTCCGTGACATATGTATAGCGAACTCCGCGAGTCACGTTTTCTATCACAATGCGCGCGTAATCGACGTACGCGTCTCGCTCGTCGATTTCGTCCTGAAATTCGTTGCCCATCTCTTTAATTACGATAAGCACACGTGATACATCCTCGGCGGCTTCCAGAGCGGCAAACTGCGTGTCGGCCAAGACCGAGGAGTCACTCACCGTCGAAGTGCCGGCGACAATGCTTAGTCGGCGATCTAATCCCGCCATCGAACTAAGAAGGCCATCGACGGCCTTCAGCACGCGATCCCGCATGTGCTCTACTTCACGTCGGAACTCAGGGAGAACGAGCTCCCGAGACACGAACCCTCCGACCCCTGCAGCCAAGATTATGGTCATCATAAGAAGTGCGCAGGCCGCCAGCACCCCGGGAACAGAAGCGGCACCTAGGAGGTAGGACGCAATCAGACCCGCGGCGACGGTGAAGAGTCCCGCGGCAAGATTAGTCAGCGGGCTGTTCAATATGCGCTTTGCCCACGACGATTCAGCGCTACTATCCTCCCCAGTGGTCACACCGCTCCCATCGGGAGCGCCCAGCGATTAACGATGGCATCGTAAAACTGTCTCCTCGCCTCGAGTGCCTGAATGGCTCCCTGCTCGACTGCAAGGATGTCTGCCTCAGTACGAAGGAGTGACTCAATAGTATCTTCGGTTTGTCGAGCGTGGCGTGCGTCAACCTTGAGGTTTTCTTCGAAGAACCTGAGGCTCGGCGTGTCGAACTCTTCCTTCACGGCGCGCCAAATAGGGCGAAACTCAGCGACTGTCAGGTACTCGTTGGCGTAACAGAAGGCTCCCAGGCCCGCGAATACGTTTGACTTGGCTAGGTCTTCCTGTACCTTGACGAAACGTGTGGTCTCAACCTCGGCCGCCGACGCTGGCGGATCTCTCTGGAGACCCATGCTTTGCAGGAGGTCGCAGTACAGAGAGTAGTGCGTTCCTTGCAGGGCACCTTCGCCGTGCTCCTCCCACAGGTTTTGGACCATTGGATGCCGGGATTCAGGGTCATCAATTTGACCCACAATGATGCCGATCAGGCATGGGAATCGGCGAGATACGAAGTAGTCCTGAATGGCCCAAAGTGAAAGGAGCCTGCGCGAGTCCGATCCACGGTCTAAGTGATGGAAGAACTCATGGTCGATGACTCCCGCCGAGTCGGCCATTCGTCGCAAGCGGCGACTCCAATCCCGCCTAGACTCCACAAGGACTCCTTTCTCCGCGTTGTCTGCTCGGAGCGACGTCGAGCTCAGCCTAGACGAGGGTCGAGGCGCGACTGATCCTTCCAGAGGTCTTCAGTGATCGGGGGTGTATCCGCGAACTGTCCGTGCCACTCCACGATGCGTCGCAATGACGGCAAGGTCGTGGGCAGGAACCACTCAGAACGGTGACCTCCGGTGTCGTTGGCTAAACAGCGGTCCGCTGCTGGCGGGCCCGGCCCCGCACCGGTGCCGGCACGGCGACGTCCAATGAACCGCCCGCCCCAAACCCACCACAAACGGAAGGTATGCAGCGCTGACGACGGTGACCTCCACTGCGACTGTGACAGGTGCGGCAAGGGGTGCGTCAGCACACAGGGCGGGACCGCGGGCGTCATCGTGCCGTGACCCCCGGGCTGGCGTGGACAGTGCGCCCATCGCGTCGATCAAGATCCGCCCGGTCGCGAGCCCGCCGCGCGTGATCGCCTCACCGGCGATGGCCGACGCCGACGGTCATCCATTCTCCGTCGACTTGGCGAGTCAAAACGTCCGCCCTGAGGGGTCATTCGCGTCCCCCTGCCACCGGCCAGCGCTGCGAGGCCAGCGTCGTTCCGCCGCCGCTGTCGCGGGCCGTTCACGGGTACGGCACCGCTGCCGCAACGATTGCCCGGGTATCCGGGCGAGGTTCCCGCGCGGGGAGACTCAGAGACGGTGCTGCGCCAAGCAGACCCCCCGACACGCCGGCGCTTGCGAGTTCCTCTTGTTCAAAGTCATGCATATGTGCATAACATGAGTCTATGCAGTGGTGCATACGGCATCGCGGCCAGTCAGAGGAGTTCAAGATGGCAGTCGCACGCAAGCTTCAGCTAGGGCACGACGAGGTGTTCCCTCATGGCGCCTACCTCGTGTCGGAGGTCACCCCAGTCGTCGACTTCGACCGCTCAACGCGTGAGAACCGCGTCCAGCAGATCGACCCTGACACGGGTCTGCCGGTGTGGTCGGTCGACGTCGTCGATGCGGACCCGGATGCGCGCAAGAAGGACCGGACAGTCTCGGTCAAGATGCTCGGCAAGGTCCAACCGGTCCCACCGGCCAACGACGGGACGTCACCGTTCACACTCGTCGTGTTCGGGAACCTGACTGGGACTCTCTGGGTGGACTCGTCGAAGTGCCGCCCGCCGGAGGACGGCCGATCTCATCGGTGTGGAGCCCAGGCCGCATGGTCGCTTCGCGCCGACGGCATGTCTGCGCCGGGCAAGTCAGCGGCTGCAAGGACGACGAGTGACGGGTCGACCTCGCAGACGCCCACTCCGCCCAACAAGGCCGCGTAGGGCGGTGCGCTGTGAAGTACACGGTTGACTCAACGGCCTGGGCCGAGGCCTTCGGCGTTCACCACGACGTCCTCGACCGGGCATTACAGCAGCGGCTGCGCCGGCTCCAGGACATGGATGAGGAGCTGCGATCGGTCTACAGCTCTTTCAGGGACGTGCCCGACGACGAGTTGGTCCTGTGCATCCGGTCGGCCAACCGGTCCATGACGCAGGCCGTCGAGTGCCTTCAGCACGCCATCCGGCAAACGATCAGGTGACGGTATGTCTGCGACGACCATCGGCACAGTGTCGGACTGGACAGCATTTCTCGACGTGCGAGCGGCCGAGCTCGACGAGGCGATGAGGGCACTGCAGCGGGGGGCGATCGACACCTCGGTCGACCTCCAGCGCTTCGCTCGGCGTGTGAGGGGTGCTCCCAACGAGGAGTTGCAGCTTCAGGCCAGCCATCTCTCCAGCGCCATGGGGCTCGTCGTGATGGAGATAGGTGTGACGCGTCGTTCTCTGATCAGGGAGGTCGCCCGATGAGCGGTCGGACCCGGTCCGGAAACGAGGGCCTTCTCGGTAGCGACGACGTCGTGGCTGTGCTCGTCGAGGCGGTCCTGTGGACAACGTGGGGGACGCTTCGCGCGGTCGTGTCCATGCTGTCGACCATGGTGCGGCATCCGCTCACGACCGCCATGGGCCTGGCACTTGTCGCGTGCTGGGCATTTCTGGGTTGGCGCGGTGTTGCTGTGGTGATTGCCGCTGGGGCAGTCGCGCTCGGCACATGGCGCGTCTGGCATCCGCCGACCTATAAGGCGTACGTGCAGGTGGCTGCGTTGACGCTGGTCCGGTCTGCCTACTACCGCGCCCGGTGGGGCCACATCGCGCAGAACGTGGACCTCATAGTCCACGATCGCGAGCAATCCCGGCTCCGTCGCCCCAAGAATCGGGGGACCTCCAGCCGCAGCGTCCAGCTGGTCAAGGTCAGGGCGACAAGCCATGGCACGGACCGTCTGCTGTTGCGCCTGCCCACCGGGCTTGTCCCAGCGGACGTCGCAACCCGGGGCGACGCCATCGCACATGCCACGGGCTGCCTCAGCGCCACGGTTCGCCCTCATCGCCCAGGTCGCTGTTGGCTCGAACTGAGCCGCCGCGACGACCTCGTCCGCACCGTGCCTCCTGTCGCTGCGTCGGAGACGGTCGACCTGCACGCCGTCCCGATCGGCAGACGGGAGGACGGAGGGCCGTGGCTGCTCAAGGTAGCTGGCACCCACCTTCTGGTCGCCGGCGCAACTGGCGCCGGTAAGAGCTCGGTCCTGTGGTCGCTGCTGCAAGGCGTGTCACGCGGCCTCTCCAGCGGTGTCGTCCAGGTCTGGGCGGTCGACCCGAAGGGCGGGATGGAACTGCGTCCCGGTCGCGCACTCTTCACTCGGTACGAGGACGCCTCCCCCGAGGACATGTGCCGTCTGCTCGAGGACCTCGTCAACGTGAAGGACACCAGGTCAAGACAGCTGGCAGACGCCGGTGCGCGCGTCCACCAGCCCACCCCGGAGTCGCCACACATCATCGCGGTCCTCGACGAGCTCGCGACGCTGACCGCGTTTGCGGACCGGGCTGTGACGCGACGCATCGACACCGCGCTCGGGATGCTGTTGACCCAGGGGCGCGCCTGCGGGATCACTGTCGTCGCCGCTGTGCAGGACCCGGGGAAGGACATCGTCGGGTGGCGAGACCTCTTCCCCACCCGAGTCGCGATGCGCTTGGACAACCCCCTGCAGGTGTCGATGGTCCTTGGCGACTCTGCCCGCGACGACGGTGCGCGTGCCGACGAGATCAGCGAGCTCACTCCCGGCGTCGCGTACGTCCGCATCGACGGCACACGCGAGAACGTGCGTGCTCGCGCCGCCTACCTCGATGACCAGGACATCGCCCGCCTCGTCCACGACGTCACCACGCGGCGGGTCAGCCACACCGCCGGCGATGACTCGGCCGAGCCCGTCCTGACGACGGCGGACCTTCCAGACACCATGCGCGCCACTCGCGAAGGAGATCAGTCATGAGCAGCACGGAAGAACAGCAGACCCCCGAACCAGCCGGCACCAAGGAGCGCGAGCTTGCCAACGCCGCCTCCGAGGCGGTCCGAGACATCAACCACCGCACGATCGGCTCACCCGCCATCCCAGCTCCGAAGATGTACGAGGTGCTCGGCGACCTCAAGACACTCGGCTTCGGCCTCGAGCAGGCGCTCCGCCAGCTCGCCCGGTCCCTGGCGTCATCCCTGTCGGTGTACGCGCTCTACGAGGAGGACGGCGGCAACCCCGAGGAGAGCATCGCGTACGCCATGGACAGCATGCGCGTCGCGGCCGGACACGCCAGCCGACTCGGCGAGGTGCTCGACTCCGCCCAGTGCGACATCAGCCGACAGGGCTTCTACCCGCCCAGCACGACCTTGGAGACGACATGAGCCCGTTCGAAACCACCCCGCGCCGGGCACCCATTGCGTACGACCGGGTCCAGGCGACGCCGGGCAACTGGCTGCGCAACTACGGCCGGCCGATTCAGGGCCTCGACACTGCGGGCGGCCCAAGCCTCCAGACCCTGCTCGAGCCGAACTGGATGCGCGGAGCAGTGTGCGCAAGCGTCGATCCGGAGCTGTGGTTCGAAGAGTCCGACACTCCTTCGACTCGCCACGCCATCAGCTTGTGCCACGAGTGCCCGGTCCGAGCCATGTGTCTTGCCTCCGCGCTCGTGTTCCGCGAGGAGTACGGCGTCAGTGGTGGACTCACCCCTAGCGAACGACGGCCACTCGAAACTCGCCTGGCTCGCGGCGAAGCCCTGGGTGAGGTGCTCAGCTCGGGACTGACCCACTCCGCCGAGCGCAACCAGCAGGGTGCGGCCTGATGAGCCCCCACCTGGACGCCGGCGTCGTACACGAGCTCGCCCTCAAGGAAGGCGTCTGCGTTCGGCCCCTGCTCCATCGCGTGACGGACCGAGAGACCGGGGAGCACACCGTCGTCGTGATGCCGTGCCGCTCGGTCCGCGAGTCGCGCTGCCCCAACTGTGCCGAGGCCGCCAGACGCCTGAGGATGCAGCAGTGCTCAGAAGGCTGGCACCTCGACCACGAGCCAGAACTAGCCGATGAGCCGGATCCCAGCGACCAGGATGACCCGGCGGAGAATGCGGACGAGTCCGCGCCGGAAGTGGATGAGCAGGCCCCACGAAGAACTCGCTCGACGAGGCGCCGAGACGACCTGGGCGATCTCCCGCTCAAGCCCGCTGAGCCGCGGACCATAGGCGCCGTGTTTGAAGGCAAGAATGGACGCACCTACCGGCCGTCGATGTTCGTGACCTTGACCCTGCCTTCCTATGGCGGCATTGCACGCGGTCGTGGGGTCCCCACCGATCCGACGAGGTACGACTACCGAACTGCTGCGCTCGACGCGCTGCACTTCACCAAGCTGCTCGACCGATGGATCCAGAACCTACGGCGATGCGCCGGCTTCAAGGTCCAGTACTTCGGCGCGATCGAAGCCCAACGCCGGCTCGCCGCTCACTTCCACGTCGCGCTGCGCGGAGCCGTCCCGAGATCGACGCTCCGCGCCGTCACCCGCGCCACCTACGCGCAAGTCTGGTGGCCACCCATGGACGAACCTGTCTACACCGACAAGGTCCCGGCCTGGGACGGCGTCGACTACATGGATCCCGACACCGAGGTCCCCTTGACCACGTGGGACGAGGCAATGCGCCGCCTCGATGAAGACCCCGAAGCCCGCCCGGCCCACACGCTGGCGTTCGGTCGGCAAGTCGATGTCAAGGGTCTGCTCGGTGGGACGCCCGATGCAGACCGTACCGTCCGCTACCTCGCGAAGTACCTGACCAAGTCAGTCGCCGAGACGTACACGCAGCCTGACGTGTTCGACGCTACCTACGAGGCGCACATCGACCGGCTCCACGACCAGGTCCGGTACCTGCCCTGCTCGCCGGTGTGCGCCAACTGGCTTCGGTTCGGCGTGCAGCCCAAGGATCCCGGCCCGGGCCTCTGCCCCGGCCAGTGCTCATCGCCCGCGCACGATCGCGAGAACCTCGGCATCGGCGGTCGCCGCATCCAGGTCTCGCGTGGGTGGTCGGGCAAGACCCTCAGTGACCACCGCGCTGACCGGGCCGCTGTGGTCCGCCAAGTCCTCGAGGCCGCCGGCTACAACCCGCACGAGGCAGACCGGATGTCCACCGAGACTCTGGCCGACGACGGGTCGCCCAAGTACCACTGGCAGACCGTGCACCTCCCGCCGGAGAAGGCCAGCGAGGCGATCATCCAGTCCGTCTTCGAGCGACGGCGATGGCGCAATGAGTACGACCGCGCCAAGACCGCCGTCATGAGCAACGCACCACCTGTGGACGGCAATTCGGCAATCGAACTCATCACCGAAGGAGTGAGGACATGAGTGAGCTGGAGATCAGACGCCGGTGGCACACCGTCGCCGAAGTCGCGGAGATGCTCGGCTACGGCGAGACGAAGGTCCGCATGGCCATCATCTCCGGCGACCTCAAGTCGGTGAAGGACGGCAAACTGCGCCGCATCCTGCCTCAGTGGGTGGACGAGTACGTCGCGCTCAAGGTGGCCGAGGGCGAGCAGGACATCTGATGGCCGGCCGTCGCCAGAACGGCGAGGGGACCATCTACGCGTACCGCTCGGGATATGCCGCCCAAGTGTTTGTCGTGACCCCAGAAGGCCGGCGTGTTCGGAAGACCGTCTATGGAAGGACTCGCGCGGACGTACAAGAGAAGTGGGTCCAGCTGCAGACCCAGTCGCGCCGTGGCCCAGTGACTACGACTGTCCCCCGAGTCGACGAGTTCGCAAGTGACTGGCTTCGCGACGTTGTGACCCCGGGGCTCGCACCCTCCACTGTGGCGAACTACGAGCTGTTCACCCGGCTCTACATCAATCCCGACCTGGGCAAGAAGCGCATCGACCGGCTGACCGTTCGAGATGTCCGCATGTGGCTCAACGACCTGAAGACTCGGTGTCAGTGCTGCGCCCAAGGCAAGGACCGGGCTCGCGCGGTGGCCAGGTGCTGTGCCGCGGGAACGTGCTGCCAACAGTTTCCCTCGGAGTGGACCGTCCACCAGGCCTGGACCGTCCTGCGGAGCATGCTCAGCGAGGCCATGCGCGACGAACTCGTGACCAGGAACGTCGCCGCACTCGTCAGGGTGCCCCTCCCGCGTCCTCGTAAGCGGAAGTACTGGAGCGTCGACGAGGCTCGCCAGTTCCTCGAGTCAGCTCGGTCGAATGGCGACCCCATGTACGCCGGCTACGTCCTCATGCTGGTCCTTGGGCTCCGTCGCGGCGAACTGCTCGGACTCGCGTGGGAGGACCTCGACCTTGATGAGGGGGAGGCCCACATCGCCTGGCAGGTCCAGCGACTCGGTGGAGAGCTCGTACGCCGTCCGACCAAGACACACGCGTCTGACGCCCCGCTCCCGCTCCCTGAGATCTGTGTCGAGGCACTCAGGCACCGCCGCGCGGTGGAGAACAAGCTCCGTCTCGCCGCGGGTGAGGCGTGGAACACGAGCGGACTTGTGCTCACGACCCGGTTCGGGGACGCAATTGACCCACGCAACTTCCAGCGGGCTTTCCGTTCGAGTGTCCGACGGGCCGGCATTCCGGTCATCCCCGTGCACTCGACGCGGCGCACCTGCGCCAGCCTGCTGGTGGCCCTCGACGTGCACCCCCGCGTGGCCATGGCCATACTTCGACACAGCAAGATCGCCGTGACGATGGACATCTACTCCCAGGTGTCCGCCGCATCGACGCGGGAGGCGCTGAAGAGACTCGGGGAGGCCTTCGGATGAGCGTCCTGACGACCGGAACTGCAGTACTTATTTGCAGTACGGGCACGAAAGAGCCCCTCCCCGGTGACCGGAAAGGGGCTCTGACCTGTGGTGGAGCCAAGGGGACTCGAACCCCTAACCCCCTGCTTGCAAAGCAGGTGCGCTACCAATTGCGCCATGGCCCCGAGTGGGGGGAGCGGTCAGGACGAGGAAGAGTCCTCGTCGGTCGCCGCGGAAGCCGGAGTCGGAGCCGGAGGCACCGGTGCGTGCACGTCGTCCGTGGCCTGGGTCCACAGGTCCTGCTCGGCCTGCTGCTGCTTCGCCTTCTTGCGAAGGAACACGACGCCTGCGACGGCGCCACCGATGAGGGCGAGACGCTTCAGCATGCGAGGGATCCTCTCCGTGGTGGCGGTGATGGTGGGCCTAGGAGGACTTGAACCTCCGACCTCTTCCTTATCAGGGAAGCGCTCTAACCGTCTGAGCTATAGGCCCATCGTCACCTTCGCGCGGCCGTCCCACCCCGTCAGAGAGGTTGACCGGACGCGAGGGGAAACGTTACCCGATGCACCTCACCTCATACAAAACGGCCCCCACCCGCGAGGGTGGGGGCCGTTTGCGTATGCCGTGTGGCCGGCTGAGCCGGGCGGGCTCAGTCGTCGGTCAGCGTGAGCTGCACGCCGCCGACGAGGGCCGAGCAGATGTTGTAGAGGAAGGCCATGACGGTCGCGATCGCGGTCATGAGGATGACGTCGATGACACCGATGACGATCGAGAGCGACACGACGCGGCCGAAGCCGACGTAGTCCTTGATCGAGAACGGGTCGGACGTCGTCGTCTGCAGCGACTGGAGCACGCCCTCGATGTCGCTGAAGACGTTCATCGTCGACAGGATCATCCACAGCACAGCGGTGAGGATGACGCCCGCGATGCCGAGGGCGACGGAGAGCAGGAAGCTCATCTTCATGACCGACCACGGGTCGACGCGCGCCACCGCCAGACGGACCCGGCGTGGGCCCTTGTGCTTGCGCGCGGCCGTCGCCGTGCGCGCGCCAGCTGCCGCGGAGGCGCCCGACGGGCCTGAGCCCGACTTGTTCGCCTGACCCGCACCGACGCGCTGGGTCGGGGCGGTGCGGTTGGTGACCGCGCCGCGCGAGAGCGGCGTGCCTTGGTCGGCGCCGGCGGCACCCGAGGTGGTCCCGGTCGCGCCGCTCGAACCTGTCGATGCGCCCGCGCCGCCCGAGGCGTAGTAGGACGCGTTCTGGCCACTGCCGTCGGACGAGCCCGACCCGCTGCCCGATCGCGTCGACGTACCGGGCCGGCTCAGGGAGCCTTCAGGGCTGGTCGCGCTCATTCGTCACCTCCGTTGTCGGCGTCCGACGAGCTCGCCTCGTCACCCGACGTCTGGTCCGACGGTACGCCATCAGCGCTGGGAACCGTAGCGGGCGCTCCCGTGCCGGACGGCTGCTCCACCGGGTTGCCGTCCTCGATCTCGGCGACCGCGATCTCGGACTCGGCGTTGCGGGCCACCGCCACGATCGAGTCGCCCTTGTCGGGCGTCGCGAACTTCACGCCCTGGGTGAGACGACCCGTGTAGTTGACCTCGGCCACGCGCGAGCGAACGATCTTGCCCTTCTCCATGACGACCATGACCTCGTCGGTCTCGCTCACGGTCAGGGCGCCGACCAGGTCGCCGCCCTTCTCGGACAGCTTGGCGACGGCGACTCCGTAGATGCCCCGGCCCTTCGGGGTCCACACCGACGACTTCGTGCGCTTGGCCAGTCCGTTCTCGAAGACGACGAAGACGTCCGGGTCCTCGCCCTCCTCGATCACCGAGACGGCCAGGAGCGAGTCGTCGCCCTTGAACCGCATTCCGGTGACGCCGGACGTCGAGCGTCCCATCGGGCGCAGCGCATCGTCGGTCGCATGGAAGCGCACCGACTGGCCCTTGCGCGAGACGAGCAGCAGGTCGTCACGGTTGGAGGCCAGCCCGGCGCCGACGAGCTCGTCACCCTCGCGCAGGTTGATCGCGATGAGGCCCCCGGAGCGGTTGGAGTCGTAGTCGGCCAGGCGGGTCTTCTTGACGAGGCCCGCGCGGGTGGCGAGGACGAGGTAGTCGGTCTTGGCGTAGTCGCGGATGGCGAGCACCTGCGCGATCTGCTCGCCGGGCTGGAAGGCGAGCAGGTTGGCCACGTGCTGGCCCTTGCTCTCCCGCGAGCCCTCGGGCAGCTCGTAGGCCTTGGCCCGGTAGACGCGGCCGAGGTTGGTGAAGAAGAGCAGCCAGTGGTGGGTCGTCGTCGTGAAGAAGTGCTCGACGACGTCCTCTCCTCGCAGGGACGTGCCACGCACGCCCTTGCCGCCGCGCTTCTGCGATCGGTACTGGTCGACGCGAGTCCGCTTGGCGTAGCCGCCGCGGGTGATCGTGACGACGACGTCCTCCTCGGGGATGAGGTCCTCCATCGACATGTCGCCGTCGAAGGGGACGATCGTCGTGCGTCGCTCGTCGCCGTAGCGCTCGACGATGTCGGCGAGCTCCTCGCTGATGATCTCGCGCTGACGCACGGGCGAGGCGAGGATCGCGGTGTACTCGTCGATGAGGGCCTGCAGCTCGTCGTGGGCCTCGATGAGCTTCTCGCGCTCGAGAGCCGCGAGGCGGCGCAGCTGCATGTTGAGGATCGCGTTGGCCTGGATCTCGTCGATCTCGAGCAGCTCGATCAGGCCCTCTCGGGCGATCTCGACCGTGCGGGACCCGCGGATGAGGGCGATGACCTCGTCGAGACGGTCGAGCGCCTTGAGCAGACCGCGCAGGATGTGGATGTCGGCCTCGGCCTTACGCAGGCGGAACTTCGTGCGCCGGACGATGACCTCGACCTGGTGGTCGACCCAGTGCCGGATGAAGCCGTCGAGCGGCAGGGTGCGCGGCACCTCGTCGACGAGGGCGAGCATGTTCGCGCCGAACGTCGTCTGGAGCTGGGTGTGCTTGTAGAGGTTGTTGAGCACGACCTTGGCGACGGCGTCCCGCTTGAGGACGATGACGAGGCGCTGACCGGTGCGGCCCGAGGTCTCGTCGCGGATGTCGGCGATGCCGGAGATCTTGCCGTCCTTGACGAGATCGGCGATCTTGAGCGCCAGCATGTCCGGGTTGACCTGGTAGGGCAGCTCGGTGACGACGAGGCACTGGCGGTTCTGGATCTCCTCGACCTCGACCACGGCACGCATGATGATCGAGCCGCGGCCGGTCCGGTAGGCCTCCTCGATGCCCTTGTGCCCCATGATCAGCGCGCCGGTCGGGAAGTCCGGGCCCTTGATGATCCCGAGCAGCGCCTCGAGGAGGTCCTCGCGCGAGATGTCCGGGTGGTCGAGGTAGTACTGCGCACCGGCCGCGACCTCGCGCAGGTTGTGCGCCGGGATCTGGGTGGCCATGCCGACGGCGATGCCGGCGGAGCCGTTGACGAGCAGGTTGGGGAAACGGCTCGGCAGCACGGCCGGCTGCAGCGTCTTGCCGTCGTAGTTCGGGACGAAGTCGACGGTGTCCTGCTCGATGTCGCGGACCATCTCCATCGCGATCGAGGCCATCCGGCACTCGGTGTATCGCGGGGCCGCGGCGCCGTCGTTGCCGCGCGAGCCGAAGTTGCCCTGGCCGTCGACGAGCGGATAGCGCAGCGACCAGTCCTGCACGAGGCGCACCAGGGCGTCGTAGATCGCCGAGTCGCCGTGCGGGTGGTAGTGACCCATGACGTCGCCGACGACACGCGCGCACTTGTTGTAGCCGCGGTCGGGGCGGTAGCCGCCGTCGTACATCGCGTAGACGATGCGCCGGTGCACCGGCTTGAGGCCGTCGCGCACGTCGGGCAGGGCGCGGCTGACGATGACCGACATCGCGTACTCGATGTAGCTGCGCTGCATCTCGGTGTTGAGGTCGATCGGCTCGACCCGGTCGTGCTGGCCGATGTCGGCCGGCACGACGACCGCGCTGGCGTCCGGGTCGCCCTCGTCGGCGGCGTCGTCGTCAGCCGGGTCGGGCCCGAGGATGTCGTCGATGCTCTCGTCGGGTGTCTCGTTGACGTCGTCTCCGTCGTTGGGAGGCAGGTCGTCGCTCACGTCAGATCCCTTTGTCTCTCAGTCGCACTCATTGCGTATGCCGTGTCGTCACGATTCACGTGAAACGTCCGTGACGGTGGTCGGGGGAACTCGGGGGCGCAGGCCCGCCAGGGCCGTGAGCTCCCGAGCGTTCAGATGTCGAGGAACTTCACGTCGCGGGCGTTCTTCTGGATGAACGACCGGCGCGACTCGACGTCCTCACCCATGAGCACGGCGAAGACCTCGTCGGCCTTGGCGGCGTCGTCGAGCGTGACCTGCAGCAGCGTGCGCGTGCTCTGGTCCATCGTCGTCTCGCCGAGCTCCTGGTAGTTCATCTCACCGAGGCCCTTGTAGCGCTGGATCGGGTTGTCCTTCGGCAGGCGCCAGCCCTTGCCCTCACCGAGCAGCCGCAGGCCGTCGCGCTCGCGGTCGCTGTAGGCGAACTGGTGCTCGGCGTTGCTCCACCGCAGGCGGAAGAGCGGCGGCTGCGCGAGGTAGACGTAGCCGGCCTCGATGAGCGGGCGCATGAAGCGGAAGAGCAGCGTCAGCAAGAGGGTGCGGATGTGCATGCCGTCGACGTCGGCATCGGCCATCAGCACGATCTTGTGGTAGCGCGCCTTGTCGATGTCGAAGTCCTCGCCGATGCCCGTGCCGAAGGCGGAGATGAGCGCCTGGACCTCGTTGTTGGCGAGGATCTTGTCGATGCGCGCCTTCTCGACGTTGAGGATCTTGCCGCGGATCGGGAGGATCGCCTGGGTGTGCGGGTCGCGGGCCTGGGTGGCCGAGCCACCGGCGCTGTCGCCCTCGACGA
Organism: Terrabacter sp. 01T434; assembly: GCF_056398545.1. Classification (NCBI taxonomy): domain Bacteria; kingdom Bacillati; phylum Actinomycetota; class Actinomycetes; order Micrococcales; family Intrasporangiaceae; genus Terrabacter; species Terrabacter sp. 01T434. Next base: position 449,329 of record NZ_JBFTPP010000002.1, read on the forward strand.
TGAAGACCTCGGAGATGCTGGGGTCCTTGCTCTGGCAGTCCTTGAGCTTGCCCGGCAGGCCGCCCGACTCGAGCAGGCCCTTGCGGCGGGTGGCCTCGCGGGCCTTGCGCGCCGCCATGCGCGCGGCCGCGGCCTGCACCGACTTGCGGACGATGTCCTTGCCCTCGTTGGGGTGGGCGCCGAGCCAGTGGCCGAACTCCTCGGTCATGGCGCGCTGGACGAAGCCCTTGACCTCGGAGTTGCCGAGCTTGGTCTTGGTCTGGCCCTCGAACTGCGGCTCGGCGAGCTTGACCGAGATCACGGCGGTCAGGCCCTCGCGGACGTCGTCTCCGGTGAGGTTCTCGTCCTTCTCCTTGAGGAGGTTCTGGCGGCGCGCGAAGTCGTTGACGAGCTTGGTCATCGCCGCGCGGAAGCCCTCCTCGTGGGTGCCGCCCTCGTGGGTGTTGATCGCGTTGGCGTAGGTGTGGACCGACTCGCTGTAGGCGTTGGTCCACTGCATCGCGAGCTCGAGGCTGAGCGAGCGGGCCTCGTCCTCGACCTCGATCGAGATGACCTCGGGGTGCACCGGCTCGCTGCGCTTGCTGCCATTGATGTGGTTGACGTAGTCGACCAGGCCGTTGTCGTAGCGGTAGCTGACCCGCTTGGCCGTGACCTTCTTCTTCTCCGCTGAACCGGCGGCATCGGCGACGGCCGCCTGGGGCTCGTCGTCGTCGCTCGACTCGTCGACGACCTCGAGGTCCTGGTCGAGGTCGTCGAGGTCGACGTCTCGCTCGCCGGCGGGCTGTTCGATGCGCTCGTCGACGAGGTTGATCGTCAGGCCCTTGTTGAGGAAGGCCATCTGCTGCATCCGGGCCCGGATCGTCTCGAAGTCGTAGTCGACGGTCTCGAAGATGTCGGCGTTGGCCCAGAAGGTGATCGTCGTGCCGGTCTCGTCGGTGGCCTCCTGCCGCTCCAGGGGTCCGTCGGGCACGCCGTCGGTGAAGCTCATCCGGAAGACGTGGCCCTTCTGGCGCACCGCGGCCTTGAGGCGCGTCGACAGGGCGTTGACGACCGAGCTGCCGACGCCGTGCAGGCCACCGGAGACCTTGTAGCCGCCCCCGCCGAACTTGCCTCCGGCGTGCAGCTGGGTGAGCACGAGCTCGACGGCGCTGATCTTCTCGACCGGGTGGATGTCGGTGGGGATGCCTCGGCCGTTGTCCTTGACCCGCACGCCGCCGTCGGCGAGGAGGGTGACGTCGATCGTGTCGGCGTAGCCAGCCAGCGACTCGTCCACCGCGTTGTCGACGATCTCGTAGACGAGGTGGTGCAGACCGCGCGGGCCCGTCGACCCGATGTACATGCCGGGGCGCTTGCGCACCGCCTCGAGGCCCTCGAGGACGGTGATCGCGCTCGCGTCGTAGTCGACGCCGTTCGGACGGACGTCGACGGCCACGGCGGTAGCCGCTGCGGGGGTCACGGTGTCGGGTGCTGCCACGGAGTCGGATCCGGTGGAACTGGGGGTGGTGCTGGTGGTGATCGGCTCGTCGGCGTCGGACACGTCTCTCCTCGGTGGTCTGACCTCATGCGGGCGGCCCGACGTGGACGTCGAGCCGCAACCTCTCCAGTCTAACGGTCCGACGCGGCGAACCGTGCCCTCAGACGCGCGAAACGGCCACTTTCCGGCCCGCTCACCCCTCGATCCGAGGGGAGGATCACGCCCGGGGGCCTCAGCGCCCCTCAGGCACCTTCACTCGCCGCGGTGCCGGCGGGGTCCGCGGGTCCGCCGTCTGCGCCCATTCTCCCCGTTCCGCACTCTCCGGGACGCCGTCGTCCACAGGGGCTCCGGCAGAATGCGCGGACAACCTTCCGGGGTGATCCGTGGTCTGGATGGGTGCCGGCACGGGCCGGACGTTGGTGGACACGTGATCGAACAGGGGACAGCCGGCATGGACGACGCCGAACGGAGAGCCGACTTCACGGCCTACGTCAGGGCTCGCGAGCAGGCGCTCGCGCGCCTCGCGTACCTCCTCACCGGTGAGCGCGACGCCGCCGAGGACCTGCTCCAGAACGCGCTCGCGAAGGTCTACCGGCACTGGGACCGGGTGCGGGTCGTCGAGCTGCCCGACGCGTACGTGCGCCGGATCATGGTCAACGAGAACAACTCGCGATGGCGAGGGCTGCTCCGTCGACATGAGACGCCGAGCAGCCACGTGCTCGAGGTGCTCGATCCGCCGGGCGTGGCTGGCCTCGACCCCACCGCGTCGATCGACCTGTGGCGGCACGTGCAGAACCTCCCGCGCCAGCAGCGGTCGGCCGTCGTGCTGCGCTACTACGAGGACCTGACCGAGGCACAGACCGCCGAGGTGCTCGGTTGCTCCGTCGGCACCGTGAAGAGTCACACGAGCCGCGCGATCTCCGCGCTGCGCACGAGCATGAGCGAGGCCACGGCATGAGCGACATGGACCAGCGGCTCAAGCGGGCGCTCGACGAACACACCGAAGGGGTACGCGTCGTGGCCGACCTCGCGGACCGCGCCATCGCCCGCGACCGATCCAACCGACGCCGCGAGCTCGGGGTGGCGGCCCTGGCCGCCGGGCTCGTGCTCGCCGTCGCCGTGCCAGTGGGCTGGGGAGCCCTGCGTCCCACGGGCGCTCGTCCCCTGCCGGTCGGCCCGTCGCAGACGACGACCGCACCGACCGGCCGGCCCTCGCCCACAGCTCCTCGGACGACTACAGCGACGCCGACCGCGATCCCGACCCTCACTGCCAGTGGTGCTCCCGCGCCGGTGACCGCACGCTTCACGACCGGGCCGGTGACGGCGACGCCGTCAGCGCCCTACGTCGTCGACGGCGTCATCCACGACGGCACGAAGACGCTCCGGGTGCAGCCGGCGGGCCGGTGGGGGGCCCTGGCACAGCTCGAGGGCGGGCGCTGGCTGCTCACGGACGCCGACAGCCTCGTGACCACGGTTGTCGACGATCAAGGCGCGTTCATCTTCGAGATCACCGGCACCACGCGTGTCTCCCAGTACGGAACCCTGATCGCCTCCTCCGACGTCAAGGGCAACCTGCACGCCTACGCCTCGTGGGGCGACGAGCTCGGCTCACTTGCTGCGGCGACGTGCGCCTGCTCGGGGAACGGCGGCGGGATGTTTCCAGGCTACGAGGTCATAGGGGTCGTGGGCCGGACGGTCTACGCCAACCGCGGCGATGCCGACAGTTCCGTGGCCTGGGACCTCACCACGGACCAGACCCGGCAGCTGCCCTTCCGGCTCGATGTGGTGGACCCCGCACAGGGAACCACTGTCGTCTCCGTCGCGCAGGAGGGCTCGTCCGCCAGCCCCTGCCACGAGCTGCGGGACCTGCTCACGGGAGCGAAGCGCTGGCGGCTCTGCGGCCCGCTCGTCTTTCGGTCGTTCTCGACGAACGGCGCCTACCTGCTCGCGACGGGTTTGATCGACGGCCTCGACGGGTCGCAGTTGAACCCGGACCGCAGCTTCCGATACGGCGGCCTGGTCGTCGTCCGCACGAGCGACGCCGCGATCGTGCTCGAAGGCTCGGGAGACGCCACAACCGGCAACGGCTCACCGGTGACCTACCGGATGGGTGACGACGGGACGATCACCGTGCAGGTCGGCGAGGCAGCGGGGGCGCGCAACCTGCAGCGCTGCACGCTGGACGGCGCCTGCGAGGTCGTCGCCCCAGCTCTGCCCCGGTCGTCCGACATCCCCGAGGGCGACGACCCCTACTTCCTGTCGACGAACTGAGCCGGCCGGAGCGCGCGGGGGCTCAGCCCTCGCTGAGGGTGCGCTCGAAGAGGGAGTGGATCGCCTCGGGCAGGTGCGGCTCGTGGATCATGACGTCGCAGCCGACCTCGTCGCACACGACGGAGTAGATGTACGCGTCGGGGTGGGTGCCCTCGGTCGAGGCCGCGATGCGCTGGAGGGTCGGCGCTGCGAGCAGGTGCTGCCAGTCCTTGGCGTCGCCCTCGGAAAGCTCGCCGAGAGACATCCTCCGTTCGCGCACGAGGCCCGCGAAGCCGCCGGTGCGCCGCAGCACGACCTGGGCGTCGGCTCCCGGCGTGCCGCCGCTGCCCCCGCGGTCGCGACCACCTGTCGTGGGCGTCGAGCCCTGCCCCCCTCCGGTCGAGGCCGGCGCCCCGGCACCCGCCGTCAGCACGCCGACCTGCTCCCACGCCGAGCGCACCGCTGTCTGCTCGGCGGACCCGTCGCCGTACGCCTTCCCGGCCGCGGCCACGGTGAGACCCGCGAAGGTCGCGAAGTCACAGTCCGCCTTGATCCCGTCACCCGACAGGACGGCATACCAGATCGCCCCGGGGGCATCCCACGCGTTGCCGCCGATCGCTTCGGCCGCGAGCACGAAGGCGCGGTTGGGGATGCCGGAGTTGATGTGGACGCCGCCGTTGTCGTCCTGGGTGTCGACGTAGTGGGCCATGTCCGCCGGCTGCGGGTCCTTGCCGAGCCGCGGGTCGTCGTAGGCGGTGCCGGGGTTGCGCATGTCGCGCAGCGCCCGACCCTTGACCGAGGGGTTGAGCAGCTCGGCGCCCACGAGCCAGTCGGCCTGCGCCGCGCTCTGCCCGAGGGCCTTCTGCTTGACGAGGACCCCGAAGACGTCCGAGATCGACTCGTTGAGCGCGCCCGACTGCCCCTGGTAGAGCAGGCCGGCCGTGTGCTCGGTGACGCCGTGCGCGAGCTCGTGGCCGATGACGTCGAGGCTCCTGGTGAAGGGCTCGAAGATGACGCCGTCACCGTCGCCGAACACCATCTGCGTGCCGTCCCAGAAGGCGTTGTCGTAGTTGCGGCCGTAGTGCACGCTCGCGAGCAGCGGCATCCCCTTGCCGTCGAGCGAGTCGCGGCCGTATGCCGTCGACCACAGCTCCCAGGTCGCGCCGAGTCCGTCGTAGGCCTCGTTGACCGCGGCGTCGCTGCTGGGAGCGCCACCTTCGGCGCGCACCTGCGTCCCCGGCGTCGTCTGCGTGCCCTTGGCGTCGAAGATCGTGCGGTGTGGCGCAGGAGCTCCCGGCCCCGTCGCGTCGGGCCGGCGCGGCGCGGTGCGCCCCGTGGGCCGAGCTGTCGGCGTGCGCCGGGACGCACGCAGGAGCTCGTCCTGGCGCAGGGCCTCGCGGGCATGCATGGCGACGGCAGGCTCGCCGCTGGCGGCCAGCGCCTCGAGGATGTAGGGCGGGACGATCGTGCAACGCTGCGTCGAGGTCATGACGACAGTGTGCGTCCGATCACTGACACCCGCCTGACGAGCTCAGCCGTAGGTGTCCCGGGGGCCGCGCGAGTCGGGGGAGCGCCGGGCGCCCCGGTTCCACGACGGCGCGCTCGGCCCGACGACCTTGAGCTCGCTCACCGCGCCCGCGCCGATCTCCTCGTCGATCCGGGCGAGCATCGACGACGCCAGCAGACGCATCTGGGTCGCCCAGGCCGTCGAGTCGGCGCGCACGGTGAGCACCCCGTCGACGAAGGTCAGCGGTTCGACGTGCCCGGCGATGTCGGGGCCGACGATCTCGGTCCACCGCCCCATGACCGAACCCACGGCCACGTCGACCTTCCACCCTCGGTCGAGCAGCAGGCGGTCGAGCTGGTCGCCCAGCAGCGCCGGATCGCGGCCGTCGCGCGACGACCCCGACAGGACCGGCGCCTGACCGATGGGGCGCCGGCGCTTCTTCGGCCGCATGCCGGGGCGCAGACCCTTCTCGGCCGCGCCGGCCCGGGCCCGGGCGAGGGCCGAGGCTGCGGCGTCGGCGATCCGGGTGTCCTCGTCGGTCGGTTCCGGGGTCTCCCCGGGCTCGACGTCCGGAGTCTCGTCACTCATCGCCGTCGCCCTCGGGCACCTTGACCTCTGCCACCGCCTCATTCAACACGGGGTCCTCAGCGGGTGTCTCGCTCTCCGGAGCGGCCGTGGGTGGGACCGCGGGGTGCACCTGACCGAGCTCCACGGCATACGTCGTCCCGCTCCGGCGGAGCACGTCGGGCACGTCCGCGCCGACCGCAGCCGTGATGAGCACCTGCTCGCAGTCGGCGACGAGGGCCGCCAACCGTTCACGTCGCCCGGAGTCGAGCTCGGCGAAGACGTCATCGAGGACCAGCACCGGGTCGTCGCCGAGGTCACGGCGAAGGAGGCGGTATGCCGCGAGCTTGAGTCCCAGCGCGAAGCTCCACGACTCGCCGTGACTGGCATAGCCCTTCGCGGGGAGCTCACCGAGCGACAGGACGAGGTCGTCGCGGTGCGGACCGACGAGGGAGATCCCGCGCTCGATCTCGTTGGACCGCACCTGCGCGAGGCTCTCGAGCATGCCGGTGCGCAGCTCCTCGATCTCGGGCACCTCACCGGCGGCCAGGCGGGCGGCGAGGTCCTCGTGGAGCGAGCTGCGGTAGGTGGCCCGCGCGTTCGACGCGACTGCGCTCACGGCGTCGTAGCACTCGGACAGGTCGGGTGCCAGGTCCCGCAGCAGGCGCAGCCGGGCATAGAGCAGCTGCGCGCCGACCGTGGCCAGGTGGTCGTTCCACACGTCGAGGGTGTGCAGCGCCGACTCACGTGCCTCGTCGAGCGGGAGGTCACCGTCGCGTGCCGGCCGTGGCGGCCGGCGGGCGCCCTTGCGCAGCACCGGAGCGGCCGACTTGAGCAGGGCGTTGCGCTGCTTGAGGATCTTGTCGTAGTCCGAGCGCACCCCCGACCAGCGCGGCTGGCGCTGGACGAGCAGCTCGTCGAGGAACCGGCGCCGCTCCGACGGGTCGCCCTTGACGAGGGCGAGGTCCTCGGGGGCGAAGAGCACGGTGCGCACGGTGCCGAGCACGTCACGCGGCCGCGACACGGGGGAGCGGCCCAGCCGCGCCCGGTTGGCCCGACCCGGCGTGATCTCGAGCTCGACCATCGTCTCGCGGTCGTCGCGCATGATCGCTCCACGCACGATCGCCTGCGCGGCGCCGAACCGCACCAGCGGCTGGTCCGTCGCGACCCGGTGCGACCCGAGGGTCGCGAGGTAGCCGACCGCCTCGACGAGGTTCGTCTTGCCCTGGCCGTTGAGGCCGACGAGCGTCGTGACGCCCGGCGTCAGCGCGAGCTCGGCGCTGGGATAGCTGCGGAAGTCCTTGAGGGTCAGGTGACGGACGTGCAAGGAGGGTGCGGCGCTCTGCTCAGGCCTTCTTGGCGGTCTTCTTCGCGGCACGCTTCTGGCCGCGAACCGTGTCGGCCATGTCGGTCGCCCGCGTCGCCGAGGCCCGACCGGAGGCTGCCGCCTGCTTGGCCGCGCCGACGTTGGCCTTCGACGCCGAGCCCGCCGCGCGCTTGCTCGCCTGCTTCGCCGACCCGCGCTTCGCGGCCTGCTTCGTCGGGGACTCCTTCTTCGCCGAGCGCTTGGCCGTCGTCGGCACATCGCCCTGGCGCAGCTTCTCGCCCTCGGCGATCGACATGACCTGGTGCCCACCGAACTGGCCCCGCAGAGCCGCGACGGCCTGCATCGTCGGGGAACTCGACTGGCGCGAGGCGAACCGGGCGAAGAGCGAGGCCGAGATGACGGGCATCGGCACAGACAGGGCGATGGCCTCCTCGACCGTCCAGCGGCCCTCACCGGAGTCGTTGGTGTAGTCGGAGACGTCGTCGAGGTGCGGGTTGTCCTCGAGCGCGTCGACCATGAGGTCGAGCAGCCAGGACCGCACCACGGTGCCGCGGCTCCACGCCTTGAACGCCCCGGGAACGTCGGTGACGATGTCCTTCTTCTCGAGCAGCTCGTAGCCCTCGGCGTAGGCCGCCATGAGGCCGTACTCGATGCCGTTGTGGACCATCTTCGTGTAGTGCCCCGCGCCGACCTTGCCGGCATGGACGAAGCCCTCCTCACGGGGGCCCTCGGGCCGCAGCGCGTCGAAGATCGGCATCGCCGCCTTGACCCACTTCTTGTCACCGCCGCACATCAGGCCGTAGCCGTTCTCGAGGCCCCAGACGCCGCCGCTCACACCGCAGTCGACGTAGCCGATCTTCTTCTCGGCGAGCAGCTTGGCGTTCTCGAAGTCGTCGGTGAAGCGGGAGTTGCCTCCGTCGATGACGAGGTCACCGGGCTCGAGCAGGTCGGCGAGCTTGGCGACGGTCTCGCGTGTCGGGTCACCGGCGGGGACCATGACCCACACGACGCGGGGGGCGGCGAGGGCCTTGACCAGGGCCGGCAGGGTGCGCACGTCGGCGACGTCCGGGTTGCGGTCGAAACCGACCACCTCGTGGCCCGCGCGGCGCAACCGCTCGCGCATGTTGCCGCCCATCTTGCCGAGACCGATGAGACCGAGCTGCATGTCGCGAGCCTTTCTACAGGGAGCGTGGGGGGGGATCGGGTGAGGCGCTACGAGGCTACGCCCTACCCGGCAGCGCCCCTGATCAGGCCGCGCGGGCCGGGTCTGGCCTGCCGGACGGACCGGGCGTGCGTGCTGGGGTGCTGGTGCGGCGCCGGCTCAGCTGGCGAAGCGGACTGGCATGAGGACGTAGCGGTAGCCGGTGTCCGGCTCGGAGTCGGCCTCGGCCTGGCCGGTGAGGACCGCGGGACGGCTCGGCTGCGTGAAGGACAGCCGACTCCAGGCGGTGCCGACCGCGTGCAGGCCGTCGAGCAGGAACTGCGGGTTGAAGGCGATCTGGATCTCGGGACCGTTGAGGGTCGCCTCGACCGCCTCGGAGGCCTGGGCATCCTCACCCGTTCCGGCCTCGATCGCCACCTGGCCGTCGGTGAACTTCAGCAGCACGGGCGTGTTGCGCTCCGCGACGAGGGCGACGCGCTTGACGGCCTCCTCGAGGGCCGCCGTCTCGATGACCGCCTCGGTGTCGACGGAGGTCGGGAAGATCGAGGTGACCTTGGGGTACTCGCCGTCGAGCAGACGGGTCGTCGCGCGACGCTGACCGGCCTCGAACCCGATGAGGCCGTCGCCGCCCTGGCCCAGGGCGAGCTCCACCGAGCCGGACGCGCCGAGGGCGCGGGCCGTGTCGGAGAGCTGACGGGCCGGGATGAGCGCGACGTGGCTGGCGTCGGGGGCCGAGGGGCTCCACGTCAGCTCCCGCATCGCGAGCCGGTACCGGTCGGTCGCGAGGAGCGTCACCTTGTCGCCGTCGATCTCCATGCGGACCCCCGTGAGGATCGGCAGGGTGTCACCCTTGTCGGCTGCGACCGAGACCTGGGCGACCGCCTGCGTGAAGACGTCGCCGGCGATCGTGCCGCTCGTCTCGGGTGCGGCGGGGAGCGTCGGGTAGTCGGCGACGGGCATCTCGCGCAGGGCGAAGCGCGAGGACCCGCACGCGACGTTGACCTTGGTCCCGTCGGTGCTCACGTCGATCGGCTTGTTCGGCAGGTTGCGCGAGATGTCCGCGAGGAGCCGACCCAGGACGAGGACCTGGCCGGCCTCGGCGACGTCGGCCGGGACGGTGATGCGGGCGGACACCTCGTAGTCGAAGGCCGACAGCGTCAGCGTGCCGTCCTCGTTCGCGTCGACGAGCACGCCCGCGAGCACGGGTACCGGCGGGCGGGCCGGGAGCCCGCGGGCCACCCAGGTCACGGCCTCGGCCAGGACGTCTCGCTCTACCCGAAACTTCACGGTGCACTCACTTCGACGGGGAAGGACATTGGGGCTCAGACACTAGTGCCTGCGGGTGACTGGCACCACAGACACTCCCCGAATGCGCGCTGCGCCGGAATCGGGCAACAACTCAGGTCTCACCGGAGGTGCGCCCGGGCGTGGGAGAGACCCTCGTTGTCGGGGCTTCCCTCCTTGACTGGGATCTCGTCGTAGTCATAGGTGCTGTGGATGCTGTGGACAACCCGAGTCGTGGCTGGTCAGAGCGCCGACCGGGGTGTGCATGGCGTGTGGGGAAGGCATGGCCGCTGGGGCAGCCCGCTGTGGACGGTTTTCGGCTGTACACATCGACCACACAGGCTCGCCGCCGGTTGTCCGCAGGCTGGTGGCCGTCGTCCACACGCGTCCACAGCGAGGTGTGGAAGAGGCGACGGCATATGTCCGATTTGCAGCGCTTGCTGACTAGTTACCTGTGCATAGCGACCGCCGCCACTTCCACAGAGTTGTCCACAGGTGGTGGAAAACATTGGGGCAAAACGGTCTTTACCGGCCAGTCCGCCGCAGGTCTCGGTGAGGTCACGCTGTGCACACAGGTGTGGACAACCCTGTGGATGGATGTGGACGTGGATCGCCCGACCCCACCGCACCGGCTCGCTGACGGGCGTTGGTGCGCCCTCGGCCGGACACCGGCTAGGCATCGACGGGTCCGATGACGCACCGTCTCGACACCACCAGGAGACTCTCGAAGAGCGCCTCCCCGTCCGGAACCGGCCCCAGCTGCGCGAAGACCTCGCTCGTCACGGCGCCCAGGAGCAGCGTCCAGGCCGCGATCCCCTGGACCAGGGAGGTGGCGTCGAGTCGGGTCGAGGCGAACATCGGGGTCTCGAGCATGGCACCGACCGCGGCGTGGGCGCGCTCGTCGACGAGTCCGAGGCGGTCGCCTGCAGCGAGCCGGCCTGCCCGTCGCACGTCGTCGAGCAGGGAGACGAGGAGGGCGAGCACCGCGGTGCCGGCCTCCTGGGTACGTTCCGCCGGGGCCTCGTAGTCCGGGACCGGCGAGCCGTAGATCAGGGCGAAGTCGTGCGGCCGGTCGATCGCCCAGGCGCGCAGGGCCCGTCCGAGGGTGTCCCACCGTGCCTCGAGGTCGTCCCGCGCGACGCTGTCGTGGGCCAAGCGCACGGCTGCGGCGAGGGACCAGTACGAGTCGATGATGAGGCGCGTCAGCAGCTCGTCCCGGCTGTCGACGTAGCGGTAGATGCCGGAGGACACCATGCCCAGGTCGCGGGCGACCGCCCGAAGGCTGAGTGCGGCGGCGCCCTCCGTGGCGAGGTGCTGGCGTGCGACGCGCAGGATGTCCGCCTCGACGGCGAGCCGGTTGCGCGCGCGCTTTCCGAGCGGCGGTCCGGCGGTCGCGGGCTGCTGCCCCTCGACGCGCGGCGGCAGGGGCAGATCAGGGCGGGGCGAGGGCTCCATGGATCCGAGCCTGCCACAGTTGGCAGAAAGTGTGAGCACTGCTCTTGCCTGGCGGTCGCGCGCGTGTCATCCTCTAAGTGTGAGCAGTGCTCACCATTGACTCGAGAGGATCTCCCCATGACCCACCACCTCGTCCTCGGCGCCGGAGGCGTCGGACGGTCAACCACCGCCGAGCTCGTCGCGCTCGGGCACACCGTGACCCTCGCGTCGCGCTCCGGCCGCGTCACGGAGCGGCCGTGGCAGGACACCCACCCTGACTCCGTCGAGGTCGTGTCCCTGGACGCGGGCGACGCGCGCGCCGTCACCGAGCTGGCCCGGGGCGCCACGAGCATCGTCAACGCCGTCAACCCGCCGAGCTACACGACCTGGGACACCGACTGGCCGCCGATCGCCGCCGCCACCCTGACCGCCGCCGAGGAGTCCGGGGCTGGCCTCGTCATCATCGGCAACCTGTACGGCTACGGCGAGGTCGAGGCGCCCATGCGCGAGGACGACCCGATGCACCCGTCCGGCCACAAGGGGCGCATCCGGGCCGACATGTGGACCGAGGCCCTGGCCCGCCACGAGGCCGGCCGCCTGCGCATCACGGAGCTGCGCTCGAGCGACTACTTCGGCCCCGGCACGACGGCGCGCACGAGCTACCTCAATGACGTGGTCATGGACGCGCTGCTCGCGGGCCGCACGCCTCTCGTGCCGGCCGGGCGGGCGGACGTGGCCCACTCGTGGACCTACGTCCCCGACGTGGGTCGCCTCGCCGCGCGGGTGGCGACCGGGGACGAGGGCTGGGGTCGCGCCTGGCACGTCCCGACGTCTCCGGCGCGCACCTTCGACGAGGCGGCCGGCGACATCGCGCGGTTGGCCGGCGTCAAGCCCCGCCGGGTACGCGTGCTGCCCCGTCCGCTCGGCACCGCCGCCGGTCTCGTCGTCCCGCTCATGCGCGAGCTGCGCGAGACCCGGCCCCAGTTCGAGCGGCCGTTCGTGCTCGACTCGGACCTGACGCAGCGCACGTTCGGTCTCGCGCCGACGCCGTGGGACGACGCCCTGACGGCGACCATCGCCGCCCGGAGAGCCGCGAAGGCAGACCACGCCGAAAGGGCAGCCTGACGCGGGCCGAGCGACACGGCATACGCCATCGGGTCGCTCAGCGGGGCTGACGAGACGTCAGTGGGACTGCTGGCGGATCCGGTTGGTCAGCTCGGTGACCTGGTTGTAGATGGCGCGACGCTCACCCATGAGCTCGCGGATCTTGCGGTCGGCGTGCATGACGGTCGTGTGGTCGCGACCGCCGAAGTGCTGGCCGATCTTGGGCAGGCTGAGGTCGGTCATCTCGCGGCAGAGGTACATCGCGATCTGGCGGGCCGTGACGAGCTGACGCGAGCGGCTCGAGCCGCACAGGTCCTCGAGCGTCACGGCGTAGTAGGCGGCCGTGACCGCCATGATCGTCGCGGCCGTCACCTGGTTGGGCGTCTCGTTGGGCAGCACGTCCTTGAGCACGATGACGGCGAGCGGCAGGTCGACGGCCTGACGGTTGAGGTTGCTGAACGCCGTGACGCGGATCAGGGCGCCCTCGAGCTCGCGGATGTTGGTGCTGAAGTTCGTCGCGATGTACTCGAGCACGTCGTCCGGCACCGACATCCGGTCCTGGATCGCCTTCTTGCGCAGGATCGCGATGCGGGTCTCGAGGTCGGGCGGCTGCACGTCGGTCAGCAGCCCCGACTCGAAGCGCGTGCGCATCCGGTCCTCGAAGCCCGACAGCTCGCGGGGCGGCAGGTCGCTGGTGATGACGATCTGCTTGTTCGCGTTGTGCAGGGTGTTGAAGGTGTGGAAGAACTCCTCCTGGGTCTGCAGCTTGCCCTGGAGGAACTGGATGTCGTCGATGAGCAGCACGTCGACGCTGCGGTAGCGGTTCTGGAACGCGCTCGCCTTGTCGTCACGGATGCTGTTGATGAAGTCGTTGGTGAACTCCTCGGAGTTCACGTAGCGCACGCGCACGTTGGGGAACATCGTCCGCGCGTAGTGCCCGATGGCGTGGAGCAGGTGCGTCTTGCCCAGCCCCGACTCGCCGTAGACGAAGAGCGGGTTGTATGCCTTGGCCGGGGCCTCCGCGACCGCGACCGCCGCCGCGTGGGCGAAGCGGTTGCTCGCGCCGATGACGAAGGTGTCGAAGGTGTACTTCGGGTTGAGCCGCGTGTCGCCGGGCGAGCTCGGCTCGACGCGCTGCTGCAGGCGCAGTGGCCCGCTCTCCCCGCCGCTCAGCGGGTCGGGGCCGAGCTCCATCCGCGTCTGACCGCCCGGGTATGCCGGCTGGTGCGGCTCGTCGAGGTCGGCGCCGTTGAGCGCTGGCGCGCTCTCGGCCAGGTCGCGCAGGGGGTTGTGGGCGTTCGACCCGTAGCCGCCCGAGCCGTTCTGGTGGCCACCCATGCCGCCTGACGGTCCGCCTCGGGAGCCACCGTGGACCGAGGCCTGACCGCTGGGCTCGTCACTGATCATCCCCAGGTCGGTCTCGAGGCTCTCGTCGACCGACACCGCGAGCTGGACGGGGTGCCCGAGCTGACTGGCTAGCGCGTTGTGGATCTGCTCGCGGACGCGCTGCTCGAGGAAGTCCTTGGTGAAGGTGTTGGGTGCCCGGACCAGCGCGGTCTGGTCGAGCACGCCGACGAGGCGGCAGAGTCGGACGAACGCGCGCTCCTGGTTCGACAGCCCCACCGAGTCGAGGGTGCCGAGCGTCTGCTGCCAGATCTGCGCGTAATCGACGCCTGTCTCGGCCACCGTGATCCCACCTGCCCCTGAGTCATGTCTGTCGCACCCTGTTGTGCTCCGGCTCGATCCGGACCGAGCGGGAGCCCGATGTGCCGGGTCGGACGTCCTGGACCCGTCCGCGTCCCGGTGAACGATGCCTTGTTGTCCACACGTTTGTCCACAGCCTGTGCATTTGGGGTGGCGAGGATCGTGAAGACGAAAACCTACAGGCGCCGGGGCACGAAAGACAATCGAGCCGTCCACAGATCTGCGCCCTCCGCGGCGTGTCGCCTTGCAATCGCCGAACGACCTCGGAAGATCGTCGGTTTGGTCCGCTCTCGCTCGGCGGCTCCGCCGGTTTGACCCTCGTTCCGCGGCTCCCGTATCGTTGACCGAGCGTGTCTGCGACCTCTTTCGCATGCCCGTGGCCCCGAACCCGGCCCAGCCGGACGAACTCGGTCCTCCACGGGCTTGCCGATTGCGGTCGCATCGGCCATCGCCAGCCCCAGAACGGGAGCCGGGCCGACGTCGTCGTGACGTCGGAGCGGACCCTGCAACCTACGGAGAACCTCGTGAGCAAGCGCACCTTCCAGCCGAACAACCGTCGCCGCGCCAAGACGCACGGCTTCCGCCTGCGCATGCGCACCCGCGCCGGCCGTGCCATCCTCGCCGGCCGCCGTCGCAAGGGCCGCGCCGAGCTCTCGGCCTGAGCCGCCGGAGGCCGCGGCGTGCTGCCGGCACGTCACCGACTGCGTGAGCGGACGGATTTCACGACGGCAGTACGCGGGCCCGGCGCCAGCAGAGCAGGCGGGCGACTCATCATCGTGCATGCCAACCGGACCGATGTGCGTGCGGATCATCCGCCGCGCGTCGGTTTTGTTGTGTCCAAGGCCGTCGGCAACGCCGTCGTGCGCAACCGGACGAAGCGTCGGTTGCGCGCCAGCGTCGCAGCGAGGTTGAGTGGCCTGCCCGCCGGGCTCGACGTCGTCGTGCGGGCCAACCCCGCCGCCGCCACCGCCAGCTGGGACGAGCTCGACCTGGCCGTGGCTCGCCAGCTCGACAAGGCGTGCCGACCATGAGCCCCACGGCCAACCGGGTGCTCGCGTCGCCGCTCCTGCTCGCGGTCCGGTTCTACCAGCGGTTCATCTCCCCGCTCTCCCCGCCCAGCTGCCGCTTCTACCCCAGCTGCTCGGCGTATGCCGTCACCGCGCTGACCCGCTTCGGACCGGTGCGCGGTGGCTGGCTCGCCATCCGAAGGATCGGTCGCTGCCACCCCTGGACCCCGGGCGGCGTCGACCCGGTCCCCCTGACGTGGGCCACCCGCAACGACGTGCGACCCGAGGACTACCGTGCCCCCGACCTGCCTGAGGCGCACGACCACACCACCTGAACATCCGGCATATCGTTGCCGATCAGCGGTGAGCGGCCCGCCGCCCGCCCTACGACAGAGGAATGACGTTGATCGAGTTCTTCAACACCGTGCTCTACCCGATCAAGCTCGGGGAAGCCTGGGTCATGTACGGCTGGCACGCGTTCTGGGAGACCCTCGGGCTCACCGGCGCCTGGTCCGGCTGGGCGTGGGCCCTGTCGATCGTCGGCCTCACGGTCGTCGTCCGTCTCCTGCTCATGCCGCTCTTCGTGCGCCAGATCCACTCCTCCCGCCGGATGCAGCTCATCCAGCCGGAGATGCAGAAGATCCAGAAGAAGTACAAGGGCAAGCGGGACCCGGAGTCCCAGAAGGCCCAGCAGGCGGAGATCATGGATCTCTACCGGCGCACCGGGACCAACCCGTTCAGCAGCTGCCTGCCGATCCTGATCCAGAGCCCCTTCTTCTTCGCGCTATTCCAGCTGCTCAACAACCTCAAGGGCATCGCCGAGGGCACGCAGCCGCCGATCGGCCCGATCACCCGGCAGGTCGCACAGACGATCGAGACCTCGACGATCCTCGGGGCCAAGCTGTCGGACTCGTTCGTCCACTCCACGACGCTCAACGTCAAGATCCTCAGCGCGGTGCTCATCGTCCTGATGTCGGCGACGACGTTCACGACGCAGTACCAGCTGATGCGCAAGAACATGCCGGCCTCCGCGCTCGACAACCCCTTCGCCAAGCAGCAGAAGGTCCTGCTCTACCTGATGCCGCTCTTCTTCGCGTTCTCCGGCATCAACTTCCCCATCGGTGTCCTGCTCTACTGGCTGACCACCAACCTCTGGACCATGGGCCAGCAGTTCTACGTCATCCGCAACATGCCGGCTCCCGGATCCGAGGCCGAGCGTGCCCGCCGTGAGCGCCTCAAGCGCAAGGGCAAGGACATGCAGGAGCTGACGGTGCCGGGCCTCGAGGGCTCCGAGACCGTCCCCGACGACGCGTCCAAGTCAGGCCAGCGCCAGCAGCCCAAGGGCAAAAAGCGCGCCAGGACCCAGCCGACCAAGAACCGCCGCTGAGGTTCGTCCACATACTTGTCCACACTGCCATGGGCCTCTGACCTGCGGAAACGCACGTTGTCCACAGATCTGCCCCGGTGAACGAAGGAGTTTTCATGAGCGACCCCCAGGCCACCGACGTCGAGACGCCCGCCGATCCAGCGGCGCCGCTGTCGACCCAGCAGGCCACCGAGTCCATTCCGGCCACCGTCGTGGCCGAGACGATCGAGCCAGGCGCCCCGATGGCAGACGAGGCAGGCTCCGAGCCGGCCGACAAGACCGACAAGACCGACAAGAAGTCACGGGTCCGCCAGCTGGAGCGTGAGGGCGAGGTGGCTGCGGACTTCCTCGAGACCCTTCTCGACATCGCCGACCTCGACGGGGACATCGACGTCGACGTGGACGGTGACCGGGCAGCCATCGCCATCGTCGACTCTGACGAGGGTCGCGTCCCGCGCCGGCTCGTGGGCACCGACGGCAAGGTGCTCGAGGCCCTCCAGGAGCTGACGCGACTTGCCGTCCAGGCCCAGACCGGCGAACGCAGCCGGCTCATGCTCGACGTCGCCGGGTACCGGGCCGAGCGTCGCTCCGCGCTGGTCGAGCTCGCCCAGACCGCGATCGCCGAGGTCAAGGACTCCGCCACGAAGCGCTCGCTGGACCCGATGACCGCCTTCGAGCGCAAGGTCGTGCATGACGAGGTTGCTGCTGCCGGTCTCGTCTCCGAGTCAGAGGGTGCGGAGCCGCAGCGTCACGTCGTCATTTTGCCCGAATGAGAGGTGCCGTTTCACGTGAAACGGCTCCCCATCGCAGGCACCATCGCCAGACGCACGACCCTAGGAGTGAGAGCCCGTGACCCACGGTGCGCTCGGCGCTGCCGACCCGCCGGCGACCCCATCTGCTGCGGCAGAGGTCTTCGGCGACCGGCTCGAGCTCGCGGAGCACTTCGTGACGATCCTGGCCGACACGGGGATCAGTCACGGCTTGATCGGTCCGCGCGAGACTCCGCGCCTGTGGGACCGCCACGTTCTCAACTGCGCGGTGGTCCAGGAGGCGATTCCCCGTAGTGAGGGGAGGCAGCAGGTCATCGACGTCGGGTCCGGCGCCGGCCTGCCGGGACTTGCCCTCGCCATCGCCCGTCCGGACCTCGACCTCCACCTCGTGGAGCCGCTGGCTCGACGCACCGGCTGGCTCACCGGGACGGTCGCGCAGCTCGGCCTGACCAACGTCACGGTCCACACGGCGCGTGCCGAAGCACTCTGGGACCGGCTCCACGCCCCCTGGGTCACGGCCCGTGCGGTGTCCCGCATCGTCCAGCTCGCCGAGTGGACCCTGCCCCTCCTCGACGCCGGCGGCAGCCTCCTCGCCCTGAAGGGAAGCCGCGCCGCAGAGGAGCTGTCCGAGAGCCGAACCGCGCTGACCCGTCTCGGCGTCGTGGACGCCGGGGTGCACGAGTACGGCGCCGCGGTGCTGGGTGAGCCGACGATCGTGCTCCGATGCACGATCGGCGACGTCGTGGACCGTCGGCGATTCCGCTCGCGCCAGCCCTCGAGCGCTGGATCTGCCCGCCGACGGGCCGATCGCCCACGGGCTGCGCGACGCTCCGGCCCGGCAGTCGGCGACAAGCCGCGCGATCAGCGATGATCGTGTCCAGACCATGACGACGGGCGCTGCGTGCGGATCACTCCGCCGGACGACCCTCAACCCCGGAGGTGCTCTCCCCGTGACGATGTCGACCAATCTGGGCTGGCCGAGCGAACCAGATCCAGAACCGGAGCACCGACGTCTGGGGTGGCTTGCCCGCATGCTGAGTGTTTCACGTGAAACCGACGAGGTGCCCGTCGAAGACGTCGTGGCCGCTGGGGCGGCTGCTGGTGCAGTCGTCACCGACGACCGTGACGGCGAGGTCGCCCACGTGGGTGACGCCACTTCGACAGGCGACGCGCAAGGTGACGTCATCGCGCTGGAGACGCCTGCGGGCAGCGCGATGCCAGACGACCACGCCTCGCCATCCACCGCTGTGGACAACGCGGTGGACGAAGTCCCGACAACACCCGCCTTTGAACGGGAAATCCCCGCATCTGAGGCTGGGGACAAGCCTGTGGACGACCATGGTCCCGGCGCCCAGATGAAGGACGACCGTGCCGACCGGGAGGCGCTGGCAGCTGCCATCCCGACTCCCGGCACGGACACGCCCCTGGGCCGGGAGCTCGCCGACAACACCCGACGACGCATCCAGCTGACGGGTCGCCAGTTCCCCAAGCCGGTCTCCCCGCGCGTCCTGACGGTCGCCAACCAGAAGGGGGGTGTCGGCAAGACCACCACCACGGTCAATGTGGCCGCGGCGCTGGCTCAGTCCGGACTCAGGGCGCTCGTCATCGACCTCGATCCCCAGGGCAACGCCAGCACGGCACTGGGCATCGACCATCACGCCGAAGTGCCGTCCATCTATGACGTGCTCGTCGACAGCGCGCCGTTGCTCGACGTGGTTCAGCCGTGCAGCACGGTCGAGAACCTGTTCTGTGCCCCGGCCACCATCGACCTGGCCGGCGCGGAGATCGAGCTCGTGTCTCTCGTCGCCCGGGAGTCACGACTGCAGAAGGCGATCGCAGCCGCGGGCGAAGGCGGAGGTCACGAGTTCGACTACATCCTCATCGACTGCCCGCCCAGCCTTGGCCTGCTCACCGTCAACGCGATGGTCGCTGCGAGCGAGGTCTTCATCCCCATCCAGTGCGAGTACTACGCGCTCGAAGGCCTCTCGCAGCTGCTCAAGAACATCGACCTCATCAAGCGCCACCTCAACCCGACGCTGCACGTGTCGACGATCCTGCTCACGATGTACGACGGGCGCACCCGCCTCTCCGCGCAGGTCGCCGACGAGGTGCGTGAGCACTTCCCCCAAGAGGTGCTTCGGACGACGGTGCCCCGCTCGGTTCGTGTCTCGGAGGCACCGAGCTTCGGCGAGACCGTCATGACCTACGACCCGGCAAGCAGTGGTGCCCTCGCCTATCTCGAGGCTGCAGGCGAACTGGCCGACCGTGGGGCAGCCGGACCGACGTGACCGGCCACGAGCCATCGATCTCGACCACAGGGTCGTCACCGTCACGGTGGCGGCCCTGTTTCACGTGAAACTGTCCCCGGCGTGTTTCACGTGAAACACGCCGCTCAGTGGACGTCACACCATCCTGCGCGGTCCCGTTTCACGTGAAACCGACGATCGTGTCGGTCCATTCGGCGAGGAACGCGAATGGATGCCGGCCCCGGGTACCCGAAGGTGCACCGCTGTGCACCTAGACTGGGCCCCCGGATGCGATGGCCGCGTCCGAGACGGTGGAGGGTAGTTGCATGGCGGAGAAGCGACGCGCACTGGGTCGAGGTCTCGGAGCACTCATCCCGAGCACACCCAGCGGAGGCGCCGGACGTCCGGTTGACGTCTTCTTCGCCGAGCAGAAGCAGCCAGAGCCGGCTGCGGCCGAGTTGACGCGCGACAGCGCGCCCGTCGGGGCCGAGCCATCCGTGTCGACGAGCGACCCCGCCCACGATTCGACGGGTGGTGCCGAGACGCCGAGCGATATCTCGGGCGACACGTCGTCACAGGCGTCGGGCGCTGATGCCAGGACCGCCGCCGACGACACGGCCGCCGACAACGGACTCGCCGTCGTGCCCGGCGCAGAGTTCGCCGAGCTCGACATCGACTCGATCCGGCCCAACCCCAAGCAGCCCCGCACGGTCTTCGACGAGGACCACATGGCCGAGCTCGTGCATTCGATCCGCGAGATCGGCGTGCTCCAGCCCATCGTCGTGCGGCGCATCCCCACCGACCAGCTCGATGAGGCGCAGGGGCGAACCTTCGAGCTGATCATGGGTGAGCGTCGCTGGCGCGCCTCACAGGCGGCCGGACTCGCTTCCATCCCGGCGATCATCAAGGAGACGAGCGACGACGACCTGCTGCGCGACGCGCTGCTCGAGAACCTGCACCGCAGCCAGCTCAACCCGCTGGAGGAGGCCGCGGCCTACCAGCAGCTGCTCGACGACTTCGGGTGCTCCCACGAGCAGCTGGCCACCCGGATCGGCCGCTCGCGACCGCAGATCTCCAACACGCTGCGCCTGCTCAAGCTGCCGCCTCTCGTGCAACGCCGTGTTGCCGCAGGCGTGTTGAGCGCCGGACACGCCCGCGCCCTGCTCGGAATGGCCGATGGCGCTGCGATGGAGCGCATGGCCCAACGCATCGTCGCCGAGGGGCTGTCAGTGCGCAACGTCGAGGAGCTCGTCTCCCTCGGTGAGGGCAACGACGCCCCGAAGGCGCGTCGGCCTCGCCAGGGCGGCCGCCACCCGCAGCTCGACGACCTCACCACCGACCTCTCCGACCACCTCGAGACGCGCGTCGCTATCGCCCTAGGCCAGCGCAAGGGCAAGATCACGGTCGAGTTCGCCTCGGTCGAGGACCTGCGCCGCATCCTGGGCCTGATGGGCGTCCCTGCTTCTGCTGGCGCGGAGGCGCTGCGCACGTTCGGCTGACCAACGCCTGACCGCAGGACGCAGCACGGAGAGGACGGCACGTGCCCGAAGGCCACACGATCCATGCGCTGGCGGACCGCTTGGGACGCGCGTTCGGTGGCCATGAGGTGGAGGCGACGAGCCCGCAGGGTCGTTTCGCTGCCGATGCCGGCCGTTTGAACGGTCGGATCTTCGAGCGGGCGCAGGCGTGGGGCAAGCACTTCTTCGTGGAGATCGGCGACACCACCCTGCACGTACACCTCGGCCTCATCGGGATGTTTCCCGTGAAACATCTCGTCGCGGGCAGCCCCTCACCCCCGGTCGGAGCCGTGCGGCTGCGCCTCGTGGGTCCGGAACACTTCGCGGACCTGCGTGGACCGATGATCTGCTCCCTGGTCGATCGCGCGCGGCAGCGTGAGATCGTCGCCACGCTCGGTCCCGACCCGCTGCGACGTGGGCAGCGCCCCGATGGCGGCTGGGACCGGGTCCATCGGAGTCGGCGGACGGTGGCCGAGCTGCTCATGGACCAGTCTGTCGTGGCGGGTGTCGGGAACGTCTACCGCTGCGAGGTGCTGCACCGCCTGGCCGTGGACCCGCTCACCCGGGGCGTCGACGTGTCTGCGGACGTCTGGCAGGAGATCTGGGACGACCTCGTCCTCCTCATGCCGCTCGGGCGCACCTTCTCGCAGATCATCACGATGCCCGACCAGGTCGACGAGGCGGGGCGAGTGATGCGGTCCGGTCGGGGCCGCGCGATTTCCCGACGACTGACCGGCGAACGGCTCGGCGACACGTTCGACCGACGGTTTCTCGTCTACAAGCGCACCGGTCAACCGTGTCCACGGTGCTCAAAACCCTTGCAGGAGAAGGAGATTGCCGGTCGGAGACTCTTCTGGTGTCCCAACTGCCAGGTGAGGCACTGAGGTTCGCGGGCGGGGCGTGCGGGCTCACCAACCCCTGCTCACCAACCCCTGCTCACCAACCCCTGCTCACCAACGAACGAAGGGCGCACGGGACAGCACCGGCATCTCGACGTAGTCGCGACACCCGAGGAGCGGCAGCAACAGCCGTGGCGGCTGGGGCATCCGGGCACGGCCCTCGGCCTCGGGCACGGACGCAGGCGCCCCGAGCGCGAGCAGCTCGTCGCGCAGGCGCATCCGGCCCCCGCCGGCGGCGCGCAGGTTGGCCAGCCAGTCGACGCCGCTCCCGTACGTCAGGGCGATCGTCACGACGTCGCCGCGGTCGAAGGCCATGATCGGGATCCGGAACGTGCGACCCGATCGGCGGCCGACGTGCTCGAGCTCGACGAACCAGCCGTGGCCGGCAAGGTGCACGAGGACCTGGTTGAGGTACTTCTTGTTGAAGCGGGTGACGGCATGGGGAATGGGCATGGAGACCTCCGGTCCCACCCTCGCACCTCGTGCCACTCATCGCACGACGGGACTGGTGACTGCGCCTAGGGTGGCGGCATGGCCCTCACCGCATCACGGCCGGCGCCGACGCATGTCATCGCGCACCTCTCCGACCCCCATCTCATCGCGCGCGGAGGCCTGCTCGCGGGCCGGATCGACACCGAGCACCAGCTGCGGCAGGCCCTGGCCCGGGTCGAGGCGTCGCAGGAGCGGGTCGACGCCCTCGTCATCTCGGGGGACCTCGCGGACAGCGGCGATCCGGAGGCCTACGGCCTGCTGCGGACCATCGTCGATCCGGTCGTCGAACGGCTCGGCTGCGCGCTCGTGCTCACCGGGGGCAACCATGACGAGCGCAGACCGATGGCCAGGACGCTCTTCGGCGTCGACACCGACGCGCCGCACGACACCGTGACGGACGTCCACGGGCTCCGCATCATCGCGATCGACACGGCTGTGCCGGGCTATCACCACGGCGGACTCTCGGACGACCAATATGCTTGGCTCACAAAGGAACTCGCGGATCGAGCGGAGCACGGCACGGTCCTCGTCATGCACCACGCACCCATCACCTACCGGTCGCCAGTGATGCAGCTGCTCGACTTCGACGACGTCCATCGGCTCCGCGCCGTGTTGGAGGGGACGGACGTTCGCGCTGTCCTCAGCGGCCACCTCCATGTCACGAGCTTCGGCACGCTCGGACGGGTGCCCGTCTTCGTCGCGGGTGGGGTCAGCTACGTCGACGACGTGGGCGCCCCCCGCGAGCTGCTCATGGGCGTCGACGGTCCGCAGTCCTGGAACCTCGTCGAGGTGCACACGGACCAGGTCGTCGGCACCGTCGTGCCGATCGAGCAGCACCAGACCTGGCCGGCACTCACGGAGGCGGTCATGGCCTTCATGGAGACCGTGCCGGAGGAGGACCGTCGTGAGGTCTTCTCACGCAAACGGACGTGAGTGGGTCAGACTTTCGACGTCCGACGTGTCGAGATGCTCCGGTCTCGATCGACGCAGGGATGAGGGCCTCGAAAGTGGGCCACCTACACCGAGGAGTCAGAGATGAGCGAGATCGAGAAGGCCACGTCGGCAGACGGCACCACCATCGCCTACGAGGCCTACGGGTCGGGGCCCGTCGCGGTTGTCGTCGGGGGTGCGTTCTGTGACCGTGGGTCCTTCCGCGACCTGGCACAGGCGCTGGGGGAGCTGGGTCTGACCGGGGTGACGTACGACCGTCGGGGCCGAGGTGACAGCGGTGACACCCAGCCCTACACGGTCAGCCGTGAGATCGAGGACCTCACGGCCGTCATCGAGGCTGCTGGCGAAACGGCCTCTCCTGCTTACGCTTTCGGCATTTCCTCCGGCGGCGCTCTCGTCGTCGAGGCCGTTGCCGCCGGCGCTCCCGTCACGAAGGCGTCGGCGATCGAGGTGCCCTATCGCACCGAGGCGTGGCCACCCGCCCCCGACGACTACATCGGCACGCTCGAGCGCTTCGAGGCAGCCGGTGACCGGGAGGGCATCCTGCGCTACTTCAACAACGTCGTCGTCGGGATGCCCGTCGAGATGGTCGAGGGCATGAAGGGCACGCCGACGTGGGAGCCGATGCTCGCGATGACCTACACCGTCAAGTACGACGGCCTCTGTCTCGGCGGCGACGACCAGGGCCTGCCCGCCGAGACGCTGCGCCGCGTCACCGTGCCCTTCCTCGCGGTCTGCAGCAGCGGCACGGCCATGCCGTGGTTGCACGACTCGGCCGGTGTGCTCGCGGACGCCCTGCCGAACGGTCGCGCAGTCGAGCTCCCGGGCGAGTTCCACCATGTGCCGGCCCCGGTGCTGGCCCCTGCTCTCGCGGAGTTCTATCTCTCCTGACGCCGCCCGTCCGGTGGGTTCGCTTGCAGGACAAAGGAACCCACCGGAATACGGCCCGCTGGCTCAGTCTGCCAGCAGGCTGAGCACCGGGTTGTGCGCGGCTGGCACGACCTCGCGCGGCGGCCCCGGGGGAGTGCCGTCACCGAAGGGAGAGCCGCCGAGCTCCTCGCGTCCGTGCGGCGTGGCCCAGTTCTCGAGGGCGGGCCCGAGAGGCACGACGCCCGTCGGGTTCACGTCGGTGTGCACGACGTAGTAGTGCCGCTTGATGTGGACGAAGTCGACCGTGTCGCCGAACCCGGGCGTCTGGAAGAGGTCGCGCGCATAGGCCCACAGCGCCGGCATCTCGATGAGCTTGCTGCGGTTGCACTTGAAGTGGCCGTGGTAGACGGGGTCGAAGCGCACGAGCGTCGTGAAGAGGCGCACGTCGGCCTCGGTGATGTGGTCGCCGACGAGGTAGCGGCGCGTCGTCAGGCGCTCCTCGAGCAGGTCGAGGTTCTCCCACAGCCGGCGGTACGCCTTGTCGTAGGCCTCCTGGGTGCCGGCAAAGCCGCAGCGGTAGACGCCGTTGTTGACGTAGCGGTAGATCGGCTCGCTCACCGCCTCGATCTCGTCGGCGAGGGCGTCGGGATAGAGGTCCGGAGCGCCGTCGCGGTGGAGCTCGCGCCACTGCGTCTCGAGGTCGACGGTGATCTGCTTGAAGTCGTTCGTCACGACGGCCCCCGTCGGCACGTCGACGATCGCCGGGACGGTGATGCCGCGGGGGTAGTCGGGGTCGCGCTTGAAGTACGCGTCCTGGATGCGCGGGATCTGCAGCACCGGGTCGAGGCCGCCTGGGTCGAGGTCGAAGGTCCAGCTCCGCTTGTCGTGCGTCGGGCCGCAGATGCCCATCGAGAGGGCGTCCTCGAGCCCGAGCAGGCGCCGCACGATGATGGCACGGTTGGCCCACGGGCAGGCGCGCGCGACGACGAGGCGGTAGCGCCCCGCCTCGACGGGGAAGCCGTCGCGCCCGTCGGTCGTGATCCGGGTGGTGATGTAGTTCGTGTCGCGCTTGAAGTTCTTCTCGACGTAGGTGCCCGGCTCGCTCATGCGCCCACCCTAATTCGGTATGCCGCGTGGCCGCGGGAGCGCGGTCCCGCACCGGCCGTGACACGGCCGCCCCGTGGTCATGGTGCGGCTGGCGGCGAGCAGGCCAGAATGGGGTCATGAGGGCAGTGAGGAGACACGATGCGTGAGCTCCTGCCCCTGACCCCCGACCGCGTCGCCGACCTCGTCGGCGCGTGCGCTCCCTGCACGTTCTGGCAGACGGTGCCGCGCAACGGGCACGCCGACCCGCGCGAGCCGGGGGAGCTGCTCCTGGACTGGGTCGAGACGGTCATGGCGGACTGGGGTCCCCCTGGGCGCGTCGCCTACGTCGACGGCGAGCCGGCGGGCCATGTGCTCATTGCGCCGGCGCGACACGTGCCCCGGTTGGCGGCCTTCGCGACCGCGCCGTCCGACCCGTCGACGCTCATGCTCCTCACGGCGATGACCCTGCCGGGCCAGGCCGACCGTGGCCTGCGCAAGGCACTCGTCCAGACGGCGGCCAAGGACGCCCTGCACCACCGGTCCCGGTCGCTCGAGGCCGTGGCCGCGCGTCCGCTCGCCGTCTCGAGACACGCCTGCGTGCTCGATGCGCCCTTCCTCGAGAAGGTCGGTTTCCGTGTCGAACGCGACCACCCGGCATACCCACGGCTCCGGATGGAGCTGCGCACGGTGGTGACGCTGCGCGACGAGGCGGCGGCGGCGCTGGCACGGGCGCTGGCGCGCGTACCGGGGATGCGGCCGGTGCCGGAGACCCACCCCAACGGCTCCAGCCACGCTCACGTCACCCATCCGGACTGACCGGGCGCCCGAGCCAGCAGGTCCCGGGACGACGCCGGGGAGACGCTCTGCGCTGCGTCAGCCCACCGAGCTGTCGGCGGACACCTGCTGCGCGCGCATGGTCTCGAGGTGGCGGCGTAGGTCGTCGAGGCGCAGCACGCCGGTGCGCGAGGTGTCGGCGTCACCGAGGTAGACGCGCTGCAGTGCCACGACGACGGCCTCGGCGACGTGGTCGAGGATCTGGGCGTCGGCCAGGGACTCGGCGTCCCCCTCATGGCTGAGGTAGCCGAAGTCGAGGCGCACCGCCGGCATGCGGGTGCGACGCAGCAGTGGCCAGGTCCGGGCGTGTGAGCGACAGTCGGTCAGACCGGTGCGGGCCACGACCTCACGCAGGAGCAGGTCGGCGAAGCTCTCGCCGATGACCGACCAGTCGGCGTGGGCGGGATTGTCGGGATGGCCGTAGAAGTACGTCGACGCCCCGTGGGCCGAGCCGGACGCGGTGTGGTCGGTGTGCAGCGAGAGGACGAGGTCTGCGTCGCACGCGTTCGCGAAGGCCGCACGCTCCTCGTCGGTGCCTCCGTCGGTCGCCTCCGTGCGGGTGAAGACGACGCTGACGCCGTGGGCCGACAGGCGCCCCTCGATGCGGCGCGCGAGGTCCAGGGCGAGGTGCGCCTCGACGAGCCCGCGGTGACCGTGGGCACCGGAGTCGCCGCCGCCGTGCCCGGGGTCGAGGACGATGGTGCGCCCGCTCAGGCTGTAGCCGCCGCGCCGGATGTGCTCCCGCTCGCGCAGGGCGTTCGCTGACCCGCCGCTGACCGAGCGGCGCAGGCCCGCAAAGGCGCGCATCGTCTCCGGACCGACCGTGCCGTCGGGCACCAGGCCCACCGCGGCCTGGAAGGCCCGCAGGGCCGAGTCGGTGCTCGGTCCGTGGAGACCGTCGACCTTGCCGGGGGTGAAACCGAGCTCGGCGAGGCGGGCCTGCAGGGTCACGACGTCGTCGCCCTCGATGAAGTGCTCGGGCAGGTAACGCAGCACGCGGTCACCGAGGGCCCAGCGCGCACCGTCGAGGACGGCATACGTGGACCGTCCGACGACGCCGTCGACGATGAGCCCGCGACGCTGCTGGAAGGACTTGACCGCCTGCTCGACCCGCTCGTCGTAGACGGGGTCGCCGACATGGTCACCGTGTCCTGGGCCGCCGGTGAGGTCGCCGGAGAGGATGAGCCGCTCGCACACGGCGGCCACGGCGGGGCCGGAATCGCCGCGCCGGAGCACGACTGACTGCTGGGGGGTCATCTGGCTCCTTCCTCGGAGGGCTCCGAACGGGTCGCGGGGGGCTGTGCGTCGGTCGGGTGTGGTCGGGCGCCGTCTGCAGCGTAGTACGCCGAAGGGGTGGCACCGTGACGGTGGACCACCCCAACGCGTGACCTGCTGGTCAGCCGATGAACTCCTCGAGCTCACGGAGCAGCTTGGGCTTCGGGTGCGCGCCGACGATGGTCTTGACGACCTCGCCCTTGACGTAGACGTTGAGCGTGGGGATCGAGACGACGCCGTAGCGGGCGGCGGTGTCGACGTTGGCGTCGGTGTCGAGCTTGACGACCTCGATCTTGTCGCCGTACTGCTCGTTGATCTCCTCGAGGATCGGGGCGACCTTGCGGCACGGGCCGCACCACGTCGCCCAGAAGTCGACGAGCACGGGCTTGTCGCTCATGAGGACGTCGTCGGCGAAGGTGGCGTCGGTCGTGTTCTTCAGTGCCATGGAGATTCCTTCTCGGTGTGCGGCGGGGCTGGGTCGGGCGGGCTGGTGGTTGGGGTCGAGGCTAGGCGTCGGCGCCGACGGTGGCGCGGGGGTCGGGGATCGCGCCGGAGTCGGTCTCGTCGATGAGGGCGGCCTCGGCAGCGGCCTCGGCGGGGGTGGCGGTGTCCTCGAGGGCGGCGAGGTAGTGCTCGGCGTCGAGGGCGGCGGCGCAGCCGGAGC